>NZ_JBIMRC010000011.1:0-170278 GCF_043945575.1 Enterobacter cloacae complex sp. 2024EL-00214 | reverse complement strand
GGTGGAAAAAATAGCCTAAATAGGCTGATTCGATGTGTTTGCGGGAAAAAAATCGGCCCAGATCCGCGAAATTTTAATCAGCGAGTCAGCTTGGGAAGAAATGACCTGCTTATTCGCACCTTCCCTAGCATAGTTCTTTCTATTGAATTAAATAATTGATTTAAATCCATATAATCACCTTACCTGATACAAGTATCTGACGAACTATAGTACTTACATTTTTGAAAGTCACAAACCCCGCAGAATGATTTATGCACCATCTTTACCATTTACAGCTTGATAGAACACTTTGCCAATAGTTACTAATTTCCTGCCATGCCTTCTTCTCGTCTGCGAACCGCTTATCGGCAATAGGCATCTATTCCCAATTTCGAAACTTTCGCGTTATTGGTACAGTTTTCAAACCAATTCCTGTTTATATATACAACACAAGCCGCCGTTCTTTTTCATTTTTTTAAATTCTAAGGATGCGCCGCCAGCCCTTTCCAGCACTGTATTTTCATTCTTTCAGGATTGAACACACATTGAGCTTTGATCCTCATACATGCACGCAAAATTAATAATAACATTACTTATCAATAAGTTATCAACACCACAAACTCCCCTACCGATATTTGAAACTGAAAAAAAATGAAATACTTTTCAATCTTTTCAGTTTGGGATTTCCGCTAAACCGCCAGTAATGGCGCTGGCTGGCAGTCAGATTTGTAGAAAAATAAAACTGAAAAATTTCTACGATCCAAAAACCGCAGGCGGGTGCGGTGTAGTGCGATTTTTGTCTGAGAAAGATTATTTTTGCCATGCAGTGACGCGCCCAGCGCCTCGCTGTTGGCGCGATCTGTTTTGATTGATGCTTTATAAGGAGATGCTGAACACGGTATAGCGTCACTGGTGGCGTATGGTGCAGTCACGTAAATTGACCAGCCTGGCATCGAACCCGGCATGAGATAGAAGGCATAAAAAACCCGCTTGCGCGGGCTTTGATTTGTGATTATTTACTTGCCAATCACTGGGGAGTATTTCCCGTTCAGCGTGTCCGCTTTCGCTCCGGTGTTCCGGATGGCTCCTGCGTTGGTTGACGAATTTGTTCGGGCTTCACGTCATCAGTCACGAACAGATCGCTGCTGGCAGCATCGAGACACTTGCTCATATGTGCTGCAATCCATAAGCGCTGGCGACAGATCAACTTTTCCCCCGTCAAGCCTGACGCACAATGCCTGTCCGTTCTGATTAAGCAATACCGCCCGATTGTGGTTACGCGTCTGTGTCGACCTTCTGAAGTGATGCATCCAGGGAAAAAAACTCAGGACAGTAATACCTTGATTGCCCTGCCAATATGCGCAGGGCAGTGTCATCCAGTCGCCAGGCATATTTGCATCAATCCCGTTCCTGCCCATAATTTTGATCACATTCATTGGGTGAGGATGTGCCACTATGCAGCTCAAAAACAAAACCGCCGTCATTTTTGGTGGCAGCGGTGCTATCGGCAGCGCTGCTGCATATGCCCTGGCACGTGAAGGCGCACATGTCTGGCTTGCTGCCCGCACTCAAACCAGACTGGATCGTGTGGCTGACCGTATTCGCGCCGCTGGCGGTTCAGCCAGTACCCTGATCTTCAACACCCTCGACGAATCCTCACCACTGCCGGATCTTGCCCACATTGATATTGCCGTGAATGCCACTGGCTTTATGCACGATCAGGGCAAATGCATCGAAGCGTTAACGCTGGCTGAATTCAGGCAGGGGTTCGATCCCTTTCTGACCGCGTACTTCAACATTACCAAAGCTGTCTCGCCCCGTATGGGTGGCGAGCATGCCGGAACAATGATCACCGTCGTTGCGCCTGCCGCAAATATGGCGATGCCGGGCCATCCCGGGCATATTATCGGGTGCGCGGGCACTGAAGCCTTTACCCGGGCGCTTGCCGCTGAGTTAGGGCCAAAAAATATTCGTGTACTGTGCATACGTTCGCATGCGATTGCCGACGCGGTTCAGGCGGGTTCTTATGTGGGTGAACTGTTTGCCATTAAGGCGCAGGAGCTGGGAACTACCGTGGATCAGTTTTTAGGCGGCGCGGCACAAGGCACAATGCTTAAACGCCTGCCCACGCTGGCGCAGGTGGCGAGCACCATCGTGTTTCTGGCGTCCGATTCAGCAAACGCCATGACGGGAACAACCGTGAACATGACGGCTGGCGCGACCACTCTCTAACCGCCGCTTTCTCCTGCAATCCGCCCTACCATCGCGCGGATCTCCTCCCGCGATAAGGGCTGCCTGTCCGTCACAAAGTGCAGCGTCATCCCTTCAATAAACGCGTCCAGCGCGCGGGCGGTGGCAGGCTCGAACCACTGCTCAAGGGTTGTCTGGCTCATCTTCATCCAGTCCTGCATCACCGTTTTAAGCGCCGCGCTGCGGTGCATAAAGGCATACAGCTGGTACATCAGCGCCATATTGTGCGGCGTGGTGACCTGCGAGCTGTAGATCAGGGTCGTGATCGATTCACACGCCATTACCGGGCCGTTCACACCCGAGAAAAAATCCCGGTACTGCTTTGACATCTGGCGGGTAAACCACGTAAAAGCCTCTTCAAGCAGCGATTCCATACCGTCAAAATAGTAGGTCATCGACCCCAACGGCACCCCCGCGCAACTGGCGATTTTCCGGTGCGTGACGGCATGAATACCGTGCTCAGCAATGGTGTCCAGGGTCGCCTGCAGGATCTTTTCCCGGCGATGGGGGTCGTTCGGTGGTCTGCTCATAAAATCCTCACGTGGTTTATGTACAAATGTACACAAACTTGCTAGTGTTGTCGCTATTGTTGTACTTCTGGTGTTTACCCCGATGATTCAGACCTCACCCCGTAAAGCCCTTCAGCTGCGTATGTGGGCGCTGTTTATGTTCTTCTTTATCCCAGGGCTACTGATGGCCTCCTGGGCGACACGCACCCCGGCAATCCGCGATATTTTGTCCGTCTCAACGGCAGAGATGGGCATTGTGCTGTTTGGCCTGTCGATAGGCTCCATGAGCGGCATTCTCTGCTCTGCATGGCTGGTGAAGCGCTTTGGTACGCGTACGGTGATCCGCACCACGATGTGCTGTGCAGTCGCCGGGATGCTGGTGCTGAGCGTGGCCCTGTGGTTCGCCTCACCGGTTCTGTTTGCCCTGGGGCTGACGGTATTTGGTGGTAGCTTCGGTGCGGCAGAAGTTTCCATCAACGTTGAAGGCGCTGCCGTAGAACGCGAGATGAACAAGACGGTGCTGCCGATGATGCACGGTTTTTACAGCCTCGGCACGCTGGCGGGCGCAGGTGTGGGGATGGCGCTGACGGCATTGGGTATTGCCGCGAATCTGCACATTTTACTGGCGGCGCTGGTCTGTATTGTGCCGATCCTGACCGGCATCAGAGCCATTCCTGACGGCACGGGTAAGAACTCCTCTGACGAACAAAAAACGGTACAAAAAGGGCTGCCGTTCTACCGCGACATTCAGCTGATGCTGATTGGCGTGGTGGTGCTGGCAATGGCCTTTGCCGAAGGCTCTGCCAACGACTGGCTGCCACTGCTGATGGTGGACGGACACGGGTTTAGCCCAACGTCCGGCTCGCTTATCTACGCCGGGTTTACGCTGGGGATGACCGTCGGACGCTTTACCGGCGGCTGGTTTATCGACCGCTACAGCCGCGTCACGGTAGTACGTGCCAGCGCCCTGCTCGGTGGGTTAGGCATCGCGATGATCATCTTTGTCGATGTGGACTGGATTGCCGGAGTCTCGGTGATCCTGTGGGGACTGGGTGCCTCACTGGGCTTCCCGCTCACCATTTCTGCCGCCAGCGATACCGGCCCGGATGCCCCGACGCGCGTCAGCGTGGTCGCCACCACGGGCTATCTCGCCTTCCTGGTGGGCCCTCCGTTGCTCGGCTTCCTCGGTGAGCACTACGGGTTGCGCAGCGCCATGCTGGTGGTGTTAGGGTTAGTGGTTATTGCAGCGCTGGTGGCGCGCGCAGTGGCAAAACCGGAAACAGAACAGACGACACTGGAGAAGGGATATGAGCGTTAAACTGATTGCAGTCGACATGGATGGCACCTTTCTGAGCGACGCGAAGACCTATAATCGCGAGCGTTTTCTGGCGCAGTATGCGCGCATGAAGGAACAAGGTATTCGCTTTGTGGTCGCCAGCGGTAACCAGTATTACCAGCTGATTTCGTTTTTCCCGGAGATCGCGCATGAAATTGCGTTTGTCGCCGAAAACGGCGGTTGGGTAGTCAGCGCCGGGGAAGATGTCTTTAACGGCGAACTGTCGAAAGACCACTTCAACACCGTCGCCACCGTGCTAAGCGGTGTCCCCGGCATAGAGATTATCGCCTGCGGGAAAGGCAGTGCTTACACCCTGAAAGAGTATGACGAGGTCTTCAAAGACATCGCAGCGAAGTACTATCATCGCCTCGAAATGGTGAATGATTTCGACAACCTGAACGATATTTTCTTCAAATTCGGGCTTAACGTCTCTGACGATGACATTCCGCGCATTCAGGCAATGCTGCATGAAAAGCTCAACGACATCATGGTGCCCGTCACTACTGGCCACGGCAGCATCGACCTGATTATCCCCGGCGTGCATAAAGCCAACGGGCTGCGAATTTTGCAGAAACGCTGGGGGATTGACGACCGCGAAGTGGTGGCCTTTGGCGACAGCGGCAACGACGTGGAGATGTTGCATCAGTCAGGGTTCAGCTTTGCGATGGCCAATGCCCGGCCGCATATTAAAGCAGCCGCCCGCTTTGAAGCACCGCACAATAATGACGAAGGTGTACTGGCTGTGATCGAGAAGGTGTTGAACGGGGAAGCGCCATTTCATTGACGCTGTGCGGTCTGGTTCCCTCTCCCACAGGGAGAGGGAACAAAAACTTATGGCTGTAGCGCATTCCCGACGCGTTTATCTTTCAGGAACACCACCATCAGCCCCAGCCACAGCACACCATTGGCAAGGTTGAACAGGCTGAACAGCCCATTGCCGCCCATCGCGTAAGCGTGCTTGCTCACCTCGATACCGACGGTGAAAATCAACATCTGCAACATCCCCATCGCCGCAGACACGGTACCTTTACTCATATCACTGGCAAACAGCGTCAGACGCACCAGCCCGGCGTTCGCCAGGCCAATACCAAAGGCATAAACACTCAGCCCCGCCGTCATCCACAGGTAAGCATGCGACGATGCCACTGTAGCAACGGCCGCCATAATCAGCCCTGCCACAATCGGCCAGCCGCCCATAATAATCAGCGAACGCACGGTACGACGAGACGTCAGACGAGCCAGCGTCAGGTTACCAATTATCAGCGCACCAAAAATCGGTACCTGCAACATGCCGTACTCGTAACTGCTGAGCTTCTCGCCGCTGATGATAATCACCGGAGACTGGGCAATCCATGCCAGCAACGGCAGGCTGACGAACCCCAGCGCCAGTGCTCCCGCAACAAAGCGAACGTTTTTCAGCACCAATTTGTAATCACGCCCCAGCTCTTTGAGCGACAGCGTTTCACCCAGCCGGGTAGCCGTTTCCGGCATCGCGCGGTGCAGGCCAAAGAAAGCGATGGCGGCAAATGCGGCAAACAGCACAAACATCCCTTCCCACGGCGCAACATGTATCCACGCGGCTCCCACCAGCGGCCCCAGCAGCGGGGCAATTAGCGCCACATTCGCCATCAGCGCGGTAATTTTGATACACATCGCCTCTTCAAATGACTCCTGGATCGCGGCGTATCCCACAGCACCGATGAAGCACAGGCTCACCCCCTGCAGGAAGCGCAGCAGGGTAAATTGTTCAATGTTTTGCGCCAGCAGCGTGGCGAGGCAGGTCACGATAAACCATACCACACCCGTTAACATTACCGGGCGACGGCCAATACGATCCGACAGCGGGCCTAACAGCCACTGCAAAAACATACCGCCAGCCAGATAGGCGGTCATCGACGTTGGCACCCACTCAATCCCTGCGTTGTACTGTTCCACAACGGCCAGCATACCCGGCTGGATCATATCGTTGCCGATATAGGTAGAGAATTCGTAGAGCACCAGACACAGAGGGAAAAGTAACGCCTGACGACCCAGACGCGTACCGGAAGAAGAACGGTTTAACATGCAATCTCTTTATGGTGAAAAATCGCGGCGAGTGTAATGAATTGCCGCAGTCTGAAATAGTAAGTTATCGAGAAGAAACAGAAATAAAGCTTATATCGTCTTTGTTTAAGGTTTCCTTAAGTTGACACTATTATGATAACTCCATTTCATGTCACCGATCAAAATTATGGCACAGACCTCCAGCCGTTCAGAATTGTCTAAGTTACCAACAATTAAGACAACACAACTTTACCGTTTACCCGCTCGATTTTATGGTTATCAGCTTTTCGTGCTGATCGCCCTCGCCGTGCTGTTTACCTGGCTATCTCGCGATGAAACGCTCGATAAATGGATCACCGGCTTTTGGTATGACGCGGCAACCCAGAGTTTTCCACTGCAGAAAAACCATCTGCTGGATCTGCTGAACCACCGGATGGCGAAGTACATCGCCATCGCGTTGGGCGCAGTGGCGTTGTTATACGGCGCTTACAAACGCAACGCAAAGCTGGTGACGGGTGCGCTGTTGATGGGGCTTGGTGCGCTGGTGGTTGGTGCGCTGAAAAGTATTAGCCATCACAGCTGCCCGTGGGATCTGGTGGAGTATGGCGGTAAGGCCGTCTCTTACCCTCTGTTCAGCGCGGCTCCGGCAGACAGTGGTCCTGGGCGCTGCTTCCCCGGTGGTCATGCCTCCAGCGGCTTTATGGTGATGGGCTTGTTTTTTGCTTTCTGGCGCGATCGTCCACGTCTGGCCTGGTGCTTTGTCGCCCTGGGCGTGGTGTTAGGGCTGGCAATGGGTTACGGGCAGGTCATGCGCGGGGCACATTTCTTCTCTCACAACCTGTGGGCTGGGTGGTGGGTCTGGTTTTCCCAGGTGGTGGTCTACGGACTGGTATCCACCCGGTTTGCTAAAGGGTAATGACACTATGTTAGAGCATTTGAATTACGGGCTGTTTTATCTGATCAACGCCACCCCGGCGTCACCGGAGTGGATGATCGATACAGCCACTTTTTTTGCAAAGGATCTGATCAGCATTGTTCCTGTCCTGGCCGCTATTCTCTGGCTGTGGGGTCCACGCGACCAGGTGACCGCACGACGTCAGTTGGTTATCAAGGTCGGGATGGCACTCGTCGTGAGCGTGCTGGTGAGCTTTATGCTGGGACATCTGTTCCCGCACGATCGTCCTTTCGTCGCTCACGCAGGCTATACCTTCCTGCACCATGCGCCGGATGATTCCTTCCCGAGCGATCACGGCACGGTGATCTTCACCTTCGCGCTGGCATTCCTGTTCTGGCATCGCCTGTGGTCTGGCGCACTGCTGATGGTGGTTGCAGCGGCAATCGCCTGGTCTCGTGTTTACCTGGGCGTCCACTGGCCACTGGATATGGTGGGTGGCTTCCTCGTGGGGCTGATTGGCTGCGTAAGCGCGGCGATCCTGTGGAGTCTCGTTGGTCAGGTGCTCTACCGCGGGCTGTCCCGGGTTTATCACGTCCTGTTTGCCATCCCGATCCGCAAAGGCTGGGTGCGTGACTAACCCCAGTCCGACAGGTTACACTTGAGCCCCCGCCCTGCGGGGGTTCACTTTTTCAGCCCGAGGATCTATGGAAACACGACGCGATGACCGCATAGCTCAGCTGCTACAGGCGCTGAAGCGCAGTGATAAACTGCACCTCAAAGAAGCTGCAACCCTGCTCGGCGTCTCTGAGATGACCATTCGTCGTGACCTGAACAGCGAGAGTGCCCCCGTCGTTTTGCTGGGTGGGTATATTGTGCTGGAGCCGCGTAGCGCCAGCCATTATCTGATAAGCGATCAAAAAACGCGCCTGGTTGAAGAGAAACGCAAAGCCGCGCGGCTTGCCGCTTCACTGGTACAGCCCCACCAGACGCTGTTTTTTGACTGCGGAACCACCACGCCGTGGATCATTGAAGCAATCGACAGCAGCATCCCTTTTACTGCCGTGTGCTATTCACTGAACACCTTCCTGGCGCTGCAGGAAAAACCCGAGTGTCGGGTGATCCTCTGCGGCGGAGAGTTCCACGCCAGCAATGCGATTTTCAAACCCCTGAATCTGCAGGACACGCTCAGCAATTTATGCCCGGATATCGCTTTTTATTCTGCGGCGGGAGTGAATGTCCGTCAGGGCGCAACCTGCTTTAATCTGGAAGAGTTGCCGGTGAAGCGCTGGGCGTTAAACGCGGCGCAGTACCATGTCCTGGTGGTCGATCACAGTAAGTTTGGCAAAGTACGTGCGGCAAGAATGGGTGAACTGTCGGGCTTTAACGCCATCGTGAGTGATTGCCGACCAGATGAAGAGATCGTGGCACACGCGAAGGCACAGCAGATTAAGTTGATGTATTGAGTCGTACGGTGCGGCCTGATCCCCCCTCCCACAGGGAGAGGGGGAAAAGAATGCAGGCCGTCACCCGACAAAAAGCTTAGAACCAACTCCCAAACCACGTGTGGAATTTCATCATCACGAAATCCCACATCCGGCTGAAGAAGCCGCCCTCTTCTACCGCTTCCATCACAATCAGCGGACGCTGCTCAATCGATTTGCCGTTAAGCTGGAAGTCAATCGTCCCGACCACCTGGCCTTTTTTCAGCGGCGCGGTAAGCTGGCTCTCGGTCAGGGTGTAGCTGGCTTTCAGGTTTTTCAGCTGGCCGCGCGGAATGGTTACCGAACCGCCCTCACCGGCCCCCAGATTAACCTCGCTCTTGTCACCAAACCACACGCGCTGGCTGACAAACGTGGCATCCGGTTTAATTGGCGTCACGGTTTCAAAGAAGCGGAAGCCCCAGGTCAGCAGTTTTTCCGATTCGTTAAAACGAATGCGGTCAGTCTTCGTCCCCAGTACCACCGAAATCAGGCGCATATCGCCCTGAGTCGCGGAAGCCACCAGGTTGTAACCCGCACCGGCCGTGGTGCCGGTCTTCATCCCGTCAACGTTGATGTTACTGCTCCACAGCAGGCGGTTACGGTTAGGCTGGCGGATCTTATTGAAGGTGAACTCTTTCTCTTTATGGATGGCATATTCATCCGGCACGTCGTGGATCAGCGCCTTCCCGAGCAACGCCATATCGCGCGCGGTGCTGAACTGGCCCGGTGCATCGAGGCCGTGAACCGTTTTAAAGGTGGTTTTGTTCAGACCCAGCTTTTGCGCGTAGCCGTTCATCAGGCCGATAAACGAGTCCTGGCTGCCCGCGACATAATCCGCCAGCGCAATACAGGCATCGTTACCCGACTGGATAATCACCCCTTTATTCAAATCTGAGACGGAAACCTGATCCCCGGGCTTCAGGAACATCACAGACGACCCACGCAGTGCAGGGTTGCCGGTCGCCCAGGCATCTTTTCCGATGGTAACCATATCCTCAAGCTTGATCTTGCCCGCTTTTAACGCCTGGCCGACCACATAGCTGGTCATTATTTTGGTCAGACTGGCCGGGTCAAGCTGTTCGTCGGCATTGCCTTCCGCCAGCACTTTTCCGCTGGAATAATCCATCAGGATCCAGGCGCGCGCATCAACCGGCGGCGCTTCAGGCGCAGCCTGCTCAGCCGCATAAAGAGTTGGTGCAAACAGGAAAAGGAGCGCAGAGCCTGCCGCCAGGCTGCGCAGAGAAGTCAATTTTCGCGTCATAAATGCCACCCGAGTATCCATTCAAATAATTATGTCACATCACCGTATCGCAAGAAGCGATGAGTAATAGCGCACTAAAACGGTTAAAGAAACCTAAACCAGGTAAAGTTTTTAAAGTTTATGCAATAACATTCGGATACGCTTTGATTCGAACGATTTTTTTGTCTTCTGTTGCGTAATTGTTAGGTTTATCTCACCATGACAAATCGCTGGCTCTGATTCACATCTCAGGTTGTTTGACTATTTCGGGAGTTAATATGATTACGCTGTGGGGCAGGAACAATTCGACCAACGTTAAAAAGGTGCTCTGGACGCTGGAAGAGCTGGATTTACCGTTTAAGCAGGTGATGGCGGGCATGCAGTTTGGGGTCAACAAAGAGGCGGAGTATCTGGCCATGAACCCAAACGGTCTGGTGCCATTGCTGCGCGATGAAGAGACCAACGCTACGCTATGGGAGTCCAACACCATTGTGCGTTATCTCGCGGCTCAGTACGGCCAGGGGCGTTTGTGGGTGGAAAGCCCGGTGCAGCGTGCTCAGGGTGAAAAGTGGATGGACTGGGCAAACCAGACGCTCTCTCCCACTCACCGTGTGATCCTGATGGGGTTAGTCAGAACGCCGGAAGCCGAACGCGACTATCCCGCTATCCATGCCGCACAAGATGCCTGTGAAGCCCTTTTCGCAATGATGGACAACGAACTGGCGAAGCACACGTGGTTCTCGGGTGAGACATTTGGCGTGGGGGATATTGCTGTTGCGCCCTTCGTCTGGAACCTGACCAACATGGGCCTGACGTGGACGCCACGTCCGCATCTTGAGCGCTGGCTCCGCCAGCTTAGCGAGCGTCCGGCGTATCGTCATGCTGTGATGATCCCGGTAAGCTGATTACGCACCGCCGGACGGGCTCATTTTCAACCGCGACCCGTCCGTCTCATCGGTCAGAACATACAGATAACATGTCATCAGAAGGGGGAGTTGCCTCCCCCGGGCTTAGTGCTGTTCAAGCGTCGCGTGCTCGTTCAGACACATGATGCAAAGAGAGATCGTAGTCAGGCAGTGTTCGAGCTTCTCCGCGTTGACGGCTATAAACGTCGGGCAGTCGTGGCGTCCGGTCATCAAACATACCCCTGCAATGGAGAGCACCTCAGCGGCTCGACGCAGAGCAATCAGCTCACTTTCAGCGTATTCCGCTTTCAGGATGGGTGCTTTTTCACGCATGAAATTGCAAAGTTCAAAGAAATTATCACGCAGATGTTCGCTTTCGCTGACTGACATATACCCTTTTGCCTTCCTCAACTGCAGGTATGCGGCAAGGTCGATTCGGGCGTTGATCAGCTTGTTAAGCAGATCGCGTTTCAGTCTGTCAACGGACATGCTATTTCCTCCTCTGTCAGCCATTATGCATCTTCAGAATAAGTTCATTTTTTGTACAGTTTAATGCTTCAGATCAATAAAACATAACTGATTAACATCATTTACAATGTTACAACTTTAAGCCCAGCGGGGCACAAATTCCCGGCATGTGCTATTTTTTCTACAGGATTGAATGGCCTGCGACAGCGCCAGTGCTGGAGGGATTATGTCGACAATACCGGTGTCCGAAAAAATATGTTCGCTTTCAAAGATTGACCTGAATCTGCTCACCCTCTTTTGCTTAATCTATAGCGTGGGTAGCATTTCTAAAGTCGCCGACATGCTGGACATTTCCCCCTCTGCCGTCAGCCAGTCGCTGCGAAAACTGCGCGAAATGATGGGGGACAACCTTTTTGTTCGTAGCGGAAACATGCTGCTGCCGACGGTGTTTTCCGATGAGCTTTACGACAACACGGTTCCGATAATCGACAAGCTCTCCACACTGTTACCTGGCTCAACGCCCTCGCCCAAAAAAAGAGTCACTCTGTATACCGAATCCTTTGTTTCCCCGCTGGTGGTACCTGAATTAACGGAAAAGCTCCTCGAAACGAATTCTGACATTAGCCTGCTGCATCGCACTGCCGACCTGAACGAACAAAAAATTACCGAGCTGCTCAACATGCGCCAGGCCGATGTGGTGTTCTCCACCCTTTCGGTGGAAAACAGCAACATCAACTGCCAGAAAGTGTGCAAGGTGAACCTGGTGCTGGTGGCCGCACAGGATAACTCGCTCTACGGAAACGTGATTGATGAAGAGTCGTTCAGAAATGCCAGTCTGGTGGGCTATAACACCAAAAATGAAAAAATCATTTATTACCGCAGTATTGTTGACAAAAAATTCCGCTCCAGCGACCGCTGTCTGCTCACCACCTCTTTTGCCTCCATTCTGATTATCATCGCCAGAACGCAGTGCCTGGGAATTATCCCGGAGCGCGCCTTCGCCACCTACTCGGAGATGTACAAGCTCAGGCGAATTGACACACCGTTCCCACTACCGCAATTCAGCATTTACTCCTCATACAGAAAAGAGAGCAATACATTGCTCTCTTCTGTGCTGGATGATCTGCTGCTCCAGACGACCTAGAGCCGCGTTTTGCCGATATGCCAGATAGTGTCGGCATATTCCTGAATAGCGCGGTCAGACGAGAAATACCCCATATTGGCAATATTGTGCATTGCCCGGGCTGTCCACTCCCGTGGCTGACGGTACAGCTCATCCACCTGATCCTGACACTCAACGTAGCTGCGATAATCCGCAAGCACCTGATAATAGTCGCCAAAATTGATTAATGAATCCAGCAGGTTACGGTAACGCCCTGGCTCCTGCGGGCTAAATTTCCCGGTGCCAATCTGCGTCAGCACCTGGTGCAGCGCTTCATCCTGCTCAAAGATATCGTGCGGGTTATAGCCGCCACGGCGCAGCATTTCCACTTCTTCTGCCGTATTGCCGAAGATGAAGAAATTGTTCTCGCCAACATACTCACGCATCTCAATATTCGCCCCATCCAGCGTACCGATGGTCAGCGCGCCGTTAAGTGCAAATTTCATGTTGCTGGTACCAGAGGCTTCGGTCCCCGCCAGCGAAATCTGTTCAGAGAGATCGGCTGCCGGAATAATCATCTGTGCCAGGCTGACGCTGTAATCCGGGATAAAGACCACCTTGAGCCGGTTACCTATCTGCGGATCGTTATTCACCACCTGCGCCACGTCGTTAATCAGACGAATAATTTGCTTCGCCATAAAGTACGACGAGGCGGCCTTACCGGCGAAGATATTGACGCGCGGGACCCAGTTCACCTCCGGCTCGGCCTTGATGCGGTTATAACGGGTGATGATATGCAGCACGTTCAACAGCTGACGCTTGTATTCATGAATACGTTTCACCTGCACATCGAACAGCGCCCCGGGGTTAACCACGATGTTAAAGTGCGTGGCAATGTAGTCGGCAAGACGCTTTTTATTTTCCCGTTTCGCCCGACAAATAGCCGCGTTTACCGTTGGATAATCAATACAGGATTTCAGATCGCTGAGCTGGTTTAAGTCGGTTCGCCAGGCCGGGCCAATGTTGGTATCCAGCACGTCGGAGAGCGACGGGTTGGCAAGCGCCAGCCAGCGACGGGCAGTCACCCCGTTGGTCACGTTGGTAAAACGCGTCGGGAAGATGCGCGCAAAATCAGCAAACAACGACTGCGCCATCAAATCAGAATGCAGTTCAGAGACGCCATTTACCTTATAACTGGCTACGACCGCCAGCCATGCCATGCGCACCACGCGGCCATGCGATTCGTCGATTAGCGATACGCGGCGCAGCAGCTCGCTATCCCCACCATGCACATCACACACTTTCTTCAGGAAACGGTCATTAATCTCGAAAATAATCTGCAAATGACGCGGCAGAATACGGCTCAGCATCTCTACCGGCCAGGTTTCCAGTGCTTCGCTCATCAGCGTATGGTTGGTGTAAGAGAAAATCTGGCTCGTGATATCCCAGGCCTTTTCCCAGCTGAATTTATGCTCATCGATCAACACGCGCATCAGCTCCGGAATGGAGAGTACCGGATGCGTATCGTTGAGATGAATGGCCACTTTCCCGGCCAGGTTATCCCATGTTTTATGCAGCATATAATGGCGATTCAGGATGTCCTGAATCGTCGCCGAGGCCAGGAAGTAGGCCTGACGCAGACGCAATTCGCGCCCGGCTTCCGTCGAGTCATCCGGATAGAGTACCCGCGAGATTTTGTCGTAGTGATAGCTATTTTCCTCCGGCAGGGAAACATCCTCCTGCGCAAGGCGAGCGGAATTAATCTCACTATTCACCTGGACATTCCACAGACGCAGCGTATTGGTGGTATCCGTTTTATAACCGGGAATAATCTGGTCGTGTGCCACGGCCAGGATCTCTTCAGTATCAACCCAGCGGGTTCTACCACCTTCGTGCTGAAGCCGTCCGCCAAAGCGGATTTTATAATGGGTATTATGGCGTTTAAATTCCCACGGGTTACCATATTCCAGCCAATAATCCGGCGTCTCTTTTTGGCGACCATCAATAATACTTTGTTTGAACATGCCGTAATTATAGCGAATACCGTACCCGCAACCCGGCAAGCCAAGCGTAGCCAGCGAATCCAGGAAACAGGCCGCCAGACGGCCCAAACCGCCATTGCCTAACCCCGGGTCGTTTTCTTCATCGATAAGTTCTTCCAGGTCCAGCCCAATGGACTCCAGTGCGCCTTTGACATCATCATAAATCCCCAGAGATAACAGAGAATTGGATAATGTCCGACCAATTAAAAACTCCATTGAAAGGTAATAGACCTGCCGCTCGTCCTGAGAAAATTGCGCGCGGTTAGAGCGGTGCCAGCGCTCGACCAGCTGGTCGCGCACGGCGTACAGCGTGGCATTTAGCCATTCACGGTTGGTGGCAATGACCGGATCTTTACCAACGATATAAAGTAATTTTTCGACAATCGTTTTTTTCAGCGTTTCAATGTCGGTGCGATAAGCTGTGCGAACAACGGAATTTTGCATAGGAAACCCTCTTCAGGTAACTGAATAAATTTGGGGGTAAACAGATAAAAGTGGAATCTGGAATAATGCAGGGATTACATTTTGCGTTTATTAATTTTATTTTTAATGGCAAGTTTTAATTCAGATCTAATTTTGCGCGGGGTCAGTCCGGTCGCAACCGCAATGTAAGGCAGGTTTACGCCGTGAGCGTGAAGGGTTTTGGCCATAGCAACTTTGGATTGCACATGAATATCTTTCATTAATAACCTCATCAGTGTTGTTGATGGGATGAAAGATACCGCCTGCTTCTTTTTTAGCCAATTAGCAACGCTTAAAGCCGGGATAAGTAATTCTAAACAGTGTTGGTTAGCAAAGCGGTTAACCCGGACCAGGCCACATCAGCACACAGACCTGTATAAATCCCCTGCAGAACGCTGTAAAATCCCGCCCTGATAACTCCATAATTGATGAATTTTTAACCTATGAGCAATGTTACGCACCAGCCGAAAATCGGCTTCGTCTCCCTGGGCTGCCCGAAAAACCTGGTGGATTCTGAACGTATCCTGACCGAACTTCGCACCGAAGGCTATGACGTGGTGCCAAGCTACGACAACGCCGACATGGTGATCGTCAATACCTGCGGGTTTATCGACAGTGCGGTTCAGGAGTCTCTGGAAGCCATCGGTGAAGCCCTGACTGAAAACGGCAAAGTCATCGTGACTGGCTGCCTGGGCGCAAAAGTGGATCAAATCCGCGAAGTACACCCGAAGGTGCTGGAAATCACTGGCCCACACAGCTACGAGCAGGTGCTGGAACATGTTCACCACTACGTGCCAAAACCAAAGCACAACCCGTTCCTGAGCCTGGTACCGGAACAGGGCGTGAAACTGACGCCGCGCCACTATGCATACCTGAAAATTTCCGAAGGCTGCAACCATCGCTGCACCTTCTGCATTATCCCGTCTATGCGTGGCGATCTGGTGAGTCGTCCGATTGGCGAAGTGCTGGCAGAAGCTAAGCGTCTGGCCGACGCGGGCGTGAAGGAACTGCTGGTCATTTCCCAGGATACCTCTGCCTACGGCGTGGACGTGAAGCACCGTTCCGGCTTCCACAACGGTGAGCCGGTAAAAACCAGCATGGTCGGCCTGTGCGAACAGCTCTCTAAGCTGGGTATCTGGACGCGTCTGCACTACGTCTACCCTTACCCACATGTTGACGACGTCATCCCGCTGATGGCAGAAGGTAAGATCCTGCCGTACCTGGATATTCCGCTGCAGCATGCCAGCCCGCGTATTCTGAAGCTGATGAAACGCCCAGGTTCCGTTGACCGCCAGCTGGCGCGCATCAAACAGTGGCGTGAAATCTGCCCGGATCTGACCCTGCGTTCCACCTTTATCGTCGGCTTCCCGGGTGAAACCGAAGAAGATTTCCAGATGCTGCTGGACTTCCTGAAAGAAGCGCGTCTGGATCGCGTAGGCTGCTTCAAATACAGCCCGGTAGAAGGCGCAACCGCCAACGAACTGGCTGATCAGGTACCTGAAGAGGTGAAGGAAGAACGCTGGAACCGCTTTATGCAGCTGCAACAGCAGATTTCTGCTGAACGTCTGCAGGAAAAAGTGGGTCGCGAAATTCTGGTGATTATCGATGAAGTCGACGAAGAAGGCGCGATTGGCCGCAGCATGGCGGATGCCCCTGAAATCGACGGCGCGGTGTACCTGAACGGGGAAACCAACGTGAAGCCGGGTGATATCATTCGTGTGAAAGTTGAAAACGCCGACGAGTATGATTTGTGGGGTAGCCGGGTTTAATTCCCCCCTCACCCTGACCCTCTCCCTTTTGGGGAGAGGGGACGAACGAGCCTATTGATAGGCTGAGTTCAGCATAAACACCACCGTTCCACGATACCAGCGCGATTGTTCCAGTTGCGCTTCTGCCTTTCGATCCCAATTCCCGGCCTGCACCAGCCCGAGCTTAAACGGAATGTTCAGGCGCGTAAGAGCAGGCAAATAGTCCTGATAATTCGCCACGGTACGTCGCCCCTGATAACTCTGCACGACCAGCTCATCAACCGGAAGGGCGTTCAGCGTCGCGACATCCCCCGTTTTGGCCCAGTCAAGCAGGCCCGTCACGCCCAGCGCAAACTCTGGTGGCAACTGCTGGCGTAACTGTCGTAAAAAATATGCGTAATCGGCAAGCTGATGCGTTGCTGCATCAAAATCAACCTGCAGGCCGACGACCTTGTTTCCTGCCGCTTGCCACCGCCGGAGCAGCCGCGCGATCCGCGCCGGTATATCTTCCGGCACGTCGAGGGTCGTGAAACGCACAGTAATCCAGACAGACGGAAATGTCAGGCGACTAACCGGCAGGCCAAGCCGCTGAAACACCACCTCGCCTGAACGAACCAGCACTTCCCCCTGGTGCAGATAGACGACTTGCGCGTTTTGCAGTGCATCGCTGGCCTTCACGCCAGACCATAGCCAGAAAGCCTGGTGCTGACGAGGTTCCACGATCTCCGTCGCCCGCACCTGACCGGTCAGCAGCGCAATTACCAGTAATACTTGAGTTTTTGCGCCCACGGGCTTCCCGGATACTCTGTTTTCAACTGCGTGAACCAGCTTTTACGCTGTCGTTTATCCACCTCTTCACCACCGCATTCATTCGCGCCAGATGGGGCATAACACAGGATTGCCCTGTATAGCGCATAGCTTTTGTCTTCCGGCTCTGCTTTTGACGAACTCATGACCTGCTGGTAGTAGCTCTGGCGATCATACTGCCCCCACGGCTGTTTGCGGTTGATGGCGGCCTCCAGCACATCATTACCTGCACCGTCTTTCCATAAATCGACCCGTGTTTGTGTGTTACGGAAAAACTCGCCCAGACAATTCAGAGCGTGAGCATCTTCGGCATTGTTACTCAGCACCGTGACCGTGTCCTCCAGGTTACGGCAGACATAACCGGCTTGTTTATCATCGCCATTCCAGGCAAAGGTGCTCAAATTGACATCGTCAAAGGCTTCACCAATGACCGGTGGAGTGATGCCGCTGATGAGCTTTTTGTCGTTTAACCAGTCACCAAAACGGTTCTCGGTTAAATCCCGGACCAGCAACGTATGCAGGGCAATCGTGCGCTCTTCAGCATTCGGCCCCGCGGAAGCCTGCTGACGTAACAGTTCAGGAGAAGCCTGCGTTTTCAGCACTCTGGAGCGAAAACGCAGATTGGTGATCGCGCTGTCCGGAGCGAAGATTTCTGCCACATCTCCGTTATATACCAGCGTTGCCGCGAGTTTTGCCTGTACATACTGCTGTTGCTCATTATCCTGACTGAGTTTCAGGAGTTGCTGCCAGAAGGTCTTTGCCGCTGACCACTGCTTTTTCCCCATCAACGCATCGCCGTATAACACCTGTTCGCTGAAAGCGAGAATATCGTGTGGAGGAAGTGTTTTCGCGGGTTTCACCGCCTGAAGAATGGCGTCACCGTTGCCTGTTGCTTGCCAGAGATTTAACTGAAGATCCTGCCACAGTGGCAGTTTCCCACTCTTTTCGAAGACGGGTTTGCTGGCGTCCAGCTGTTCCTGGGTTAACGCGGGCTTATTGCTGCTGTTCAGGCGCAGGGAACGCAGGAGCTCAACATAGCTGACCAGCGGCGCATCGGGGAATGGCTCGCTCACAGGTTGCTCTAAGAATTGCCGGCCGAAAACATTATCATATTCGGTCACCTGCTCACGCATTTCCTGGGCATTGGCGGCGTGCCGGAAGGCCTGCTCATACAGCCCCGCCAGCTGCGGCCATGCCTGCAGATACCAGTTGATGCGACGCAACATACCGCGCGCAGAGTCGGCATACCGCCCCTCCGGCCAATGCTGCAGATAAGCTTGCGCCTCTTTTTGCGCGAGTAACGCGTCTTCGCGGTTTACCCGCGTAACGTCAAAATCGCCATACTGCCCGACGCTGTTCTGGCTGCTTTTGTTCAGTGCTGTACGCATCAGCATATATTGCGCAGTTTCTGCCAGCCAGGGCTGCTTGCTCCCCTGCAACAGGGTGAAATCCTGCGTTGCGGCGTCATAATCACCGCCATAGAAATGCGCGACGCCCGTAATGTAGCGACTAAACAACATGGCGTTTGAGTCAGCCGGAAATGCGTTCAGGGTTTCCGTCAGCGCTTTTATATCGGTTCCATAAAATTGCTTCATACGCGCTAACGCCAGCGAGTGACGCTGTTCAGGCGTCAGCGTCGTATCAGCGAGCAGAGCGGCATTAAACTGGCTAACGGCATCGAGCGTGTAACTGACAAACCGATCTTCTCTATCGTAATCAGATGTTCCCAGGGAGTCAGTGGTACCTGAAGACGTAAATTGAGCAGGATCGATCTTCAGCCCGGCCATCTGACGGGTGAGCGTCTCGTCTTCATTTTTCGCCGGGGTCGTGGCGGGCGGCAGCGCTACTGCATCCCACTGCGGATGATAAGCAAAATAGAAGTCCCGCGAACGGGTAATGTCAGAAGGCATGGCCTGTACGGGTAAAGCGTACGATTTTTCTTCGCTAAGCAGCCGCAGCAGGTTATCACGCGAATCGTTGCCGGGCGTCAGCGTCGGGTCGCCTTTAAGCAGACAGCGAGCATCACTCCACTGGCAATCGCTCATATCGAAAGAGGCCAACGCCTGAGGCGTGCTCGTTAGCAAGGCACACAACGTGAGTGCAAGAGGTGTCTTCCTGATCATATTTTCGTTCCTGTTCGTTGTATTTTAAACCGGAGAGGGTATCTCCAGACCCCATCACCCCTTAATCCTCGTATCCAGCGCGTCGCGCAGCCCATCCCCCAGCAGGTTAAATGCCAGCACGGTCAGGAAAATCGCCAGGCTCGGGAATATCGCCACATGCGGTGCGATCACCATATCCGCCCTCGCCTCATTCAGCATCGCCCCCCATTCCGGCGTCGGTGGTTGTGCCCCTAACCCCAGAAACGACAGGCTGGCCGCCGAGATAATCGACACGCCAATACGCATTGTGAAATAGACCACGATGGACGACACCGTCCCCGGTAGAATATGGCTGAACAGGATGGTGGCATCACTGGCCCCCATACTGCGCGCCGACTCGATAAAGGTTTGCTGTTTAAGTACCAGCGTGTTGCCGCGCACCAGACGGGCAAATGCCGGGATCGAGAAGACCGCCACGGCAACAATCACGTTCGCCATACCGCTGCCCATAATCGCGACGACAGCGATCGCCAGCAGAATGCCGGGGAACGCAAACAAGACGTCGCATATACGCATGATGATCCTGTCCCACCAGCCTTCGTAATACCCGGCAATCAGGCCAAGTACGGTGCCTGTCGCCGCGCCAATCAGTACCGCAAAGACCCCGGCGGCAAGAGAGATCTGCGCCCCCACCAGCACGCGGCTGAAGATATCGCGCCCGAGTGAGTCCACGCCGAACCAGTGCAGCATTGATGGCCCGTCATTCAACCGATCGTAATCAAAGTAGTTTTCGGCATCAAACGGAGCCACCCACGGGGCAATGATCGCCACCACAATCAGCAACAGCACAAACAACCCTGCCGTCATGGCGACCGGCTGGCGACGAAAACGCCGCCAGAACTCAAACCACGGGGTGCGGATATGATCCGGTTTAAGCCCCGGCATAGCGTTTAAAACGGCCTGACGACGCCAGTTTAACAATCGCATCTTACTTGTACCTGATGGCCGGGTTAATGGCGGCGTAGAGCACGTCCACCACTAAGTTGATAAGAATAAACTCCAGTGAGAAAAGCAGGACTTCCGCCTGAATGACCGGGTAATCACGCATGTCGACTGAATCGACCAGCAGACGCCCCAGCCCTGGCCAGTTGAAGACCTTCTCCACTACGATAGAGCCGCCCAGCAGGAAGCCGAACTGCAGCCCCATCATCGTCACCACCGGGATCATCGCATTACGAAAACCGTGCTTGAGAATGACCCATTTTTCACTCACCCCTTTTGCCCGCGCGGTGCGGATGTAGTCTTCACTCAGCACATCAACGAACGAAGCGCGGGTAAAGCGCGCCATTACCGCCGCAACGGCAGCGCCCAGAGTCAGAGAAGGCAGGATATAGTGCTTCCAGGTATCAGCCCCGACGGTTGGCAGCCAGCCCAGCTCCACGGAGAAAATCTGCATCAGCAGCATCCCGAGCGCAAACGCCGGGAAGGAGATGCCCGTTACCGCCAGTGCCATACCGAGTTTGTCCGGCCAGCGGTTACGCCACACGGCCGCGACAATCCCGGCACTCAGACCAAACAGCACCGCCCAGGTCATACTGGCGATGGTCAGCCAGAACGTCGGCATAAAGCGGCTGGCAATCTCTTCCGATACCGGACGACGCGACACCATTGAGGTGCCAAAATCACCCTGCAGCACATTGCCAATGTAGTGCAGGAACTGCCGGTACAAAGGCTGATCAAGGCCCAGTTGTGTACGCACCCGTTCAATGACCGTAGCATCTGCCTCCGGCCCTGCCACCAACCGGGCCGGATCGCCTGGTAACATATGAACAAACAAAAACACCAGCACCGCCACAATCAGCAGCGTCGGGATAAGCCCCAGCAGGCGTTTACAAACATAATTCAGCATGCCTCTCCCTCTCATCCCACAGATCACCGCCTGCAGGCATGAGTTTTCTTATTTCAAATCTGCATCATCGAAGCTAAAACCCGTATCCGGCATGATGTAGAAGCCAGTCAGCGCCTTGTTATGGGCTGATACCAGTTTTTCCACCACCAGCGGGACCCACGGTGACTCTTTCCAGATGATATCCTGAGCCTCTTTATAGAGGCGCGCTTTCTCTTCCGGTTTGGTGGTTTTCAGCGCGTTGGCCAGGTTTTTGTCCACCTGCGGGTTACTGTAGAACGCGGTGTTGAACAGGGTTGGCGGCCAGTTCTGCGAGGCGAACAGCGGCGAGAGCGCCCAGTCCGCTTCGCCGGTGGAGGCCGACCAGCCGGTGTAGAACATCCGTACGCCGCTCTCTTTCTGCCCTTTTCCTTCCACTTCTGCCGCACGTTGTCCGGCGTCCATCGCGGTAACCTGCGCCTTAATACCCACCTGCGCCAGCTGCTGCTGGGTGAACTGCAGTACCTTCTGCGCGGTACTGTGATTGTGCGACGACCACAGCGTGGTGCTAAAGCCGTTCGGGAAGCCCGCTTCTTTTAGCAACTCGCGCGCTTTAGCCGGATCGTATGGCCACGGTTGATAATTTTGCGAATAGGCGATGGTCGGCGGCAGGACGCCAGTTGCCGGGGTCGCGAAGCCCGCAAAGGCCACCTTCACCAGCGCCTGACGGTTAATTGCATAGTTGATGGCTTCACGCACCTTCGGGTTATCAAACGGTTTCTGCGTGATGTTCATGCTGATATAGCGCTGCATGATGGACGGGCTGGCCACCAGCTCCAGCTTGCTGTTTTTCGCCAGGATCGCCGCCTGCTCATACGGGATCGGGAAGGCAAACTGCGCTTCTCCGGTTTGCAGCATCGCCGCGCGGGTGTTGTTGTCCACCACCGGACGCCAGGTAATGGTATCCAGCTTCGGCAACCCTTGTTGCCAGTAACCGGTATATTTCTTCACCTTCACAAAATCGGTCTGATTCCAGGTAACCAGCTCATACGGGCCGGTGCCGACCGGATGGAAGCCAATCTCTTTACCGTATTTTTTCAGCGCCGCAGGCGAGATCATTGCCGTTGCCGGGTGCGCGAGAATATTGATAAAGGCCGAGAACGGCTCTTTCAGGGTGATCTTCACCGTCGCCGGGTCAACCACCTGGGTGCTGGCAATGGTTTTATAGAGGTTGTAGCGCTTAAGGCTATTTTCCGGGTTGCTGGCACGGTCGAGGTTCACCTTCACCGCCTCAGCGTTAAAATCCGTGCCGTCCTGGAACTTCACGCCGGTTCTGAGCTTAATGGTATACACCAGCCCGTCGTCAGAGACGGTATAGCTCTTCGCCAGCACGTTCATCAGCTTCATCTCTTTATCCAGGCCAAATAGCCCCTGATAGAAAGATTTGGCGACCGCCTGCGAGAGCGTGTCGTTAGCGTCATAAGGATCGAGGGTCGTGAAATTCGATCCAACCGCCACCACGACATCTTTGGCAGCGAACGCGGGTGCGGCGGCCAGGGCTGCCGTCACGCTCGCGGCTAACAGCCATGTCCGGGCAACAAATTTAACCATTGTGTTCTCCTGCCTGTTGTAAGTTATAACCGCGAGAATGCATTGTCCTGACGCGGAGGGGCGACAAAATGACCCGGGCCGACTTCACGCAGCGTCACTCGCTCCATACGCTCGCCCCGTTTACGAATATTGCCCGGCATTTCGTCCTGCAGCAGCACGCGCTGGGCATGACGATGCTCAGGATCGGCAACCGGTACAGCAGCCATCAGCTTACGGGTGTACGGATGTTGCGGGTTTTCAAATACCGCCCGCCGTGGGCCAATCTCAACAATCTGCCCCATGTACATCACCGCCACACGATGGCTGATACGCTCAACCACCGCCATATCGTGCGAGATAAACAGGAACGCAATCCCCATATCCCGCTGCAAGTCGAGCAACAGATTAATAATTTGCGCGCGGATGGAGACATCCAGCGCCGAGACGGATTCGTCCGCAATCACCACTTTCGGGTTCAGCGCCAGCGCGCGGGCAATGCAGATGCGCTGCCGCTGGCCACCGGAAAATTCGTGCGGATAACGCCAGGCATGTTCCGGTTTCAGTCCCACGCGCTCCAGCAGCCAGGCGACACGACGCTGCGCGGCGTCACCGTCGAGCAGGTTATGCACCCGCAGCGGCTCCATGATCGAGTACCCCACCGTATGGCGCGGGTCGAGGGAGGCATACGGATCCTGAAAAATAAACTGAATATCCCGCCTTACCGCCTGCAGCTTACCGGAAGGCAGGGTATCGATACGTTCACCGTTAAAGGTGATGCTCCCTTCCTGAGACTCCACCAGCCGCAGCAGCGCCCGGCCAGTGGTGGATTTGCCACAGCCGGACTCCCCCACCAGCGCCAGCGTTTCACCGGGCCAGAGATCAAAACTGACATTTTCGACGGCGTGGACTTCGCGCTTCACGCGATTAAACAACCCGCTGCGCAAGGGAAAACGCGTCACCAGCCCCCGGACTTCCAGAATCGGTTTACCCGGCACCACGGTGTCCTGTTCAGTTTCCTGAGTACCGGGTTCACCCGGCGATATCAGCGGAAAGCGTCGCGGCAAATCGCTGCCGTTCATTGCCCCAAGACGTGGCACCGCCGCCAGCAGCGCCTGGGTATAGGGGTGAACAGGCGTATGAAAAATCTGCTCTACGCTGCCCGTTTCCACGGCATTACCCTGGTGCATCACCAGTACGCGATCGGCAATATCCGCCACCACGCCCATATCATGGGTGATGAAAATCACCCCCATCTCCATTTCCTGTTGCAGCACTTTAATAAGCTGCAGGATCTGCGCCTGAATGGTGACATCCAGAGCCGTTGTGGGTTCGTCCGCAATCAGCACCGCCGGGCGGCACGACAGGGCCATCGCAATCATCACCCGCTGGCGCATCCCGCCGGAAAGCTGGTGCGGGTAGCGCGATAAAATGGCCTGCGCCTCCGGAATACGCACCCGTTCCAGCATCCGTTTCGCTTCAAGGAGCGCCTCGTCGCCGCTCAGTCCCTGATGCAAACGGATGGACTCGGCAATCTGTTCACCGACCGGAAAAACCGGGTTCAGCGAGGTCATGGGCTCCTGGAAAATCATCGCGATATCCGCCCCGCGCACACCCTGCATCTGCGAGGCGCTCAGTTCGTTTAAATCGATTACCTGTCGGTTACGGCGGCGCAACAGCATTTTGTCACTGGTCACCTGCCCGCCGGTTTGTTCAAGCAGGCGCATCAGCGCCAGCGCGGTGACCGATTTGCCCGAGCCAGATTCACCGACAATCGCCAGCGTCTCGCCACGATTAAGCGAAAACGATAAATTCTGTACGGCGGGGATAAACTGCCGTTCTTCCTGAAACGCGATATTCAGATGATGAACGGCCAACACTTCGCGGTTGTCCAGCGCTTCACTGTGCGGCACGCTTTGCCCCCTTATTCACGATAGATCCCCGTACTGGGCTCATCACCCGCATAGCCCCAGGCGCGGTACATGCCTTCACTGTTAAACGACAACGCCACGTTTCCTTCATGATCCACGGCAATTAACCCACCGACGCCGCCCAGCGCAGGCAACTTCTCCATCACCACACGTTCGCAGGCCTCACTCAGGCTTAATCCGCCGTAATCCATCAGTGCGGTAATGTCATATGCCGCAAGGGTGCGAATAAAGACTTCGCCCGTCCCGGTACACGACACCGCCGCTGTGGCGTTATTGGCGTAGCATCCTGCCCCCGGCAGTGGGCTATCGCCTACCCGTCCCGGCAGTTTGTTGGTCATGCCGCCAGTCGAGGTGGCGGCCGCAAGGTTACCGGCTTTATCGAGCGCAACCGCCCCTACCGTGCCCATTTTGGTGGTCTCATCCAGCGGTGCAGTGTGGTCAAGCTGTGTCACGCCCGCTGAACGAGCCTCCAGCAGTTGTTGATAACGCTCCGGGGTCGAAAAGAGATCGGGCGAGACCGCCTCCATCCCGTGTTCAAAGGCAAACTGCTCCGCTCCGGCTCCCGTCAACAGGACATGGGGACTCTCTTCCATCACCAGACGTGCCGCCAGAACGGGGTTACGCAGGTGGCTCACGCCAGCCACTGCCCCCGCTTTCAGAGTGATACCGTCCATCACACAGGCGTCCAGCTCATGGGTTTCATCGCGCGTAAACACGGAGCCGATCCCCGCATTAAACAGCGGACACTCTTCCAGCAGACGCACCGCCTCGGTGACCACATCCAGCGCGCTCTCGCCTGCCTCCAGCATCCGCTGGCCTGTTTCTACAATGGCGTAAAGCGCGTCGATATAGCATTTTTCCTGCTCAGGGCTGAGCTTTGCGCGGGTAATTGCCCCTGCACCACCATGAATTGCGATAACCGCATTAACCATTTCACATCACCGTTAGCCGACTTGCCGCTTTTGCTATAAATATCATTATCGTTGATGATTCTTCAGATAATTTTTGAATATAGAAAGACGCAACAGCGATGTAAAGGGTACTCCAGGCGGGTCATACTGTTAGTGGCACTTTTCTGCCATAATGGACGCTTTCGTTGTTACTGTGCAGGAGCCACCTATGGATTTTACCGCCGGACTGATGCCGCTTGAAACGGCACTCACGCAAATGCTCAACCGAATCTCCCCGCTGCATGATCACGAGACGCTGCCGTTAGTGCGCTGTTTTGGTCGTATTGCCGCACGCGATATCGTCTCCCCGCTTAACGTGCCTGGGTTCGATAACGCCGCGATGGACGGCTACGCAGTGCGCCTGGCGGATATCCAGACGGGCCAGGCGCTGCCGGTAGCAGGTAAAGCGTTTGCGGGTCAACCGTTTAAGGGTGAATGGCCGGCTGGCACCTGCGTGCGCATCATGACCGGTGCCCCGGTTCCGGCGGGATGCGATGCCGTGGTGATGCAGGAAGAGACGGAACAAACCGACGGCGGCGTACATTTTACCGCCAGCGTCAAAGCGGGCCAGAACATCCGCCGTGTCGGGGAAGACATTACCCTCGGCGCAACGGTTTTTGCCGCCGGACAGAAGCTGACAGTGGCCGAGCTGCCGGTGCTGGCCTCGCTTGGCATCGCCGAAATCGACGTCATTCGTAAGGTGCGTGTCGCCGTCTTCTCCACCGGTGATGAGCTTCAGCTGCCCGGCCAGCCGCTAAAAGAGGGGCAGATTTACGACACCAACCGCCTGGCGGTACATCTGATGCTGGAGCAGTTGGGTTGTGAAGTCATCAACCTTGGCATTATTCCCGACGACCCGGAAAAACTGCGCGCCGCGTTTATTGAAGCGGATAAATCCGCTGACGTGGTGATAAGCTCCGGCGGCGTCTCCGTGGGGGAAGCGGATTACACCAAAACCATGCTCGAAGAGTTGGGGGAGATAGCCTTCTGGAAGCTGGCCATCAAACCGGGCAAACCGTTCGCGTTTGGTAAGCTGGAGCACAGCTGGTTCTGTGGCCTGCCGGGTAACCCGGTCTCTGCGGCATTGACCTTCTACCAGCTGGTGCAGCCGCTGCTGGCGAAGCTGTCTGGCAGCAATGTGGCTCCACTTCCGGTGCGTCAGCGCGTGCGTGCGGCAACACGGCTTAAAAAATCACCGGGTCGTCTTGATTTCCAGCGTGGGATTTTGACACGCAACGCCGACGGCGAGCTGGAAGTGAGTACTACCGGCCATCAGGGCTCGCACATTTTCAGCTCCTTCAGTCAGGGAAACTGCTTTATCGTGCTGGAGCGCGAGCGCGGCAGCGTGGAAGCCGGCGAATGGGTTGAAGTGGAAAGCTTTAATCATCTGTTCGGAGGCTGACGATGGCGGCAGAGCTGAACGACCAGGAGATGATGCGTTATAACCGTCAGATTGTGCTGCGCGGTTTTGATTTCGAGGGTCAGGAAGCGCTCAGGGCGGCGCGGGTGCTGGTCGTCGGTCTGGGCGGTCTGGGCTGCGCAGCTGCGCAGTATCTGGCGGCTGCGGGCGTGGGTAGCATGACGCTGCTGGATTTCGATACCGTATCGGTATCAAACCTGCAGCGCCAGACGTTGCACAGCGACGCGACGGTGGGCCAGCCGAAAGTCAACTCTGCCCGGGCGGCACTGGCGCGTATCAACCCCAACGTTCAGTTTACCCTGATTGATGCCATGCTCGACGAGGAACCGCTGTTCGCACAGATTGCGCAGCATGACCTCGTGCTGGACTGCACCGATAACGTCACCATTCGTAACCAGCTCAACGCGGGCTGTTTCGCCCATAAAGTACCGCTGGTCTCCGGTGCGGCGATCCGCATGGAGGGGCAAATCAGTGTCTTCACGTACGCCGAAGGTGAACCCTGCTACCGCTGCCTGAGCCGCCTGTTTGGCGAAAACGCGCTGACCTGCGTGGAGGCGGGTGTGATGGCTCCGCTCGTCGGCGTGATTGGCTCACTGCAGGCGATGGAAGCAATCAAAGTGCTGGCGCACTACGGCACGCCAGCAGCAGGGAAAATCGTGATCTATGACGCGATGACCTGCCAGTTCCGCGAGATGAAGTTGATGCGTAACCCGGGGTGTGAGGTTTGCGGAGGTTAAAGCAAACGGCAACCTTCAGGTTGCCGTTTTAGTGTTTGCTCCCTCTCCCTGGGCTGAGGGTCGGGAGTGAGGGCATCAGGCAGCATCCGTCAGATAGACGTCCGCCCAAACGCCCCCTGCCAGTCCTGCTCAAACTTCACAATCGCCGCATCCACTGCTGGTGACGTAATAAACTGCTGCGCCACGTCCAGCGGCAGCGTGATGGACTCACAACCCGCCAGCAGGCAATCCAGCGCCTGACGTGGGGTTTTGAAGCTCGCGGCCAGCACTTTTGACTGCGGGGCATGCAGCGTCAGCAGTTGTTGCAACTCGATAACCGTCTGGATCCCGTCCCCACCCTGCGCATCTACGCGGTTAACGTAAGGCGCTACGTACTCTGCTCCCGCCAGCGCGGACAACATCCCCTGCGCAGCACCATACACCGCCGTACCCAGCGTCGGGATCCCTTCGGCTTTCAGCATCTTAATTGCCCCCAGCCCTTCCGCTGTCACCGGTACTTTCACGACCAGGTCATGAATAATTGCACGCAGTTTATGCGCATCATCCACCATCCCTTCGGCGGTGGTCGCCATCACCTGCGCGAACAGACGGCCTTTACCACCCAGCGCGTCATGTAACTCTGGCAGCAGCACGTCGAGCGGTGTTTTACCCGCTGCCACGATGCTTGGGTTGGTGGTCACGCCCGCCAGTGGAAAGATACGTGCCAGCTTTCTCACTGCCGCAACATCGGATGTGTCGAGATAAAGTTCCATGATGTAACCCTCAAAATTAGCCTGCACTTACCCTATCACGGCAAAACCCGCTCAAGAGTTGACCCACATCAAGATAACTTTCATTCGAAAGTAATTTAATCTTCATATGCAAACAAGGGGCGAAAAAATGATCTTCAATATTCAGCGTTACTCCACTCACGATGGCCCAGGTATTCGTACCGTGGTGTTCCTGAAAGGTTGCTCGCTGGGCTGTCGCTGGTGTCAGAACCCGGAAAGCCGCTCCCGCACGCGGGATGTGCTGTTTGATGCACGTCTGTGCCTCGAAGGTTGTGACCTGTGCCAGCTGGCTGCCCCGGGCTGTATTGAACGAGCGCTGAACGGCCTGGTCATCCACCGGGAAAAACTGAGCGAAGAAACGCTCAACGCCCTCACTGACTGCTGTCCAACGCAGGCGCTTACCGTATGCGGTGAAGAGCAGCAGGTCGCAGACATTATGGCCACCGTACTGCGTGACAAACCGTTTTACGATCGCAGTGGCGGTGGGATCACCCTTTCCGGTGGCGAACCGTTTATGAACCCGGAGCTGGCGCACGCCCTGTTTAAGGCCAGCCACGAAGAAGGGATCCACACTGCCGTCGAAACCTGCCTTCACGTACCGTGGCACTATATCGAACCCTCATTGCCTTATGTCGATCTGTTCCTGGCCGACCTGAAGCACGTCGATGGTGACACGTTCAAACAATGGACGGACGGCTCGGCAAAACGGATCCTGGATAACCTGAAACGCCTTGCTGCCGCCGGGAAACAGATAACCATCCGCGTACCGCTGATCCAGGGCTTTAACGCTGATGAAGCTTCCATTACTGACATTATCAATTTCGCTGCCGACGAACTCAACGTCCACGATATTCATTTTCTGCCGTATCACACGCTGGGCATGAACAAATACACCCTGCTCGGCCAACCCTACTCTGCCCCTGACAAACCGCTGGATAACCCTGCACTACTGGACTTTGCACAGCAGTATGCCTGCCAGAAAGGGTTAACCGCGACCTTACGAGGATAAACTGATGACAACCCTGAATCTCAACACGCTAAGCGACCGTATTAAAGCGCACAAAACCGCCCTGGTGCATATCGTCAAGCCGCCGGTGTGTACCGAACGCGCACAGCACTACACCGAAATGTACCAGCAGCACATGGACAAGCCTGTTCCGGTACGCCGGGCTCTGGCACTGGCGCATCACCTGGCAAAACGCACCATCTGGATCAAACACGATGAGCTGATCATCGGTAACCAGGCAAGCGAAGTGCGCGCCGCGCCGATCTTCCCGGAATATACCGTCTCCTGGATTGAGAAAGAGATCGACGATCTGGCGGACCGCCCGGGTGCAGGTTTTGCCGTAAGCGAAGAGAATAAACGCGTCCTGCACGAAGTCTGTCCGTGGTGGCGCGGCCAGACGGTGCAGGATCGCTGTTACGGGATGTTCACCGACGAACAGAAAGGCCTGCTGGAAACTGGCATTATCAAAGCCGAAGGCAACATGACCTCCGGCGATGCACACCTGGCCGTTAACTTCCCGCTGGTGCTGGAAAAAGGTCTCGACGGGATGCGCGCCAAAGTGGCAGAGCGCCGTTCCCGCATCAACCTGACCGTGCTGGAAGACCTCCACGGAGACCAGTTCCTGAAAGCGATCGATATCGTACTGGAAGCCGTAAGTCTGCATATCGCACGTTTTGCCGCACTGGCACGCGAAATGGCCTCCACCGAAACGCGTGAAAGCCGCCGTGATGAACTGCTGGCAATGGCAGAAAACTGCGACGTTATCGCCCATGAACCACCCAAAACTTTCTGGCAGGCGCTGCAGCTGTGCTACTTCATCCAGCTGATCCTGCAAATTGAATCCAACGGCCACTCCGTGTCGTTTGCCCGTATGGATCAGTATCTTTATCCGTACTACCGTCGTGACGTGGAGCTGAACCAGAACCTCGACCGCGAACACGCCATTGAACTGCTGCACAGCTGCTGGCTGAAGCTGCTCGAAGTGAACAAGATCCGCTCCGGTTCGCACTCCAAAGCCTCTGCGGGTAGTCCGCTGTATCAGAACGTGACTATCGGTGGTCAGAAACTGGTGAACGGTGAGCCAATGGATGCCGTGAACCCGCTCTCCTACGCTATCCTGGAGTCCTGCGGCCGTCTGCGCTCTACCCAGCCTAACCTGAGCGTGCGTTATCACGCCGGAATGAGTAATGACTTCCTCGACGCCTGCGTGCAGGTGATCCGCTGCGGCTTTGGTATGCCAGCATTTAACAACGATGAAATCGTGATCCCGGAGTTCATCAAGCTGGGCGTTGAGAAAGACGACGCCTACGACTATGCGGCGATTGGCTGTATCGAAACGGCGGTTGGCGGCAAGTGGGGCTATCGCTGCACCGGCATGAGCTTCATTAACTTTGCCCGCGTGATGCTGGCCGCGCTGGAAGGCGGCCGTGATGCCACCAGCGGCAACGTGTTCCTGCCGCAGGAGAAAGCGCTCTCCGCCGGTAACTTCAATAACTTCGGGGAAGTGATGGCGGCCTGGGACACCCAGATCCGCTACTACACCCGTAAATCCATTGAGATTGAATATGTGGTAGACACCATGCTGGAGGAGAACGTCCACGATATTCTCTGCTCGGCCCTGGTGGATGACTGCATCGAACGCGCGAAAAGCATCAAGCAAGGCGGCGCGAAGTACGACTGGGTCTCCGGCCTGCAGGTGGGGATCGCTAACCTCGGCAACAGCCTTGCCGCAGTGAAAAAACTGGTGTTCGAACAGGGAACGATTGGTCAACAACAGCTGGCGGCTGCCCTGGCGGATGATTTCGACGGGCTGACCCACGAGCAGTTGCGCCAGCGTCTCGTCAACGGCGCGCCGAAATACGGTAACGACGACGACAGCGTGGATATGCTGCTCACCCGTGCTTACGAAACCTATATCGAAGAGCTGAAGCAGTACCATAACCCACGCTACGGTCGTGGCCCGATTGGCGGTAACTACTATGCAGGTACCTCCTCCATCTCTGCGAACGTACCATTTGGTGCAGCAACGATGGCAACACCAGACGGACGTAAAGCACATACGCCGCTGGCTGAAGGGGCAAGCCCGGCCTCCGGTACTGACCACCTCGGCCCAACGGCGGTGATTGGCTCCGTAGGTAAACTGCCAACCGAAGCGATCCTCGGCGGCGTGCTGTTAAACCAGAAACTGAACCCATCAACGCTGGAAAACGACAGCGACCGCCAGAAGTTAATGGTGCTGCTGCGTACCTTCTTCGAGGTGCATAAAGGCTGGCATATTCAGTACAACATCGTTTCGCGGGAAACGCTGCTGGAAGCGAAGAAACATCCTGACCAGTATCGTGACCTGGTGGTGCGCGTAGCGGGTTACTCGGCGTTCTTTACTGCCCTGTCGCCGGATGCGCAGGACGACATTATTGCGCGTACTGAACATACGCTTTAATTTGCATACACAAATCCCCGGCATACATCGCCGGGGATTTTTTAATTTTACACCTCTGATAATAAGATATTTTTTCCGTCCCCACTACCATTTAATTTATTAGCTATTCCTTTTACGCTTAAATAAAAACCGTTTCCTTCATTTAATTTGATTAATAACAAGTTAACACCTCAATTTTATCATTAGGCTTCTTCCTGATTAAACACCTCACTCAGGGAAGCAAATGAGCAACATTATTTATTTAACGCTTGAGGGTGATATTCAGGGAAAGATTTCAGCAGGCTGTGGTTCACAGGCATCTGTTGGTAACCGCTACCAGCTGGGGCATGAAGATGAAATCTTTGTCTTCAGCCTGACGCAGGCGGTGGCCGGGGCTAATGGGGGTATCCATCACCACGTCCTGCAATTTTGCAAACTCCTGGATAAAAGCTCTCCATTACTCAATAACGCCATTAATAATAATGAACGTCTAAAACTGACGTTTGATATTTACCGTACTAATAAATACGGACACATGGAAAAGTTTTATCTTATCGAACTTCGCGGTGCAACACTACAGTCTGTTTATCAGACCGTCAAGATGAACAATATGCCCTACGAATATATATCGGTGAATTACGATTATATTCTGAGCCGGCATCTTATCGCTGGTACCGAGTTCGATTACCTGCTGACGCCGGAAAATTATCACCGCCTTTTCCCGGTGTCGCAGAAAATTCTCCTGCCCGAAGAGCCACCAGAGCGTAAGGTGACGCTGGTGCTAGGGATCTTCTTTGACGGCACGGGTAATAACGCGGTGAATACCCGGAACATGCTTGAGGCGCTTACGGCACAGTACTTTGATATCAATAGCCTGGATGCGGAAACCATTCTCGCCAGAAATGCATCGGAGAAAATGGGCATCAGCGGGATCGGAGCGGGTAGCTATCTGGGGTATTACACAAACATTCATTGGTTAAATGAATTGTATATAAAAAAATTCCCCCAAGAGAATCAATATATTCAAAATTCAGTCTATATCGAAGGCATAGGTACACGGGCAGGAGAACCCGATAATCCGATAGGACTAGGGCTGGGTACCGCTGAAACCGGGATTATCGCCAAAACCGACGATGCAGTGGCGCAACTGGCTAAAACCATAGAAACCACGCTTGCATTGCTTGATGGGAAGTTTGTCGTCGAAAAAGTGTTGTTTGATATCTTCGGTTTTAGTCGCGGTGCAGCTGCGGCACGCCACTTCGCTAATCGTGTCCAGGCGAAAGACCGCACCATTATTACCGCCATTTCAACGGGTATGGGAAAAGTTACTTATCGCGGTACACCCGCAGGCAAAACCCGCTTTCTCGGCATCATGGACACCGTGGCGGCGGTCGGCACGCTGGCAAACGGTCTTAATCCGCATAGCGCCGATACCGGCAATGTCGACATCCGTCTACGTCCGGGTGTTGCGGAAAAGGTATTCCATATCACCGCCCAGCACGAGTGCCGCTATAACTTCGCCCTTAACAGCGTTGCCCCCGCGTGGCCTGAGCTGGCACTCCCGGGTGTCCATTCCGATATCGGCGGCGGCTATTTGCCACAACTGCGGGAAAACCTCTTTCTCACTCGTCCTCAGGTGGAAACCCTGTCTCAAAACCAGCCGGGATCGCAATCGCACGTTTACCAGCAGGCGATGGCGCAGCTGCGCGTGCTGGAACATTCCCCAGCCATTATGCCCATTATTCGTACCAACGCCATCACCCCGGACGTATGGGAGGATGATTTCGCCCCGCCGGACCATCACAGCCAGCCTAAGAAACGCACCTTTGCCGCGCTGGCATTGCGCCATCGTACGGTGAGTTATGACTGGTCGAAGGTCGCGCTGCGGGTAATGGTCGATGCGGCAGTTGAAGCCGGAGCATTATTTTCTGACCCAGACACCATTAAACAGCACACCTTACCAGGTGAGCTGAGGCCGTTCAGCAAACGTGCCCGCGCAATGGGAAAAGCGGCTCGTCAACATACAACCGTAACCGGTTTTACGCGTGAAGACGTTGATGCGATTGCTCAACACTATATCCACTGCTCAGCCCACTGGAACGCCGTAGAGCTCAGACAGAACGGAGAATTACAGGGCGGTGCATCAGCCAGCGAAGCCATCAGCTTTGTCAACCGGCCGGACGAGGGCTGGACAAGAACGATTTACAACATGGATGGAAAAAAACAATGAAAAGACATAACACAATGGCGCTTGCGCTGCTGCTGGCATTGACTGGCTGCAGCCCTCAGAAACCCCAACCTTTACAGTCAAAGCAGGCCGCCAGCGGAGACTGGACGCTCCCTTACGGCGAGTGGAGCTTTTCCTTTGTCACCCCCAAATATTTGCCGGCAGCAACGACGCATGTACGCATAATTGATACGGATGGGTACCTTTATACCTTTAACACGCTCGATCAAACTTCCCGTGGTCCTGGTTCTGTCGATAAATGGGCTTCAGCCGTTCATGGCCCCAGCGTCAACTTCAACAAAGTCAAAAAACCCCCACAGTACATTGTCTTCTGCTGGGAGTCTTATATTGACCAACAAACCTACGAAACCAGCGCCGTTTTCGGCCCCGACACCTGGCTGCGCATGAAAACGCCAGCCGACCATACATACCGCTCCGGTGCCCCCGTCTGGTACGACAATCTTCTCTTCGGCCTGTCCCCCGGCGGTAAAGTCAACATCTGGTTCCCGGATGTTGCAGGACGCCCCAGCCTTCCCGTCAAACCACTGAAAATAAGGACCCGCGCCGGCAAGGATCTGACCCTCTGCAAAGACTATGTCGTGCCCGGCGGCACGTTCAACGTTATCCCGTCCACGCAGGATTTCATCAAAGGCAAAACATACCCGTACGGCAACTGGGATTAACAAACAGATAAAAATGCTGCCCCGGCAGCATAAAAAAGTTGCCGTATTCACGCCTGAAGAGCGGAACAAGAAGGGTTTACAACATGGATGGAAAAAAACGATGAAAAGACATAACGCAATGGCACTTGCGCTGCTGCTGGCATTGACTGGCTGTAGCCCTCAGAAACCCCAACCGTTACAGTCAAAGCAGGCCGCCAGCGGAGACTGGACGCTGCCTACCGGGGAGTGGTTTTTTTTATTTATCACGCCCTCTGAGTTACCTTCAGAAGTACTGCATGCGCGCGTCATTGATACGGATGGCTACCTGTATACCTATAATACGCTTGATTCTACTTCTTCTGATCCCAACTCTGTTGACAGATGGCCGGAGTATGCTCATGGCTATGGTGGCCAGTTTAATAAAGCCAAAAAACCCCCACAGTACATTGTCTTCTGCTGGGAATCTTATATTGACCAACAAACCTACGAAACCAGCGCCGTTTTCGGCCCCGACACCTGGCTGCGGATGAAAACACCCGCCGATCATATTGGTCCTACCGGCAGAACAGTCTGGTACAACAGAATGGTTTTCGGCCTGTCCCCTGGTGGCAAAGTTAACGTCTGGTTGTCTGATGTTGCAGGACGCCCCAGCCTTCCCGTCAAACCACTGAAAATAAGGACCCGCGCCGGCAAGGATCTGACGCTCTGTAAAGACTATGTCGTGCCCGGCGGCACGTTCAACGTTATCCCGTCCACCCAGGATTTCATCAAAGGCAAAACCTACCCGTACGGGAACTGGGAGTAACAAACAGATAAAAAAGTTGCCGTATTCACGCCTGAAGAGCGGAACAAGAACGATTTACAACATGGATGGAAAAAAACGATGAAAAGACATAACGCAATAGCACTTGCGCTGCTGCTGGCATTGACTGGCTGTAGCCCTCAGAAACCCCAACCGTTACAGTCAAAGCAGGCCGCCAGCGGAGACTGGACGCTCCCTTACGGCGAGTGGAGCTTTTCTTTTATCACGCCCTATAAATTACCTGCAAAAGTGCTTCATGTGCGGGTAATCGACACCGATGGTTATCTTTATACCTTTAACACACTTGACTCGACTGATCGCGATCCAGACTCCGTAAACAAATGGTCAGATGTAACCTTTGGCGGAAGCGTTAATTTTAACAAAGTCAAAAAACCCCCACAGTACATTGTCTTTTGCTGGGAATCCTATATTGACCAACAAACCTACGAAACCAGCGCCGTTTTCGGGCCGGAAACCTGGCTGCGCATGAAAACACCCGCCGATCATATCTGGAGTAATGGGGACTTAGTCTGGTACAACAATATGACCTTCGGTCTGTCCCCCGGCGGTAAAGTCAACATCTGGTTCCCGGATGTTGCAGGACGCCCCAGCCTTCCCGTCAAACCACTGAAAATAAGGACCCGCGCCGGCAAGGATCTGACGCTCTGTAAAAACTATGTCGTGCCCGGCGGCACGTTCAACGTTATCCCGTCCACCCAGGATTTCATCAAAGGCAAAACCTACCCGTACGGGAACTGGGATTAATAATACCCTTGCCCAACAGGCAACGACAAATACGGTAACCTCGGTTGCCGTTTTGCTTTTACTTTCGAATGAAATTAAATTTGTGCTCCCCGTCACCTTGTTATTAGAATGTTGCTGGTCGCAGTAATATTCAGGAGCGCAAAGTATGACCGTAAAAGTTATCGTCACCGATATGGACGGAACTTTCCTTGATGATGCCAAGCAGTACGATCGTGACCGCTTTCAGGCGCAGTTTGAACAACTTAAAGCCCGTCATATTGAATTCGTTGTCGCCAGCGGCAACCAGTATTACCAGCTCATCTCCTTCTTCCCGGAACTGAAAGATCAGATCTCCTTTGTGGCGGAAAACGGCGCTCTGGTGTTCGATCACGGTGAGCAGATTTTCCACGGTGAACTGACCCGCCATGAATCACAAATCGTCATTGGTGAGCTGCTGAAAGACAAAGGGCTTAATTTCGTGGCCTGCGGGCTGGAAAGCGCCTACGTCAGCGATAACGCCCCTGAAGCGTTCGTGGCGCTGATGTCGAAGCACTATCACCGTTTAAAACGCATCAGCAATTATCGTAACATTGACGACGTACTGTTCAAATTCTCCCTGAACCTGCCGGACAGCGATATCCCGAACCTTGTCGACAAACTGCATGTGTCGCTGGACGGTATTATGAAGCCCGTCACCAGCGGCTTTGGATTTGTGGATTTGATTATCCCGGGTCTGCACAAAGCTAACGGCATCAGCCGACTGCTGAAGCGCTGGAAGATATCGCCACTGGAGTGCGCAGGCATTGGTGACAGCGGTAACGATGCGGAAATGCTCAGGCTGGTGAAATATTCCTTCGCAATGGGCAACGCGGCGCAGAGCATAAAAGAAATCAGTCGCTACAGCACCGACGACAACAACCACCAGGGCGCGCTGAACGTTATCCAGGCCGTGCTCGACAACCACTCCCCGTTCGATGCCTGATTTCTTCTTCGCCGGAGCCACGCTCCGGCACTTCACTCTTTTTCCATCCTGTGTCACACGTCAAATTTTTAAACTTGCATTAACTTATTTTTAACTTAAAGTATCGTTTGTAGATATTTTTAGTTTCGAATGAAAGATGCGAGGTCGTTATGACGTTAACCTTTACCAGTGAAATTCTGCCTGCGGACCACAAAGCGGCGATCCGCCAGATGAAACGTGAGTTACGGGCGCAGATCGGCGACGTACAAGCGGTATTCGATCAACTCAGCGATAAAATTGCGACCCGCGTAGCGGAAATTAATGCGCTGAAAAATAAAGGCGAACCTGTCTGGCCAGTGATCCCGTTTGCTGATGTGAAAAACGGTACCATCACTGCAGAACAGCGCGAGGCGGTGAAACGCCGTGGCTGTGCGGTCATCAAAGGTCACTTCCCGCGCGAGCAGGCGCTGGCGTGGGATAACGCGATGCTCGACTACCTCGCTCTCAACCAGTTTGATGACGTCTATAAAGGGCCTGGCGATAACTTCTTCGGCACCTTAATGGCGTCTCGCCCGGAGATTTACCCGATCTACTGGTCGCAGGCACAAATGCAGGCGCGCCAGAGTGAAGAAATGTCCCAGGTACAATCGTTCCTGAACCGTTTATGGACATTCGAGAGCAACGGCAAGCAGTGGTTCAACCCGGATGTCAGCGTGATTTACCCGGATCGTATCCGCCGCCGCCCACCGGGAACCACGTCGAAAGGGCTTGGCGCGCATACCGATTCCGGCGCGCTGGAGCGCTGGCTGCTTCCGGCTTACCAGCAGGTGTTTGCCCGCGTCTTTGACGGTAATGTGGACAAATACGATCCGTGGAATGCCGCACACCGCACTGAAGTGGAAGAGTACACCGTGGATAACACCACCAGGTGCTCCGTGTTCCGCACTTTCCAGGGCTGGACGGCGCTGTCGGATATGATCCCGGATCAAGGTCTGTTGCACGTGGTGCCGATCCCGGAAGCGATGGCGTACATTCTGCTGCGTCCGCTGCTGGACGATGTGCCGGAAGATGAATTGTGTGGTGTTGCACCGGGTCGCGTGCTGCCGATTTCCGAAAAATGGCACCCGCTGTTAATCGAAGCGTTAACCAGCATTCCTGCACTGGAAGCGGGTGATTCGGTGTGGTGGCACTGCGATGTGATCCACTCCGTCGCACCGGTTGAAGATCAACAGGGCTGGGGCAACGTGATGTACATTCCTGCTGCGCCAATGTGTGAGAAAAACCTCGCCTACGCGAAGAAGGTAAAAGTCGCGCTGGAAACCGGCGCATCACCGGGTGATTTCCCGCGTGAAGATTATGAAAAAACCTGGCAGGATCGCTTTACCGTGAACGATCTGAACATCCACGGCAAGCGCGCGCTGGGCATGGCTTAACTGTCATATAGCCCTTCCCGCTCAACGGCGGTGCGTCGTTTCCCCTGGCGTATCCGCCGTACGGACTCCCGTACGGTCAGCGTGCCATTAAGCAACAGCGTCCCTACTGGCGCATCCGGGCGCATCAGCCTCTGCTGGAGCATATGTACCGCTTCGGTACCCAGTTCATCACGCGGAACATGTACCGCGGTAAGCTGAACATCCTGGATCGCCGCCAGGTTGAACCCATCAATACTCATCACCGAGACATCCTGCGGCACGCGCAGCCCCTGCTTTTGTAACGCGCTGATAATACCCGCCGCCATAAAATCGCCACCGGCCAAAAAGGCCGTCGGTAAATCTTTCCCCTGCTTTTGGCTGAGCCAGTCGCTGACCAGTTGCTCCGTTTCACGTGCGCTGAAGCTTGGCACCACCAGCAGATCGCGTTTGTCATTGAGCTTCAGGTTGTGAGACTGCCATGCATCGCGGATCCCCGACAGGCGTAGCTCCATCGTGTAACGCCGCAGGCAAAGTACGTTCATCACCTCGCGGTGCCCCATTTCAAACAGGTATTCCGCCGCCCGCTCGCCAATAGCACGGTGATCGGGCGTGACGGCAGGCAGGCGCATGCGTCGGTCGCGGCAGTTAATCAGCATGCACGGTTTACCGACATCGACCGCCAGATCGAGGATATGCGGATCGTCGATACCAAGAAGAATAGCGGCCTGGGTGTCCTGTTCGTTCATGCGTGCCAGAAACAGTTGTGCGTCGCTGTCATTCTCTTCCAGCGCGCAATAGCGAAGGCGAACCTCATGTGAAGCAAGGCCTTTACTCACGCTCTGGATCACACGGTAGTAAAAGATGTCAGACCGCTCGTCAAAAGCCCGCTGAGGTGCAAAGACCACCAGACTATTGAGCAGCAGCCGACCAGCCGCCAGACCATCCATCACCCCCAGCTCGCGCGCGCATGTCAGCACTTTACTGCGCGCTTTCTCACTGGTGTTGGCTTTACCTGCCAGCACGCGGGAAACGGTGCTGATGGACAACTGCGTGCGGGCGGCAATTTCGGTAATTTTTAGCCTTTTGTCCATTTTGTGATCTGGCTCCATTTGCGAAATGACAAAATTTTCATAGCGTAACCATCAGGCAATTACTGATGTCACAGGCATCATGCCAAATAGCCGACATCAGTTATGAGAAAATTTTCACAAAATTCACTATTTCCCGCTCATTTTCTCCCTTAAGGTGAACTTGTCACACAACTTCCATACTAGTTGCATACCAATTTGAAGCATTAAAACCGATAACTATCAAAGCCATAAAAATCTGTGTGACACCTGAAACAATTATTCCTTACCGATCGTCTTGTGGAGAGAGAAATGAGTCAGGACATCAATAACACGACAGAGGCAAGCAAACCGCACCGCATTATTAAAAACCTGCGCTGGTACGTGCTGGTGCTGTTTTTACTTGGCGTGACCGTTAACTACATCACCCGAAATTCATTAGGGATCCTTGCGCCAGAGCTGAAAGACAGCCTGGGGATCACTACCGAACAATACTCCTGGATCGTCGGCGCGTTCCAGATTGCCTACACCATTTTCCAGCCTCTGTGCGGCTGGCTGATTGACGTGATTGGCCTGAAGATTGGCTTCATGGTTTGCGCCGGGATCTGGGCACTGATGTGTATTTTCCATGCCGGAGCCGGAAGCTGGCTGCACCTCGCGATCCTGCGCTTCTTTATGGGTGCTTCAGAAGCTGCTGCCACACCAGCTAACGCTAAAACCATTGGTGAATGGTTCCCGAAATCAGAACGTCCTGTTGCGGCTGGCTGGGCAGGCGTGGGCTTCTCGGTGGGTGCGATGCTGGCACCGCCTATCATCTACTTCGCGCACGCTTCATTTGGCTGGCAGGGTGCGTTTATGTTTACCGGTGTGCTGGCACTGCTGTGGGTGATCCTGTGGTGGGTGTTCTATCACAACCCGGAACAGCACCCGAATCTGGGTAAAGAAGAACTGACCTTTATCAAGCAGGATAATGAACCACCCGCGGTAAAACTGCCCTTCCTGACTGCGCTGAAAACCGTCTCAAAGAACAAACGTTTTTACGGTATCGCCATCCCGGCCTTTATGGCGGAACCGGCCTGGGCGGTGCTGAGCTTCTGGGTACCGCTGTATCTGGCGAAAGAACACGGCATGGATCTGAAGCAAATTGCGATGTTTGCCTGGCTGCCGTTCCTCGCCGCCGACCTCGGCAGCGTGGCGAGTGGTTACCTCACCCGCCTGTATACCCGTCTCTTCGGTTGCACCCGCGTAAACTCCGTGGTGGCCAGCTCCGTAACCGGCGCATTTCTGATGATCTCTTTAGGCGTGGTCGCCATTACCCGCGACCCGTATATCACCATCGTGCTGATTTCTATCGGCGGTTTCGGGCACCAGATCATCTCCTGCATGTTGAGCGCCCTGGTCGTGGAGTCGTTTGATAAAGGCCAGATGGCAACCGTTAACGGCATGCGCGGCTCGGCGGCATGGATCGCCAGCTTCCTGTTCTCTCTTTTGATTGGTGTTACCGCCGACACAATCGGCTTTAACCCGCTCTTTATTGCCATGGGTTTCTTTGACCTGATTGGCGCTGTTTTCCTGGTGGCATTTATTGCTGAACGTCGCGCCAAGCGCGCCTGATAGTGGATGTATTGCATATGAAAACCCTGAAAAACTGGACCGTAGATAAACAATCGGCAAACCATCTGGAACTGCTGGTCGATAACCAGCACCGTCTGTGTCTGTATGTGCTGGAAGAGAATCTGTTCCGCGTGCTGATTAAACGCAAAGGTGAACTGGCGCTCGACCGCACCTGGAGCATCGCACCGGAGCAGGATGTGCCGTGGGAAGGCCGTCGTCGCGACGACCTGAGCGGCTTCACCTGCCCGGCCTGGACGATGACGCAACAGGACAACGTGTTGACAGTGGCAACTGAACAGCTGCGCGTCACCGTACATCAGCCGCTGTGGCTGGAGTGGCACTACCGCAACGACGCGGGTGAATGGCAGCCGCTGGTGAATGACCGTCCGACAAGCGCCTATCTGCTGAACGCCCACGGCGACGGCGTGGCGCATTATCTGAGCCGTCGTAAGGACGAGCGATTCTACGGTCTGGGTGAAAAAGCGGGCGATCTGCAGCGCAACGGTAAACGCTATGAGATGCGTAACCTCGATGCGATGGGCTATAACGCGGTCAGCACCGATCCGCTGTACAAACATTTTCCGTTCACCATTACCCGTCGCGACGACGTGAGCTACGGCCTGTTCTACGACAACCTGAGCAGTTGCTGGCTGGATCTGGGTAACGAAATTGATAACTACCATACGGCGTATCGTCGCTGGCAGGCGGAAGCCGGCGATATTGATTACTATATGTTCACCGGGAAAAAGGTCCTGGATATCACCAAAGCCTTCGTTCGTCTGACCGGGAAAACGCTGTTCGGACCCAAATGGAGCCTGGGCTACAGCGGTTCAACCATGCACTATACCGATGCGCCGGACGCGCAAAACCAGCTGATGAACTTTATTCGTCTGTGTGAAGAGCACGCCATCCCGTGTGATTCGTTCCAGCTTTCCTCCGGCTATACCTCAATCAACGGCAAGCGCTACGTCTTTAACTGGAACTACGACAAAGTGCCGCAGCCGAAAGTGATGAGCCAGGCGTTCCACGATGCAGGGCTGCGGCTTGCCGCGAACATCAAACCGTGCCTGCTACAGGATCACCCGCGCTATAACGAGGTGGCAGAAAAAGGGTTGTTTATTCGCGATTCAGAAGCGAACTCACCAGAACGTTCCAGCTTCTGGGATGACGAAGGTTCTCACCTCGACTTTACCAACCCACAGACGGTTCAATGGTGGCAGGAAGGCGTGACCACTCAGTTGCTGGAGATGGGGATAGACTCCACCTGGAACGATAACAACGAATTTGAAGTGTGGGATGGAGAGGCCCGTTGCTTTGGTTTCGGCCAGGAAATCGCCATCAAACACATCCGGCCGGTCATGCCGCTGCTGATGATGCGTGCATCAATGGAAGCGCAGCAGCGCTTTGCCCCGGAAAAACGTCCGTACCTGATCTCCCGCTCCGGTTGCGCCGGGATGCAGCGCTACGTTCAGACCTGGAGCGGCGACAACCGTACCAACTGGGATACTTTGCGCTATAACACCCGTATGGGTGTAGGAATGAGCCTTTCAGGACTGTTTAACGTCGGTCATGATGTCGGTGGTTTCTCCGGTGATAAGCCTGATGCCGAGCTGTTCGTGCGCTGGGTACAGAACGGCGTGATGCATCCGCGCTTTACCATTCACTCGTGGAACGACGACCACACGGTGAACGAGCCGTGGATGTATCCGGGCGTCACACCAGCCATTCGCGGTGCGATTGAGCTGCGGTATCGTCTGCTGCCGTATCTCTACACCCTGCTCTGGCAGGCGCATGTCGACGATGAACCGATGCTGCGTCCGACCTTCCTTGACCACGAACACGATATTCAGACTTTTGAAGAGTGTGACGATTTCCTGCTCGGCCGCGACGTACTGGTCGCAAGCGTGGTGGAAGCCGGCCAGCGCGAGCGCCGCGTCTGGCTGCCGGATAACGAAACCGGCTGGTACGATTTTTACACCCACGAGTGGTTCTCCGGCGGCCAGTGGATTGTTCGTGACGCCCCGCTGGAAAAATTGCCGCTGCTGGTCCGCGCCGGTGCGGGTCTGCCGCTCAGCGAACGTATCACCCATGTGAGCGCTGAAAAAGATGATACCCGCGAGCTGAAATTGTTCCCGGTGAGCGGTGTCGGCTCCACATCCGGCTTGCTGTTTGAAGACGACGGTGAAAGCTGGGGCTACCAGAAAGGGAACGCACTGTGGGTCGAGTGGGAAATGGAATGCAATGCCACGACCATTAACCTGAAGGTGAAATCACGCGGGGATTATCGTCCGGCGTGGAAGGCACTGAAGGTATCGTTACCGGCGGGGGAAAAGCGCAAGCTGCTGGTGAATGGTGAAGAAAGGTGTGATTGGGTGGTGTAGTGCGGCCTGATGCCCTCACCCTGACCCTCTCCCACAGGGAGAGGGAACAGAACGTAGGCCCGGTAAGCGTAGCGCCACCGGGCTTTTTTTAGCCGTCGATACCTTTGCTACGCAGATAATCTTCGTAATTACCGGTGAAGTCCACCACGCGCTCTGGCGTAATTTCAATCACACGGGTTGCCAGCGAGCTGACAAACTCACGGTCGTGAGACACGAACACCAGCGTTCCCTGATACATTTCCAGCGCCATGTTCAGCGATTCGATAGATTCCATATCCAGGTGGTTGGTTGGTTCGTCCATCACCAGGATATTGGGTTTTTCCATCATCAGCTTACCGAACAGCATACGGCCCTTCTCACCACCGGAGAGCACTTTAGCAGGCTTTTTGATGTCGTCCTGGCTGAACAGCAGACGACCCAGAATGCTACGTACCGCCTGCTCATCGTCGCCTTCCTGCTTCCACTGGCTCATCCAGTCGAAGACGGTCAGGTCGTTTTCGAACTCGTACTCGTGATCCTGCGCGTAGTAACCAATCTGCGCGTTTTCAGACCATTTAACGGTACCGTTATCCGGCTGCAGTTCGCCCACCAGGGTTTTCAGCATAGTGGATTTACCCACGCCGTTAGCCCCCAGAATGGCAATCTTCTCGCCCACTTCCAGCAGCAGGTTGAAGTTTTTAAACAGCGGACCATTTTCGAAGCCTTTTGCCAGGGCTTCCACTTCCAGCGCATTACGGAACAGTTTCTTATCCTGCTCGAAGCGGATAAACGGGTTCTGGCGGCTGGAGGCTTTAACTTCGTCAAGTTTGATCTTGTCAATCTGACGGGCACGAGAGGTTGCCTGACGTGATTTAGAGGCGTTCGCACTAAAGCGGCTAACGAAGGATTGCAGATCCGCAATCTGCGCTTTCTTCTTGGCGTTATCGGCCAGCAGACGTTCACGCGCCTGGGTTGCCGCCGTCATGTATTCGTCGTAGTTACCCGGATAAACGCGCAGCTCGCCGTAGTCCAGATCCGCCATGTGCGTACAGACCATGTTCAGGAAGTGACGGTCGTGCGAGATGATGATCATGGTGCTGTCACGCTCGTTCAGCGTCTGCTCCAGCCAGCGAATGGTGTCGATATCCAGGTTGTTCGTTGGTTCGTCGAGCAGCAGGATATCCGGGTTGGAGAACAGCGCCTGTGCCAGAAGAACACGCAGTTTCCAGCCCGGAGCAACTTCGCTCATCGGACCGTAATGTTGTTCAACCGGGATCCCTACGCCCAGCAGCAGCTCGCCCGCACGCGCTTCCGCAGAGTAGCCATCCATTTCGCCATACAGCACTTCAAGGTCAGCCACTTTGTAGCCATCCTCTTCGCTCATTTCGGCCAGCGCGTAGATGCGATCGCGCTCCTGCTTCACTTCCCACAGCTCCGCGTGCCCCATGATCACGGTGTCGAGCACGGTGAACTCTTCAAAGGCGAACTGATCCTGACGCAGCTTACCAATACGCTCGTTTGGATCGAGCGACACGTTGCCGAGCGTCGGCTCTAAGTCACCACCGAGGATCTTCATAAAGGTGGATTTACCGCTACCGTTGGCACCAATCAGGCCGTAACGGTTGCCGCCGCCAAATTTGACGGAAATGTTTTCGAACAGCGGCTTACTGCCAAACTGCATAGTGACGTTGCTGGTAACTAACACGGGGAGATTCCTGCGAAAAGTGTGATAAACACGGCATTATGCCACAATTCCGAAATGAGATCCCGTATTGCAACTCTCCACTAAACTTTAACAAAAGCGAAAAAAGTGTGATTTCGTACACATCTGAATTCCCTGTTAGTGGGAATGCACATATAATGCGCTCCCATCACAGACTCAGACTTATCAACTAATCGCCAGAGTGGCTCAGATACCTCGCACAACATGAACATGAAATTAACAACGCTTTTTGCGGCGGCGTTTGCCGTAGTAGGTTTTTGTAAAACCGCGTCTGCGGTGACTTATCCCCTGCCGACAGACGGAAGCCGTCTGGTAGGTCAAAACCAGGTTGTCACCGTTGAAGAAGGCAACACCCAGCCACTGGAGTATTTTGCTGCGCAGTACCAGCTTGGCCTGTCTAACATGCTGGAAGCTAACCCGGGCGTTGACCCGTATCTGCCAAAAGCCGGTACGGTTCTGAATATCCCTCAGCAGTTGATCCTGCCCGATACCGTTCATGAAGGTATCGTGATCAACAGCGCGGAAATGCGTCTCTATTACTACCCGAAAGGCACCAACACCGTCATCGTGCTGCCAATCGGTATCGGCCAGTTGGGCAAAGACACCCCGCTGAACTGGACGACCAAAGTTGAGCGTAAGAAAGCCGGCCCAACCTGGACGCCAACCGCGAAAATGCACGCCGAGTACATTGCTGCGGGCGAACCACTGCCAGCCGTTGTGCCAGCAGGCCCGGATAACCCAATGGGTCTGTATGCCCTGTACATTGGCCGTCTGTATGCCATCCACGGTACCAACGCCAACTTCGGTATCGGCCTGCGCGTAAGCCACGGCTGTGTGCGTCTGCGTAACGATGACATCAAGTTCCTGTTCGATAACGTGCCAGTAGGTACACGCGTCCAGTTCATCAACGAACCGGTGAAAGCGACCTCTGAACCGGATGGCAGCCGTTACATTGAAGTGCACAACCCGCTGTCCACCAGCGAAGACCAGATCAACAACAACGAAACCGTACCGGTTACGCTGAACAGCGCGGTGAAGTCCGTGACGTCTCAGGCTGATGTCGATACCACCGTTGTTGACCAGGCCGTTCAGAACCGCTCTGGTATGCCAGTACGTTTAAACTAATTACACTCGCTTACCCATTAAGACCCCGATACATCGGGGTCTTATTTTATCCAGTGCCTTACCCTCATTCTGTCTAAAAAGCAATTATTGCTCTTTCAAGCCACTTTCTGTTAAGTCAGCAGGGTTACATCTTTTCAACCAGGTGTTATGATGCACGAGCCTATAAAATCAGTTTTTTCTGCATTTATAGGGTCGTATATTCTTTCTGGAGCACACTTAGTTCAATGATCAGTATTAACTTAACAACAACGAAATCGCGCCTTTATCTCTGTTCGCAAACAGTGTGGTCACTGGCGAACCAGAGTACAACGGTCGATCAAATTGTTGTGTGGGTTTCCAGTACACCTTATCTCAGTGACGAAGGCATCACTGAAGAGCCTGCATGGGCTGAGAAAATACGCCAGACCGGAACTCATTTGGTTTTTAAATGGGTCAAAAACACCGGGCCTTACCGAAAATTGTTCCCGGCACTACAGGTCGCGGCCGAAGACGATATTCTGATCTACGCCGACGATGACGCCATCTATAACGAAATTTGGGCGGAAACGCTTCTGGACGATTTTTATCGCCACAATCAGGAGTATGTGGTGGCTGCCCGCGTGCGTAAAACGGTAAAGAAGAAAAAAGAACTTCTTGATACCTATCGTAATTTCCCGCTCATTACCGTGCCGAAAGTGGTCGAACGGGACTATATCATCACCGGTCTTGGCGGTGTGGTGCTCAAGAAAAAGATGATCCCGGAATATTTTCATTTCAACGAAGATTTCCTGACCGTCTGTCCGCGTGCAGACGATATTTGGATCAGTAAACTTATTCAGTTAACAAAAACACCTGTTTATGTTTCGGCGCAAAGCATTCGATTTGTCCATGAAATAATCCATGACTACGGATTATCCCGTGACAATACCAGCAAAATAAAACGTTCACTGCTCCAGAAAATACGTTTTACGTTTAAGCCCGGGCAAATTCACTATCTGTGCCAGAATGATGTCTATATAAAAGACACCGACAGTTACTTCGAGTCGTGCGCCTGATCGCCTGATTACCCGTTATTCACGATCACAATTCCGCCGTGGTCGTAACGATAATGACAATGCGCATACTCCAGCGGTGTGCCATCTTCCAGATAGATCACCTGCTCCACCTCCAGAACCGGATCGCTGTGCTCACAGACCAGGTGTTGCATATCCAGCGCATTTGGTTTTAGTGCCCGCACCACCCGGTAAGACCCCATGATTTTGAGCCCCAGCGTCTCCTGCACATAGCGGAACACCGAGCTTTCAAGGTGACTTTTGTTCAGGCCCGGCACCAGGTTGAGCGGCATAACGGTTGAATCCAGCGACATCGGCTCACCGTTGAGCAGACGCAGGCGAATGAAGTCGTAGATCGGCGTATCCGCGTTAATCATCAGCGAAGACTGCTCTTTCTCATTGGGAAAACGTAGCTCGAAATGCACCACCTGGCTGGATACCGTGCCCAGATGTTCCCAGGTTTTTGTGGCACCAAAGTAGTCGCTGCCGGAAAGATCCCACTGGGAAAGCTGCAGGAAATTTTTGCGGATAAACGTCCCCTGCCCCTGGCGGGTATACACCAGCCCTTCAACAATCAGCTGGCGCATCGCCTGCTGAATGGTCATCCGGCTGGTGCTGAATTCCGCTGCCAGGGCAAACTGATCCGGCAGCGGTTCGTTGGCGGCATATTGCTGGCTGATAATGCGTTTCTTAATTTCCCGCGCTATGGTGATGTACTTCGCCGCCATCGTCCTTCCTTTCTGTTAGTTTTCTATCCCGCTGTTTTTTAATGCCACTCTCTCGGCAATTTTGAGGAAAGGCAGGTAGAAGAATACACCAAATATAATGATTGCCAACTGCACCACCACTGCCCGCCAGTCGCCCGCCGTCGCCAGCCAGGCGCTCAGGATCGGAGGGGTCGTCCACGGGATCATCACCACGCAGCGCGACATTAACCCCAGCGTGGTACAGAGCCAGGCAAAGTAAATACCGATGGCAGGCAGCAGCACAAACGGGATCATCAGCGGCAGGTTAAAGACAATCGGTAAACCGAAGATAACCGGTTCGTTGATGTTGAACAGGCCTGGAGCCAGCGATAAACGGGCCACCTGTTTTGCTGATTTTTGCCGCGAGAAGATAAAGATCGCCAGCAACAAGGAGATAGTGCTGCCAGTGCCACCCACCATGCCAAACGTCGGTACGAAGATGTTATTGATAATATGCGGGATCGGCTGACCATTCGCGAAGGCCAGCATATTCTCATTGGTGTTAATCAGCAGGAACGGTTCCAGCACCACGCTGTTCACCACCGACTGATGGATCCCCAGCGTGAACAGGAAGTTACCAAAGCTGTAGATAAAAATCGTCCCCGGCAGGCTGGTATTGATAAGCCTGAGCGGCTGCTGGATAAAGGTTGTGATGAGATGGATCAGATCCGTATGCAGCACGTTCGCCAGTACCGCCGCCAGCACGGCAAATAAAGAGAGCGTGAGGATTGTTGGGATCAGCGCGGTAAACGATTTGCTCACCGCCGGGGGGACGTTTTCACCCAGCGAAATATGCAATGCTTTCAGCCGGGAAATGGCGATAAACAGTTCCGTCGACAGCAACCCAATCAACACCCCGGCGAAAATTCCGGTAGAGCCGATATTGGCGAACGTCAGTACCTGGGTGACATTCACCGTGGTGTCACTGCCGACGGGTGTGAGCTGTAAACGCATCGGCATCATAATAATAAAACTGCTGACAGCGATAACCACTGCCGAGACCGGATTGTCGAAATCTTTGTTACGCGCCAGTGACCAGGCAACCATCGGGGCCAGCAACAACGCGGCAATATTCAGCGTACCGTTGATAATGGCCTCGCCCCACACTTTAAACTGCGTCAGCGTGTCGCCTGCAAAAACCCACGGAAAGACCACGTTGTTCACCAGCACCGCCAGACCGGCGAGGATGAAAATCGGCATCACCGTGGCGAAGGCATCGCGCAGGGAGCGAAGATGCACCTGGTTTGCCAGGCGCGCCGAAAACTCAACAAATCTGTCAACAAAGGACTGCATATTCGGTGTTATTTTTGTTTCAGACATAGCGGATATTTCCCATCAATCAGTCACAAAAACGGCCCGGCAGCGTACGGCTTACATTTCGCGTCCGTTGGTATGGATAACCTGTTTCAGCCACGCGTAGCTCTTCTTCGGCACACGTTTCAGGTCTTTCAGGTCATGGTTTTCACGGTTGACATAGACCACGCCGTAGCGCTTACGCATGTCTCCCTGTGAGCTAAGAATGTCGATTAAGCCCCAGCCGAGATAGCCAATCACCTCTGCGCCATCCTCAACCATCGCGGCTTTCATGGCATCAATGTGCGCCCGGTGGTAGTCGATACGGTAAGTATCCTCGATCGGGTTCACACCGTCCCAGGACTCAATCACCCCGATACCGTTTTCAATCGGGAATACCGGCATCCGCCAGTCGTTGTAGTAGCGGGTAATGATGGTGCGAAAGCCCAGCGGATCGATCTGCCAGTTCCACTCGGTCGCTTTAAGGTAAGGGTTATTTTTCTCGCCGTGCAGCAGGTAATCGTTAACCGGCGTACCTTCCGGAATAGCATCACTGTCCAGCGTTTTGCTGGCGTAATAGCTAAAGGCCATAAAGTCATTCCTGGTACGCCCCAGCAGGGCAAGATCTTCGGCCCGGTAGATATCACCAAAGCCCTCCTGTTCCACCACCGCCATCACCGCCGGACTGTAGCCCTGACCGGCAAAGACACGCAGCAGGTTCTGATTGAGAAACTCGTCATATTGTTGCGCACAGAAGATATCGCGCGGTTTGCAGGTGGCCGGGTAAATCAGCTGGTGCGCCAGCATACCGCCCATCAGCTGACCCGGTCTGGTCTGGTGCAGATACTCGGTCAGCGCCATGTGCGCCACCATTGTATGGTGCTGTAGTTCATACAGCTCGCGCAGGGTTTTCTCGCCTTTCATGTAGCCGGAAATGCGAAACGCTTCCGGCATATGGAAGATGTTCTGTTCGTTGAAGGTCAACCAGTACTTCACGCGATCACCGTAGCAGTCGATCATCTTTTTACCGTAGCGGATAAAGGCGTCCATCACCCGACGATCGTTAAAACCGTTGTACTCCTGCGCCAGTGCCAGCGGCATATCGAAATGGTAGAGGCAGATCATCGGCTCAATACCGCGGGCGATCAGATCGTTGATAAAGCGGTCATAAAACGCGATGCCTTCATCGTTGAAATCCCCGTCACCCTGCGGACAGACGCGGCTCCAGGCTATCTGAAAGCGGTAGCAGTTCATGCCCAGATCCTGCATCAGATCGAAATCTTCCCGATAGCGGTGGTAGGAGTCGGTCGCCACCTTCCAGTCGGAGATGTTTTCCCCGGCTTCGCGAATGTCGTACACCGACATCCCCTTTCCCCCCTCGTTCCATGCCCCTTCCGTCTGCATGCTGGATACCGAATTACCCCATAAAAAGTTGACTGGCAGTGATTGGTTCATGGTTTCTCCCTATATGACTAGTCATTTAAATTTCATGACTAGTCATATAGGCGAAGATGAAAAATCAATCAAAGAGAAGGATCGTTTTTTGTGAGATGGGCAGAAAAAAAGCCCCAGTAAGCGAAGCCCACCGGGGAAAAGAAGGGTTACTGCTGTGCTAACTGATTACGACGATATTCGCCCTGTCGCTCCAGCATCCAGCCCGGATATTCCCGTGGCAGTGCGCTCACAGCATCAAGTTGTTTAAGTTCTTCTTCGCTTAACCGGATCCCGGTTGCGGCAATGTTGTCATCCAGCTGGTCGACTCGTTTCGCGCCAATGATCACACTGCTGACCACTTTCTGATGCAGCAGCCACGCCAGCGCGATCTGTGCAACGGAAACGCCTTTGCTTTCGGCAATGGTGCGCATCACGTCAACACAGTCGAAGGCACGCTCTTTCTCCACAGGCGGGAAGTCAAACTCCAGGCGACGTCCACCGGCTTCGCTCTGGCCGTCGCGGTCATATTTTCCGCTCAGCAGGCCACCCGCCAGCGGGCTCCAGACCATCAGCCCGACACCTTCGCTCTGCATCATCGGCACCAGCTCGCGCTCCAGGTCACGACCGGCAATGGTGTAATACGCCTGCAAAGAGGCAAAACGTGCCAGCCCAAGACGCTCGGAAATGCCCAGCGCTTTGGCAATCTGCCATGCCGCCCAGTTAGAGACGCCGATATAACGCACGTGGCCGTGCTGCACCAGGTTATCCAGCGCATAAAGCGTCTCTTCGATGGGCGTCGCGGGGTCAAATCCGTGTAGCTGGTAGAGATCGATATGATCAAGCTGCAGGCGACGCAGGCTCTCTTTCACGCTGCTGATAATGTGATAGCGTGAGTTGCCGCGTGAGTTCACGCCCGCCGTACCGGTCTCGCCAAACACTTTAGTGGCGACAACAACATTTTCACGCGGGATCTTCAGGTTTTTCAGCGCCTGCCCGGTGATCTCCTCCGAGCGACCTTCTGAATAGACGTTCGCGGTATCGATGAAATTGATCCCGGCATCCAGCGCGCGACCCACCAGCTGCTCGGCTTCACGTTGCTGCAGCTGGCCAATCTTGCCCCACATGCCACCTTCACCGCCGAATGTCATGGTGCCGAGGCACAGTTCAGAAACAAACAAACCGGTATTGCCGAGTTTTTGATAACGCATAAGACATTCCTCGCATTTTGTTTGATGAGTGCCTGATAGTTATACCCGCCCCTCAGCGAACGCGAATGTGGCGTTTCTGTCCGTTTCTTGCCCAATCCTCTGAATCTTTTTCCATGCAGGGTTTGACAGTTCATTACAGGAGACGGCTATACGAGAAGGAATAAACCGAAACCAGCCGCCACAGCCCAAACCAGCATCGGGAGTGACCATAAATGGAAGCGCCACCAGATACGGCGGTCATTCGCCATTCGCAGGGCAATCAGGTTGGCAAGCGAACCGGGGAGTAACCCAAATCCACCGATATTAACCGCCCAGGCCAGCAGCGTGTCAGGGGGAACATAGTTGAGCAGTAAGATGGTCGAGGGAACGTTACTGATAAACTGCGACAGGCCAATCGCCGCCAGCCACAGCCCCGGCTGCGACAGGCTACTGACGCCATGCAGAACGTTTTGCAGCACCGGAAGCTGGATAAGCAAATGGACATCAATAAACATGGCTATAAAAACCAGTAACAATGTCCAGTCGACGCTCACCAGCACGCGTCTTGCGAGGAGCAGAAATCCGCAGGCCACCAGTAACACCCCAGCCAGTTCCTGTTTCAACTCCAGTGCCGTGAGGAAGACGATATAAAGGCCCAGACAACTCCAGACCAGACGAGGCAGCCATTCCGGGCCCGGGGTTCCGCTATGGTACTGCAGTTTTGTATCGGGGAACGCCAGCCAGCAGACCACCAGCAGCGAAAGCACCATCACCAGCGCCAGCGGTGCCATTTGCCAGGTAAAAGCGGCAAACGACAGGCCTGAGCGACCCCAGAGAAGAATGTTTTGCGGGTTACCGATGGGTGTCAGAAGCGAACCGGCATTCACGGCCAGTGCCTCAAAGATGATCAGGCGGGAGACCGGGATCTCGCAGAGCCTCCGCAGCGTGAGCGTCAGCGGCACCACAATGAACAGCGCCACATCGTTAGTCAGGAAGGTGGACAATACCGCAGCGGAAAAGACCATAAACAGGGCCAGTTTGCGCTCAGTGGCAAAGCGGCGCACCATTTTACGCCCCAGCACATCAAAGTAACCGCTCAGTTCCACCCCTTTGGTGAGCATCATTAAGCCGCTCAGGGTAATTATCGTACGCCAGTCAATTACCGCAGGCCAGGTCTGTGGCGCGAACGGTACAAAAGCACTCAGCCCTGCACCAATAATTAATAAAAGATGAAAAAAACGATCGCGAGCCAGTGCCTGGAGTCCGGGAAGCCTCATTCTGCAGAAATCCCGGCGTTGAGTGTAAATTCGCGGAATTTCGCCAGCGTCTCTTCACTGACATGGTGCTCTATTCCTTCCGCATCCCGACGGGCAATTTCCGGGCTGACGCCCAGCACCAGCAAAAAATGCTCGACGATTTGATGGCGCTCGCGGCTCTCCTGCGCCAGCTTTTCCCCTTCCGGCGTCAGGAATACACCGCGCCAGGGGATCATTTCAATTAAGCCCACAGATGCCAGCCGTTTTAACATCTTGGCAACGGTGGGTTGCGAGACACCCAACCTGGCCGCCATATCAACCTGACGGGCTTCTCCCACTTCACGGATCAAATCGGAAATCAGCTCGACATAATCATCGATCAGTTCACGCCGGTGCGCTTCACGTACCTGGCGAAAACCTTCGACATGTTCTTCGACATTCACCAGTTGCGTCGTTTTTATTATTGTTGGCTTACCTGCGCGACGGTTCATTGCACTTCCTCAGTAGGGTGACGCTTCCAGCGCCCGGAATCGAGAACACACATTGTAAACCATCACTTCACAAGCACAAAAAATTAACGAAATAGCCATAGCTATAAAATATAGCCTGTGCTATATCTGTACGTAATGCAGTCACCTTTCACGGATCGAAGGGGTCAAAAATCAGGAGGTCTTATGAATGAATTCAAGAGGTGTATGACCGTGTTTACTCACTCTCCTTTTAAAGTACGCTTAATGCTGCTGAACATGCTGTGCGATATGTTTAGTCAGAAACCGCATCAGGACGATAAACCTTCCCACTAAGCGGCGTCGCGGTACGCCGCTTCATTTTTCCGTCATAATTCTTCCGTAAACTGGCTCCAGGCCGCGTAATTCCCGATCTTTTTCACGGATTTGCAATCCCCTTCGCAAAACATCTGCTTAGCAACTGTTGACCTTAGTTAACGCTCGCACTATCTTCTTGCTGCCCTGCACAATTTGCGGCTCGCTGAAGCGGACCCTCATTCCCTCTCCACGCACTGTCAGGCAGGTTTTGACCCTCGACGCCAGGGTGAGCACATGGCGTTTTCATGCATGATAGTGACCTATGAATTTAACCCTGAAAGAAACACTTGTTACCCGCAGCCGGGCCTTAAGCCCGTGGACGGGGTTCTACTTTCTGCAATCGTTGCTGATTAACTTTGCGCTGGGCTATCCTTTTAGCCTGCTCTACACCGCTGCCTTCACCTGCATACTGCATTTACTGTGGCGGAGCGCTCCGCGCGTGCAGAAAACGTTAATCGGGCTCTGTTCGCTGGTCGCCGCCTTCTATTTCCCGTTTGGCCAGGCCTATGGCGCGCCAAACTTTAATACCTTGCTGGCACTACACTCGACCAATATGGAAGAGTCGACAGAGATCCTGACGATCTTCCCGTGGTACAGCTATGTGGTTGCCCTGTTCATCTTCGCGCTTGGCGTTATTGCCGTTCGCCGCAAAGCGGAAGAGAAAAAAACATGGAGCAAAATTGAACACCTGTGTCTGGTATTCAGTATCGCCACTATTTTTGTCGCCCCCGTGCAAAATCTTGCCTGGGGAGGTGTATTTAAGCTGAAAGATACCGGCTATCCGGTATTCCGTTTTGTAAAAGACGTCGTCGTCAACAATCAAGAGGTTCTCGACGAACAGGCACGCATGGCCGAGCTTTCCACGATGAAAGACACCTGGAACGTGCTGGCCGTAAAACCGAAGTACCACACCTATGTCGTGGTGATCGGCGAAAGCGCACGCCGCGATGCGATGGGCGCGTTTGGCGGACACTGGGACAACACGCCGTTTGCGAGTACGGTCAATGGCACCCTGTTTACCGATTATGTGGCGGCCAGCGGCTCGACGCAGAAATCACTTGGCCTGACGCTGAACCGCGTGGTCGATGGTAAACCGCAGTACCAGGATAACTTTGTCACTCTGGCTAACCGTGCAGGTTTCCAGACATGGTGGTTCTCCAACCAGGGTCAAATTGGCGAATACGATACGGCCATCGCCAGTATTGCAAAGCGTGCCGATGAAGTGCAGTTCCTGAAAAACGGTGATTTCCAGGCCGATAAAAACACCAAAGATGAAGCGTTGCTGAAAATGACGTCTCAGGTCTTTGCCACTCAGCATACCCAGCCTCAGTTGATTGTTCTGCATCTGATGGGCTCACACCCGCAGGCATGCGATCGCACGCAGGGAAAATACGCTGAGTTCGTGCAATCCAGAGAGACCTCATGCTACCTCTATACCATGACGCAAACCGATGATTTGCTCAGCAAGCTGTACGACCAGCTCCGCAATACTGGCAACAGTTTCTCGCTGGTCTATTTCTCGGATCACGGGCTGGCGTTTAAGGAACGTGGCAAAGAGGTACAGTACCTGGCCCATGATGACCAGTTCCAGCAGAACTTCCAGGTGCCGTTTATGGTGCTGTCGAGTGATGACAAAACGCACCGCATCATCAAAGCGCGTCGTTCCGCGAATGATTTCCTGGAATTCTTCTCGCAGTGGACGGGGATTACTGCGGAACAGATTAAAAATAGTTACCCGTTTGTCTCAGGTAAGAAGGCTCCCCCAGTTTACATTACCAACTTCAAGTTACAGAAAGTTGACTATACCCATCTGGGAACGGATGTATTCGATATAAAGAGTAAGTGACATCTTCCACAAGCCCAAAAGGCTGCACGGATGCCCCCCCTCTCCTCTTTGGGGAGAGGACTGGGATGAGGGGGAACAGCAAAAAAAAATCCGCCACATTGGGCGGATTTTTTATTGGCTCACCGGAGTGATTAGAAGCGGTAACCTACGCCCGCGATCCAGGTGCCAACGTCAACGCTGCGGATACGGCTCTGCTCATAGGAGAAGTCCAGAGCAACGTTTTCGATTGGGTTGAACTGCAGACCCGCACCGTAAGAGAAACCGTAGTCGCTGGTGCTTGCAGTGCGGTTAGCACCTTCGTTTTCGGTCTGCTGGAATTTACCGTAGCCAACACCAACAACACCGTAGATGCTTGCCCAGTCGTTCAGACGGTAAGCAGGACCTGCGGTAATACCGTAGTACTGGCTCTTGTTATAAGCGCTGTCGTCGAAACGGTCTTTTTCAGTGTAAGTAAATGAACCGATCACACCCAGCGGGCTGTTGTCCTGCTCGTAGCGGTATTTCAGGTTGAAACCGTTAGCTTTGTTCATCACGCCCTGCATATCGCTCTGAGCGTAACCACCGGTAACGGTAGAAGTAGCAGCTACAGCGGTACCTGCGGAAACAGCCAGAACTGCGGCCAGTGCTGAAAGACATGCAATTTTTTTCATAACCACCTCAAATGTGCTTCAAGTAAATCCGTAAGTTTTCAATATATCAAAAATTCTTGTGAAACTCTTTGTGATTCGTGATGTCTAACAAAACCTTTCCTGTAACAGAACATTTCAAGCTTTAGCTATCTCATTCAAATAACATAGAATTTCCACTTCAAAACACCAATAGTGCGCGCCTGTGCTGTTACATTCATCCAGATTATTCCTAATCAGACAGACGATAAATCCACCCGCGCTTAACCATTTTACGGATCTCACACCGTTTTTTTTCAACGGGGCCTCAACCGTTACGGCATATTTCCATTACACTGCAGCTTTTACCCCACTTGACATAAACTGACGGGAGAAAGGATGCCAGGGTCACCCCGCAAGGCTTCAGTATGGTTGCCGGTTGCTGTAATACTCATCGCGATGTTGTCCATTCAAAGCGGCGCATCGCTGGCAAAATCGCTGTTTCCACTGGTCGGTGCACCGGGCGTCACAGCGCTGCGTATCGTATTAGGGACCCTGATTCTGGTGGTCATCTTCAAACCCTGGCGATTGCGCTTCAGAAAAGAGCAGCGTTTACCTCTGCTGTTTTACGGGCTGTCGCTGGGGGCAATGAACTATATGTTCTATCTCTCCATCCAGACCATTCCTCTGGGGATCGCCGTCGCGCTTGAATTTACCGGCCCGCTGGCCGTAGCGCTCTTTTCTTCTCGTCGTCCGGTCGATTTTATCTGGGTTGTGTTAGCCGTTCTGGGGCTATGGTTCCTGTTACCGTTGGGTCAGAATGTCTCACACATTGATCTGAAAGGTGCGGCGCTGGCACTGGGTGCAGGAGCCGGCTGGGCGGTTTATATCCTTTCTGGCCAGCGCGCCGGGGAAGAGCATGGCCCGGCGACCGTCGCACTGGGCTCATTAATTGCTGCCATCGTCTTTGTTCCAATCGGCATGGCGCAGGCTACGGCATCCATCTGGCAATGGTCGGTCATGCCCATCGGGCTTGCTGTCGCCATTCTGTCAACAGCACTTCCCTATTCTCTGGAGATGATTGCCCTCACGCGTCTCCCGACACGCATATTTGGCACACTGATGAGCATGGAGCCTGCACTGGCCGCCATCTCCGGTATGGTTTTCCTCGGAGAAACCCTGACATTCACCCAGACGCTGGCACTCTGCTCCATTATTGCCGCATCTATGGGATCCACGCTCACCCTGAATCGGGAGAGCAAAGTCGAAAAAGTCGATATTAACTGACGCACTCTATTCTGCATGGCTAAATAGCCATGCAGAATAGAAGCCAGAACCGCTCACTGAATTATTTCCTCACATTTTTGACATCACCACGAAATAAAATTGCAGATAACAACACTTACCAATGCAATTATAAAAACCATCTCATAAAATAAAAAAAATCACCACAAAAACAATGCACTAATAAAAAACAATGTGCTTTACTATTAAAGCGATAGGCAACACCAAAACTGTACTGCATAAATCCGGTGCTATACTCAATCTCGTTAATTCATGGGGCACTAACATCAAGAGGATATGAGATTATGAGTACCGCTAAGCTGGTGAAAACAAAAGCGTCTAATCTGCTTTATACCCGCAACGATGTATCAGATAGCGATAAAAAAGCGACGGTTGAGTTGCTTAATCGTCAGGTGATCCAGTTCATTGACCTGTCGCTGATCACCAAACAGGCCCACTGGAACATGCGTGGTGCAAACTTTATTGCCGTACATGAAATGCTGGATGGCTTCCGTACAGCACTGACCGATCATCTTGACACAATGGCAGAGCGTGCCGTGCAGCTGGGGGGCGTAGCCCTGGGCACTACGCAGGTTATCAACAGTAAAACGCCGCTGAAAAGCTACCCGCTGGAGATCCATACGGTTCAGGATCACCTGAAAGAGCTGGCCGATCGTTATGCGGTTGTCGCCAACGACGTCCGCAAAGCCATTTCTGAAACGAAAGACGAAGACACCGCTGACATTTTCACTGCCGCCTCTCGCGACCTGGACAAATTCCTGTGGTTTATTGAATCTAACATCGCGTAATTCCTGTGCATTTTCTCCCAAACCCTCGCCACCGGTGAGGGTTTTGCACATTTATGGTGCGCATTTTTTTCCTGAGACAGTGCAAAAGTGAAGAAAATGTAATAATCACCTCACACAACCGTTAATGGAAGATTGTTTTTTCGTCAGAATTTGCGCTAAATAGCACCCCGTCAGTTGCGTCAAACGAAGCGCACCAAAATGGTGCTCCATCCTGGTGCAACAGAACATCATTGCCACATTTATTGTGCAATGCATGACACCATCCCCTTTGAAAAACAATGGCTTGTAAAGTTGGCACGATTTTTTCATTGTGCCTGTTGTTCTCGCAGGGGATCGCCCCGTGGATATAAAAGGAAATGCTATGAAGTCTGTATTAAAAGTTTCACTGGCTGCACTTACCCTGGCTTTTGCGGTGTCTTCTCAGGCTGCCGACAAACTGGTTGTAGCGACCGACACGGCGTTCGTTCCGTTTGAATTCAAACAGGGTGATAAATACGTTGGTTTTGATGTGGATCTGTGGGCTGCGGTAGCAAAAGAGCTCAAACTGGATTACACCCTGAAGCCTATGGATTTCAGCGGTATCATCCCGGCACTGCAAACCAAAAACGTTGATGTAGCACTGGCAGGCATCACCATTACTGAAGAACGCAAAAAAGCGATCGACTTCTCCGACGGCTACTACAAAAGCGGCCTGCTGGTGATGGTGAAAGCCGATAATAATGACGTAAAAAGCGTGAAAGACCTCGACGGTAAAGTGGTGGCAGTGAAGAGCGGCACGGGTTCCGTTGATTACGCGAAAGCTAACATCAAAACCAAAGACCTGCGTCAGTTCCCGAACATCGATAACGCCTACATGGAACTGGGCACCAACCGTGCTGACGCTGTTCTGCACGACACCCCTAACATCCTGTACTTCATCAAAACAGCAGGTAACGGCAAGTTCAAAGCGGTAGGTGAATCTCTGGAAGCACAGCAGTACGGTATTGCGTTCCCGAAAGGCAGCGACGATCTGCGTACCAAAGTTAACGGCGCGCTGAAAACCCTGAAAGAGAACGGCACGTACAACGAAATCTACAAAAAATGGTTCGGTACCGAGCCTAAATAATTATTCTTAAAAAAATAATGTTCACTCGGGGGCGACCTTTCGCCCCTGATATTTTTGAAACACGGTAACAGTAACAGGAAACTATCATGCAGTTTGACTGGAGCGCCATCTGGCCTGCCATTCCTATCTTGCTTGAAGGCGCTAAAATGACCCTGTGGATTTCGGTCCTCGGTCTGGTTGGTGGGTTGATTATCGGTCTTGTCGCCGGTTTCGCCCGCACCTACGGCGGCTGGATTGCAAACCACATCGCACTGGTTTTCATCGAAGTGATCCGCGGCACCCCTATTGTCGTCCAGGTCATGTTCATCTATTTCGCCCTGCCAATGGCCTTTACTGACCTGCGCATTGACCCGTTCAGTGCCGCCGTCGTGACTATTATGATCAACTCCGGTGCCTACATCGCGGAAATTACCCGTGGTGCCGTTCTGTCGATTCATAAAGGTTTCAGCGAAGCTGGTCTGGCATTAGGCCTGTCCCGTCGCGAAACGATCCGCCACGTTATTCTGCCACTGGCGCTGCGCCGCATGCTGCCACCGCTGGGTAACCAATGGATCATCAGTATTAAAGATACGTCGCTGTTCATTGTTATCGGCGTTGCTGAACTGACCCGTCAGGGCCAGGAGATTATTGCGGGCAACTTCCGTGCACTGGAAATCTGGAGTGCGGTAGCCGTTGTCTACCTGGTCATCACTCTGGTTCTGAGCTTCGTTCTGCGTCGTCTTGAAAGAAGGATGAAAATCCTGTGATTGAATTTAAAAACGTTTCCAAGCACTTTGGCCCAACCCAGGTGCTGCACAATATCGATTTGAACATCAAACAGGGTGAAGTGGTGGTCATTATCGGGCCATCCGGCTCCGGTAAGTCCACTCTGCTACGCTGCATCAACAAGCTGGAAGAGATAACCAGCGGCGATCTGATCGTCGATGGTCTGAAGGTGAATGACCCGAAAGTGGATGACCGTCTGATTCGTCAGGAAGCGGGCATGGTGTTCCAGCAGTTCTACCTGTTCCCGCACCTCACGGCGCTGGAAAACGTGATGTTTGGCCCACTGCGCGTGCGCGGTGCCAACAAAGCGGCTGCAGAAGCGCTGGCAAAAGATCTGCTGGCCAAAGTTGGCCTGGCAGAACGTGCGCACCACTACCCTTCAGAGCTGTCCGGTGGTCAACAGCAGCGTGTGGCGATTGCCCGTGCGCTGGCAGTTAAACCGAAAATGATGCTGTTTGATGAGCCAACCTCGGCGCTCGACCCTGAATTGCGCCACGAAGTGCTGAAAGTCATGCAGGATCTGGCAGAGGAAGGAATGACGATGGTTATCGTCACCCACGAAATCGGCTTTGCTGAGAAGGTGGCTTCCCGTCTGATCTTTATTGATAAAGGTCGTATCGCGGAAGACGGTAATCCGCAAGAACTGATTGCAAACCCGCCAAGCCAGCGTTTGCAGGAGTTCCTGCAGCACGTGTCGTAATACGCCAACGTTCGAAAAAGCCGGGTATGCGAATGCAGAGCCCGGCTTTTTTTTCAGAGTGTTCTCTGGCGTATCGTTCACCACACAGCCGCCGTAAACCGGGGGAACAAGCCGGAGAGTGGCGACGCCTTCCCCGGTCTGCGGATTATTTACGACGTTTGTTATCGTCCATAAACGACCAGGCGATAAAGCGGCTCTGTTTCTGGCCTTGCGCCATCTCTTTCTTCACCACTTTCACCGCGCCAGCTTCGCTCAATGCACGGTAGAGTGGCGGCAGGTTATCGCCACGGGACACCAGGGTTGTAAACCATTTAACCTGACGGCCGAACGGTTTACTTTCTGCAATCATGCGCAGAATAAACGCTACTTCACCGCCCTCGCACCACAGCTCCTGCTGCTGGCCACCGAAGTTCAGCGCGGCATCTTCATCCTGACCCAGATTGCGACGCTTACGCTCGCTGCCCGCGCGGGCGGCAGCCGCTGAATCATGGAACGGCGGGTTGCACATTGTGGCATCGTACTGTTCATTCTTGTGAATAATGCCGTTGAAAATGGCATTCGCCTCTTTCTGCCTGCGCAGACGAATGGCCCGGCTTAGCCCCGCATTCGCGTTAACGATCGCCTGCGCGCTGGAAAATGCCTCTGCACCGATTTCACTGCCGGTAAAGCGCCAGTGATATTCATGGACACCGATCAACGGGTAAATCAGGTTCGCCCCGGTACCGATATCCAGCACGGTGGCCTGTTGCGGGATCACGCCGTCATGATCTTCTGCCAGGAGATCGGCAAGATGGTGGATATAATCGGCACGCCCCGGCACGGGCGGGCAGAGAAAGCCTTCCGGAATATCCCAGTGCGTGACACCGTAAAAATGCGCCAGCAGCGCTTTATTCAGCATTTTGACCGCCAGCGGGTCAGCAAAATTGACCGAAGGTTCACCGGCAGGCGTCTGCACAATGAAGTCCTGCAGCGGAGGACAGCTTTGGCACAGCGCCTTCATGTCGTAGCGGCTGCGGTGGCGATTTCGTGGGTGCAATCCCGGCTTTTGGGAAGTCATGGCATTCTCCTTTAAACAGCGGCGTAAGATACCCTTTGCAGACCCAGCGGTAAATATCTCTGTTCAATACGCAAAAACACGCCATAAATCAGCAACCTCTATGTCTATGATCTGTCAATAAATTGACAACTATTATTGTTCAAAAAATAAGCAGATCATCATCAAATTTTTGCGCTAAATCACACTCTCCAGGCTTCTAAACTTAAGGTGAGTCACCCGTTGTTTCCCCTGAGGATGTGATTATGAAAAAGTATCTGACCCTTGTTGTTATCGCTGGTGCACTTGCAACAGTATCATTCTCCGCCTGGTCAGTTCAGTCTCTGACAAACAGCACGGATACCAGTCAATTGCGACCTGCAGGCTCGGTTTCTGTCAGCAATGCGAGCAACCTTGACGACCTACAGGATAAGCTGGCTGAAAAAGCACGTGAGCAGGGTGCGAAAGGATTTGTGGTGAACTCCGCCGGAGGGGATAACCATATGTATGGTACCGCCACTATCTATAAATAAGCGCCTTCCTGCCATCAGACTGCATCTGCCTGCCAGATGCAGTTTCTCTTTTCTCGCTCCCCGGTTGTATAATTTTTAATCCCATCTGACTTACACAGGAGGATGCAATGGCTTCCGGTTGGGCAAATGACGACGCCGTTAACGAACAAATCAACAGTACAATTGAAGATGCAGTTGCTCGCGCTCGTGGTGAAATACCACACGGCGAAAGTTTATATGAATGTGAGGAATGCGGAGATCCTATCCCGGAGGCTCGCCGTAAAGCCATTCCTGGCGTGCGGTTATGCATTGCCTGCCAACAGGATAAAGATTCAAAAAACTTATCATATGCGGGATATAATCGCAGAGGTTCAAAGGACAGCCAGTTACGTTGACTTTCCTTTACCTAAGTAAACCCTCTGAGTTGTTTCCTTTACGCTCACGATTTTTAGCTGAACACGTAGCAAAATGTGCCCTTCTCCATCGCTCTGTAAAGTGCAGCAACAAGAAGTGTAAATTACACTCCCGAATTTATTAATATTCAATAAGTTATTTGTCATTCAGTTTTTTTGACCGACCACGTCAATTCTCTTCGATTTTCTCTGGTGAAAAAAAGCGTGATACTCATCACATCGACGGAACACCGTCCCCTAACAGAAACCTGCGAGAGATTAACAATGAAAACCATCAAATATGCTGTTGCTGCTGTTGCCCTGTCTGCTCTTTCTTTTGGCGTATTCGCTGCAGAGCCTGTCTCTTCTGCCCAGGCGCAGAGCATGAATAAAATCGGTGTGGTGAGTGCAGAAGGCGCAACCACGCTGGACGGTCTGGAAGCCAAACTGGCTGAGAAAGCCGCGGCTGCGGGTGCAAGTGGTTATACCATCACTTCCGCAAACAACGGCAACAAGCTGAGCGGTACCGCGGTTATCTATAAATAACCGAACGCATTATGCTCCACCCTCACCGAACCCTCTGGTGAGATGCTCCAACCCTCATTGACCCTGTTTGTTACCCTTGCTTGCCCGTCCGCCACTGGACGGGCTTTTTTTTTGCCTAAAACGCGCGTTCTACACGCTGCATACCAGCCTCGACCGTTTCCACTTCCCCGGTGGCCAACAGGCAGCAAGCCATCTGCAGTTTAATCGAGTGCGGAACGGGAACATGGCCGGCAAGACATTGCTCAATCCATTGTGCAGTTGAGTGGGGATCTTTTACCTGCGGCAGAATGACGTCAGTATTCTCTTCCCCACGCTCAAGCACAGCGCGAGTGCCCGCAGCATCGATAAGCATCAGTTGCGGACAACGCAGCGGATTGGCGTACACCTCCCCTTCCGTGCCATGCATCAGTAAGGCTCTGCCACCGATATCCTCAAAAAATTTCCCGACGCGGGTCACATACTCAGGGTGTGACACGCTGGAAAGACGCAGCGCGGCATCTTCAGCAAACGGCGTCACCAGTTTCGCCAGCGTGTGCGCACTGTTACGCACGCCCATACGCCAGCGCATATCCAGCTGCTTTTCCAGCGGCGGGCAAAGCGCTTTGATAGGGATATAGACCGGTTGATGCCCATCCAGCTTCGCCTGCGCCTGTCCGGCATGCAGGGTGGGCTCGATACCCAACATGTCAAATATGGTCTCCGTCAGCACGCGGGTTGGATCTTCACTGACGCCATGCACCACCACCGGGAACCCGAGCTTGTGCAACAAAATTGCCAACAGCGGCGTCAGGTTCGCCAGCTTGCGCGCACCGTTATAGGTCGGAATAACGATCGGCATCGGTTTGGCCACAGGCGGCGTTAAGCGCAGGGTTTGTGCCTGCATCGCCTCATAAAAGCCTCGCATTTCAGCCTCACCTTCCCCCTTGATACGCAGCGCAATCAGAATGCCGCCCAGCTCCAGCTCGGGTACATCACCGTTCAGCATGTGGGTATACAGTGTACGTGCAGTTTCATGGTCCAGGTCGCGGGCATGATTTTTTCCGCGCCCTACCTCTTTGATAATTTTGCGGTAATCCACGACATCTCTCCTTACGGCATCATCTTGTTAACAATATAGCCCTGATGAAGACCTGGCCGATAGTATTTTATCAACACACTGAAATGATAAGAAAAAGCCAAACACAAGCAGAATTTAAATTATTTGTGATTTCTACAGAAGATTCTTAGACATGCATTTTTTGATTAAATAACCAGCGGAAAGTCATTGAGCGTCAACGGTGACAACGTCCAGGCAACGTTGTCACCCGACATACACCAGGATTTAATATGAACAAGGTCGCTTTAGGGTTATTTATCGCTGCAACGGTGGGATGTTCTGCATCTGCATTTGCGGCAACAAATGGTGAAGGTCAAATTAACTTTACTGGCGAAATCATTGATTCCGCATGTCAGGTCGTTAATGGGTTAAGTAATCCGCTGAATGTCCAGCTTGGCAAAGTATCTAAAACGGTATTTACCGGCGCAGGCTCCACCAGCACATTAACGAAGTTTGATATCCAGTTAACAAATTGTCCGGAAACGGTGACATCTGCTGCCATTAATTTTGGTGGTACACCAGATGCTAACAATAATTCTACTCTGGCATTATCGCCAGATGTGGATGCGGCAACAGGTGTTGCTATTCAGTTGGTTGATTCAGCAGAGCAGCCAGTGAGTTTATATACACCTTCCCAGCAATATCCGTTAGCGTCAGGTACGACCGTCAATAATCTGGAGTTCGGTGCGCGTTATATTCAGACTCAGGCTGCAGTGACTGCTGGCCCGGCTAACTCTGTTTCAACCTTCACCGTCATTTATAACTGATATTATCAATTCAGAGATATTAGCACTGTTCAGGGGCTGATATCTCTTATTTTTTTTGAGAAATATTTATGCGTCACGGTTATTTACTGAGTACTCTTTTACTGGTCGCAGCCACTGCACATGCAGGTGTCATTATCAATGGCACACGGCTGGTTTACCAGGGAGATAAAAAGGAATCATCTCTTGGTCTTTCAAACCCAGATACAACGGATTATCTGGTGCAGTCCTGGGTTGATTCTGGTGGTAAAAACCGGGCCAAAGCCCCCTTTCTGATTACTCCGCCTCTGTTTCGTCTGGATGCAAAAGAAGATAATGTTTTGCGCGTTGTGCGTACAGGTGGGAATTTACCGGAAGATCGCGAGTCGCTGTACTGGTTAAATATCAAAGCCATTCCCTCTTCAAAACATGTTGAAGGGATGAATACCCTGCAAATCGCCATCAACACCCGCATTAAATTGTTGTATCGCCCCTCCTCGATTCAGGGTAAGCCGGAAGATGTGGCAGATAAACTGGAATGGCATCGCGAAGGCAATGATCTGGTGGTCAATAACCCAACGCCTTTTTATATGAACTTCCAGAGCGTCACGCTGAATGGACAAAAAGTGAAAAAAGCAACCTGGGCCGTCCCGAAGACAGAAACACATTTTCCCCTTCCAGCGAATATGGGTGGGAATACCGTCGCATGGTCAATTATTACCGATTACGGCAGCATCAGCCACACCTGGTCTACATCACTCCATTAATCACTCTGTAAGCCGGTAATGTTAAATAATCATGTATAGCAATAACAAGCCTTGCACTTGCCAGATATTCTCATTGCTGCTCCTGTTGTGGGTGCTGGCAATGGCTATCTTTGCATCGCAAGTCCAGGCTGATGATTATTTTAACCCGGCATTACTGGATATTGACAATCCTCAACAGACCAGGACCGATCTGTCTGTTTATGAGAAAGGCCCGGGACAAGCACCAGGGAAATATCAGGTTTCGGTCTTTATCAATAATAATAAAATTGACACGCGCAATGTCACATTTAGATTACGAAAGGACAGTAGCGGAAATAATTCACTCCAGCCTTGCTTTACTTCGGATGAGTTAAAAAGCCTCGGAATTAAAATCAAAAAGTACCCCCGGTTAATGGCCAAAGGCCAGTGCGCAGACTTAAACGCGATCCCAGGGGCGTCCGCCACCTTTCATGTTCGTAACCAGCAGTTACTGCTCAGCATTCCACAAATCGCACTGGGTAAAGTTCCACGTGGCTATATTGACCCAAAAGAGTTCGATGAAGGGATCACTGCCGGCCTGCTCAATTACAGTGCGACAGCAAGCCAAAGCCATGCGCGTCAGCAGGGTGAGGAAGATACCAGCAGCCAGTATGTGAATCTCCGGCCTGGCCTTAACATTGGCGCATGGCGGCTGAGAAATTACTCGACATGGAACCGCAGCACCACGGGTAAAGAAGAAGAGCAAAAGTTCTCGTCCGTTTATACCTACGCCCAGCGCGATATTGTGGCGATGAAAAGCAGTTTGACGGTCGGGCAAAGCTCTTCTCCGGCTGACGTTTTTGACAGCGTACCCTACACCGGCGTACAGCTTAATTCCGACAGTGACATGCTCCCGGACAGCGAGAAAGGCTACGCGCCGATTATTCGCGGTACCGCACACAGTAATGCGCTGGTGATGGTGCGTCAGAACGGTTACATCATTTATCAAAATACCGTGGCTCCCGGGGCATTTGAAATTAACGATCTCTACCCAACCGGCAGCAGCGGCGACCTTCAGGTGACGGTGAAAGAAACCGACGGTAGCGAAAGCCATTTCGTGGTGCCCTACGCCTCCGTACCGGTGCTGCAACGTGAACATAACCTGCGCTATAGCGTCACTGCCGGTCGTTATCGCTCGTACGACAGCGACGTAGAGAAAACTCCGTTCGCCCAGGGCAGCGCTATCTATGGTTTACCCTACGGTTTTACGGCCTATGGCGGCGTGCAGCAGAGCAGCCATTACCAGTCGCAGGCCATCGGTGCCGGTAAAAACATGGGCGATCTTGGCGCTTTTTCAATCGACGTTACGCGTGCAAAAGCCTTGCTGAAAAAGCAGCAGGCCAGTAAAGGTCAGTCCTGGCGCGTACGTTACAGCAAAGATTTCGCAGGGTCTGGCACCAACTTCTCTCTGGCGGGCTATCGCTATAACAGTAAAGGTTTCTATACCCTGGAAGACACGATGGAGTCGTACACCCGCTCAGACGACTGGTCTGCCCCCCAGCAGCGTCGCGCGCGCACAGAGGCCACCATCGACCAGACGCTTGGTGAAGGCTGGGGATCGGTGACGCTAAGCCTGGTCAAAGAGACCTACTGGAGCCAGAGCCAGGACATGACCTCCATGAGCGTCAGTTACAACAACAGCTGGCACGGCGTGAGCTACAGCCTGAGCTACAGCATGAACAAGAATACTAACGACAGCGATGAAGATGGGGAGTCCGTCACCAACGACAACCAGCTTTCCCTGAGTGTCTCCGTACCGCTGGATCACTGGATGCACAACACCTGGGCGACGTACAACCTGAACAACACCAAAGAGGGTACCACGCAGAACATTGGCCTGAATGGCACGGCCCTGCAGGAAGACAATCTTAACTGGAATATTCAGGAAGGGCTGAGCACAACCGGCAGCGGTAGCTCCACCAGCATGAATGCCGACTATAAGGCCACCTATGGCGAAGTGAGTGGTGGCATCAGTCAGGATAAATATCAGCGTACCGTCAACATGGGTCTGCAGGGTGGCGTTGTGGCACATGCCAACGGTATCACGCTAAGCCAGCCGCTTGGGGAAACCATCGCCCTGGTGAAAGCACCCGGTACACATGGTACCCATATCACCAACCAGACGGGCGTCGAGACCGATTTCCGTGGCTATACCGTCGTGCCATTTGTCACAGCCTATCGTCATAACACCATTGCGCTGGATACCGAAACGCTACCAGACGATGCCGACGTGACCCACGCCGCGCAGATTGTTACCCCAACACGCGGTGCCGTGGTGCGGGCCAGCTTCAACACTCGCGTGGGGCGTCGGGTACTGATGACGTTGACGCAAAACGGTAAACCGCTGCCCTTTGGCGCAACGGTCACCACCGACGATAAGGACAGCGAGTTTATTGTTGGCAACGACGGCCAGACTTACCTCTCCGGTTTACCTCAGCACGGAAAACTCTCCGTTAACTGGGGACAAGGTGCCAGCGAGCATTGCGTCGCTGAATACGCGCTAACGGATGAGAAAGATAAAACCAGCATCATTAATGCTGCCGCGCAGTGTCAGTGATCCACCGTTCAGGCTAAATATTATGCAATTGATTAAGCAATGCTTTTTTTTACTGATTCTGGGAACTGCAGCGTTATTTATGCCGCATGCGAAAGCGACCTGTACCACTCCGGATATGCCGAAAATGATTAACGTCGCCTCGATTTCGGTCTCCACAACGCTGGCTGTAGGGGCCATCATTCCCGGTTCGGAACAGACAGTGCATGTGGCGGGAAACTGCGATCAAAACATCGATAGTGGTCTGGAAATTGTCTCCTGCTATTACGGCACGGGTGCGGAAATCCCGGGCATGACTGGCGTTTATGACTCGGGCGTACCTGGCATTGGCATCGCGTTGATGAACGACAAGGGCCAGCGCATCAGTGGTGCGGGTGGCGTACAGTGTGATTCTCGCGGCACCCCCATTGGCTACGTCTCCAGCGACGGGCAGCAATCCTTCAGTTTTGACGTCACACTTGAGCTGGTGAAAACCAGCAATGAGATCGCATCAGGAATGTTGGCTCAGGCACAAACCCAGTTTGGTATTGGCGTATTTGGCCATGAGGGGATTGGCGAACCCAACGTTATCTCCTACGCAGGGAATGTCACATTTAACGAAGTGACCTGCTCGGTATCGCCAAAAAGCCTGACGATCACGTTAGGTGATTTCCCGGTCAGCGATTTTACAGGCACCGGCACGCTGACACCCGGTAAAACGTTTTATGTTGACGTCAATTGCACCGACACCGTTCAGCCTGAAGCGATGGTGACGAGTGCGAATGGCTACGAGACAGATTTTCCTGGCGTTATCAAACTGACCCCAGAAACTGGTGTCGCAACCGGGGTGGGAGTTCGTATGTTATATGATGGCGAAGTCCCTGTTTTCGGTACCTACAGGGACACCGCCGCAGTGGCACAGGCCAACCAGACGCTGGAGATCCCCTTCGAAGTGGCTTATGAGCAGATAGCCGCCGACGTAACCCCTGGCACTGCCAACAGCATTGCCACCATTACACTGGGCTATAAATGAAAAAGTATCTTCTGATTTTGCTTTTTGGCCTGGCGTATAACGCTATTGCGGACGATATTCAGGTAGAGATGCGGGGGAACATCTTCGCGAACACCTGCTCCGTAGACAGTGCCAGCCAAAATTTAACGGTCGATCTCGGCCAGGCGACGTCCGGGGATTTTAAAGACATCGGTGACACGGGAGTCTGGAAAAACGTTGATCTGACGCTCTCGAAATGCCCGGTCACCACAACGCTTGCCACCGCCACGTTTCACGGACAGGCAGACGGAGCACACCCGACAAAATTTGCGAATACCGGCACAGCTGGCGGTCTGGCTCTCGAACTGGCCGATCGCCCGGATAAAATGCTTATCGCCCCGGAGGCCAGTTTTAGCGTGCTGATTAATCAAAGCGATCATACGGCAGACTTCCCCTTAGCTGCGCGTTATTACGCCACCTCGATGCCCGTCACTGCCGGCACATTCAACAGCATCGTACAGGTGACCTTTACTTACCAGTAGGGCTGCGCCCCCTGGTACGGATGCTTTTTTTACGCCCCGCAGCCCGTTGTGCCGGGCGTTTTTTCACCTCAGGCACCTCCGGTTGCTCGATGGGGAAAACGGGCAACGCATTCAATAACCGCTGACCGTAGTTTTTGGTAAGCAACCGTTTATCATAAATCACCACCTCTCCCCAGCAGCCGTGGCTACGGATCAGACGCCCCACCTGTTGAATCAGGTTAAACGACGCAGCGGGCAGACTTTGCACCTCAAACGGATAGCGATTCAGGCTTTTCAGCCACTCTCCTTCGGTGATCACCACCGGGCTGTCGATGGGCGGGAAGGCTATCTTGTGGATATGTACCTGAGTGAGGTAATCCCCCTTCAGATCCAGACCTTCGGCGAAAGACTGCAACCCCACCAGCACACTGCGCTCACCGTTATCAATGCGTTTGCGGTGTAACTCCACCAGCCGGTAGCGCGGCTGGTCGCCCTGAACAAGCAGGAGTAAACGCAGGTCGGTGACGTGTTCCAGAAAACGCTGCATCGCACGTCCGCTGGCAAACAACACCAGCATGCCAGGGTATTTTTTGCTCTCTACCTGTTCGCGAAAATAGGCCGCCATCTCAGCAATGTGCTGCTCTTCGTTGTCGATAAGCGGCTCGTACTTCATACGCGGGATCACCAGCTTACCCTGCTCGCAGTGATTAAACGGTGAGTCCAGCGCCACAAAGCGGTCGCCAGCTTTTTCTCTCAGACCACTCATCTCCTGCAAACGGGAGAAGCTGTTCAGGGAGCGCAGCGTCGCAGAGGTCACCACCACATGTGGTACGCTGCGCCAGATGAGCTTTTCCAACTGGTCGGCCACGCGAATGCCCACGCAGTGGAAGAAAAGATGTACCTGCCCGTCTTTCGCTTCACGGGTAGCCCATTTGGTGACCGGTGCGCCGGAGGCCTGTGCCATGGAGGCCAGTCGCCAGAGCTTGCTTTGCGCTTCGAACATGCCGAGTGCGCGGTTCATCTGCAACAACACGCGATGCAGACGCACCACGTCATGGGTGCCCGTTTTCTCACTGAGATCGTTTAAGAACATCTCCGCCAGCCCGCGCAGCTTTTCAAGATGCTTTGCCAGCTGCTGGCAAATCTCCATCACCTCTTCCGGCAGTTCGCCCATGGCAAAGCGGTGCTCCGCTTCCTGCGTCGCCGGAAGGTAAAGGTTCAGGATATTGTTCAGTGACGAAATGAGCGTGTACACCTCTTCACAGTGCTCGCTCAGCCGCTCAGGCACCGCCAGCGGCGGCGTGGTTTTCGGGCGGAACTGCTCCATGCAGGTTGCCACCAGCTTGCAGAACAGGTCGAGCTGTAGATGGAACCACGGGGCGGTAATTTCAGCGCTCATCTCCAGCGCATCCCGCGCCACATCAGGCAGATGATGGCCTTCATCGAGCACCAGCAACAAGTTTTTGGGTTCCGGCAGGACCGCTTCACTCTCCAGCGCGGCCATGACCAGAGCATGGTTTGCCACCACCACTTCTGCTTCCTGAATTTCACGCCGTGCAACAAAAAACGGGCACTCACGATAGTAGTGACAGTTGCGGTTCAGACAACTGGCTTTATCAGTGCTGAGCCTGCGCCACAAGTCGTCGTCAATCGCCTGATCGGTATGATCGCGCAGTCCATCCCATTTGTAGCTGTCGAGATCGGCTTTCAGCTTCGCACACCGATCCTGTTCAGCCTTATTGTTTGGCGTCAGTTCATCATCGAGAAACGCCAGCAGATCCTGCTGGGTGGGTTCGCTACTGGCGAGCGCCGCCAGGTTGCGTGGGCAGACATAACGCCCGCGACCAAAAGCGGCGGTAAAACGCAGTTCGGGAATAATTTTGCGCAGCAGAGGCAAGTCTTTGCTGTAGATCTGATCCTGCAGCGCCACATTGGCGGTGCTGACCACCAGCGTCTTTTGTTCTTCCCGCGCAATGGCAATGCCCGGGATCAGATAGGAAAGGGTTTTCCCGACGCCCGTCGGTGCTTCAATCGCCAGATGTCGTCCGTCGTCTCCGGCAAGCGTTTTTGCCACGTCAGCAATCATCTGCCGCTGTGGCGCTCGGGGGATAAAATCGGGGATCTGTTGTTGTAGCGCCTTATACCAGGCACCAATTTGCGCTTTGAGCGCCGCGGTTAAAGCCATCGGAAAACCTGAAATACTGTATAAACAGCCACTATTGTGGCACTTTCTTTCCGTTGCCGCAAAAAGAAAAGCCCGGCTTTACTGCCGGGCTTCCAGATTACTGCGCGTTAGCAGGTTTACGCGGGCGGCGTCGGCGCTGCCCTTCCCCTGCCGGTTTCCCTTCACCACTGCGCCACGGGTTTTCACCCGCCGGTTTAGCATCGTTGTTACGACGCGGAGGTTTAGCGGATGATTTTGGCGCACCACCTTCAGAGCGACGCGGTTGCTGACCACGACCGCCGCCACCCTGACCGCGACCACCGCCCTGACGACCGTTCTGGATCGGCTCCGCTTTGATGGATGGATCCACTTCATAGCCCGGGGTTTCGATACGCGGGATCTCTTTTTTCAGCAGACGCTCAATGTCGCGCAACAGTTTGTGTTCATCGACACACACCAGAGAGAGCGCTTCACCGGTGGCCGCCGCGCGGCCGGTACGACCAATACGGTGTACGTAATCTTCCGGCACGTTTGGCAGCTCATAGTTCACCACGTGTGGCAGCTCTTCAATGTCCAGGCCACGCGCGGCAATGTCGGTGGCCACCAGCACGCGGATATCACCGGATTTGAAATCAGCCAGCGCGCGGGTACGTGCCCCCTGGCTCTTGTTGCCGTGGATCGCCGCACTGCGAATGCCGTCTTTGTTCAGCTGCTCTGCCAGGTGGTTTGCACCGTGCTTGGTACGGGTAAAGACCAGCACCTGCTGCCAGTTACCCTGGCCAATCATCTGGGAAAGCAGTTCCCGCTTACGCTTTTTATCAACAAAGTGTACGTGCTGCGTGACCTGCTCAGAGGCGGTGTTACGACGCGCTACTTCGATTTCCAGCGGGTTGTGCAGCAGCTTTTCAGCAAGTGCCTTGATGTCGTCGGAGAAGGTCGCAGAGAACAACAGGTTCTGACGACGCGGTGGCAGCTTAGCCAGCACGCGGCGGATATCGTGGATAAAGCCCATGTCCAGCATGCGGTCGGCTTCGTCCAGCACCAGAATTTCAATTTGATCCAGCTTCACCGCGTTTTGGTGTTCCAGATCCAGCAGACGGCCCGGCGTTGCCACCAGCACGTCCACACCACCACGCAATTTCATCATCTGCGGGTTGATGCTCACCCCACCGAAAACCACCAGCGAGCGAATGTTGAGATAGCGGCTGTACTCACGCACGTTCTCACCAATTTGCGCGGCCAGTTCACGGGTTGGCGTGAGGATCAGCGCCCGAACCGGACGGCGGCCTTTCGCGTGCGGCTGGTTTTTTACCAGCAGCTCTAACAGCGGCAGAGTAAAGCCTGCGGTTTTACCGGTACCGGTCTGAGCACTGGCCATCAGGTCGCGGCCTTCCAGCACGGCAGGGATCGCCTGCTTCTGGATCGGGGTTGGCTCGAGGTAACCCTGCTCTGCAATTGCACGCAGGATTTCCGGGTTCAGGCCAAGGGAATCAAAAGACATAAAAACTCCGAACCGCCCCGACCGTCACAGGTGTAGTTTTCAGGGAGATATAACGATAAAGGAGAGGACAAAAACCACAATGTCGCGAAGCAGCGGAGTGTAGCAGCTTTTGTGACGTGGCGCATAAAATATCCCTCAGCACGCCCTCGACGATACTGCGAATAAGGCATAATCTTAATCAATCGATTGATTAATTTTTAATGCCGTCATGAATATAACCCCGACCACCTCTAAAGGTGAACAGGCCAAAAGCCAGCTTATCGCCGCCGCACTGGCGCAGTTTGGTGAGTATGGGTTACATGCCACCACGCGTGATATCGCCGCGCAGGCCGGGCAGAACATTGCGACCATTACTTACTATTTTGGCTCAAAAGAGGATTTGTACCTCGCCTGCGCGCAGTCGATCGCCGATTTTATCGGCACGAATTTTCGCCCGCACATTGACGAGGCCTCCAGGCTGTTCAGTCAGCCGTCACCCGATCGTGCCGCTATTCGTCAGCTTATCCTCAATGCCTGTCACAATATGATCCGCCTGTTGACGCATGACGATACGCTGAACCTGAGTAAATTTATCTCCCGTGAGCAGCTCTCCCCCACTGCGGCCTATCAGCTGGTTCACGATCAGGTCATTGCCCCGATGCACACCCACCTGGCCCGGCTTATTGCGGCCTATACCGGGCGTGATGCCAACGATACAGAAACCATCTTGCATACCCACGCCCTGCTGGGCGAAGTGCTCGCCTTTCGTCTGGGGCGGGAAACTATCCTGCTACGTACTGGCTGGACACAATTTGATGAGGATAAAGCCGCGCAGATTAGCCAGGTCATCACCTGTCATCTCGATCTGATCCTGCAAGGCTTAACGCAAAGGAGCCTGAAGTCATGAAAAAACCTGTCGCCATCATTCTGGTGGTTGTTGTTCTGCTTGCCGCAGGTGTTGGTGGCTGGCTGTGGTATCAAAGCCATCAGGACAAAGGCCTGACGCTGTATGGCAATGTCGATATTCGTACCGTGAACATGAGCTTCCGCGTCGGTGGTCGTCTGGCGTCGCTCACCGTGGACGAAGGCGATACCATTAAAAGCGGGCAGATGCTGGGAATGCTGGACAAAGCGCCATACGAGAATGCGCTGATGCAGGCAAAGGCAGGGGTGTCTGTCGCTCAGGCGCAGTATGACCTGATGCTGGCAGGCTATCGCGATGAAGAGATTGCCCAGGCCGCCGCAGCCGTTAAACAGGCACAGGCGGCCTATGACTATGCGCAGAACTTCTATGCGCGTCAGCAAGGGTTGTGGAAAAGTCGCACGATTTCAGCCAATGACCTGGAAAATGCGCGTTCCTCCCGCGACCAGGCGCAGGCAACACTGAAATCCGCACAGGATAAATTAAGCCAGTACCATACCGGTAACCGCCCGCAGAATATTGCTCAGGCAAAAGCCAGCCTTGAACAGGCACAGGCTCAGCTGGCCCAGGCGGAACTGGATCTGCACGATACCACACTGGTTGCCCCCTCTGACGGCACGCTGATGACCCGCGCCGTGGAACCAGGCAGCATGTTAAGCGCGGGCAGTACCGTCTTAACACTGTCACTGACCCGTCCGGTGTGGGTACGCGCCTACATTGATGAACCCAGCCTCGGCCAGGTGCAGCCGGGCCGGGAGCTGCTGCTCTATACCGACGGTCGCCCGGACAAGCCGTATCACGGCATCGTCGGGTTTGTCTCCCCGACTGCCGAGTTCACGCCAAAAACCGTTGAAACACCGGATCTGCGTACCGCTCTGGTGTACCGCCTGCGCATCATCGTGACCGATGCCGACGACGCCCTGCGCCAGGGTATGCCGGTAACCGTAAAATTCAACGACGGGAAACGACATGAATGACACGGTTATCCAGCTCAACAATCTGGTAAAACGCTTCGCGGGCCTGGATAAACCGGCCGTTGCCCCGCTGAACTGTACCATCCAGAAAGGCTATGTGACCGGGCTGGTCGGCCCGGATGGTGCAGGCAAAACCACGCTGATGCGAATGCTGGCGGGGCTACTGAAGCCCGATGACGGCAGCGCCAGCGTGCTCGGCCTCGACCCCATCCACGACGACAGTGCGCTCCACGCCATACTGGGTTATATGCCACAAAAATTTGGTCTGTATGAAGACCTGACGGTGATGGAAAACCTGAATCTGTACGCCGACCTGCGCAGCGTTACCGGTGAAACCCGGCAAAAAACCTTCGCTCGTCTGCTGGAATTTACCTCACTTGGCCCATTCACTGGCCGGCTGGCAGGCAAGCTCTCTGGCGGGATGAAGCAGAAGCTGGGGCTGGCCTGTACGCTGGTGGGTGAGCCGAAGGTGCTGCTGCTGGATGAACCCGGCGTGGGTGTCGACCCGATTTCACGCCGCGAGCTGTGGCAGATGGTGCATGAACTGGCAGGTGACGGGATGCTGATCCTCTGGAGCACCTCTTATCTCGATGAAGCCGAGCAATGCCGCGACGTGCTGCTGATGAACGAAGGCGAACTGCTCTACCAGGGTGAACCCACAACGCTGACGCAAAGCATGGCCGGACGCAGCTTCCTGCTGCACAGCCCGCAGGAGTCCAACCGCAAGCTGCTGCAGCGGGTGCTCAGGCTACCGCTGGTCAGCGACGGGATGATTCAGGGCCGCTCCGTGCGCGTGATCCTCAAAAAAGGGGCCACGGCAGCGGATATTCGCCACGCACCGGGCATACCGGAAATAGACATTGAAGAGACAGCGCCACGCTTTGAAGATGCGTTTATCGATCTGCTGGGCGGCGCGGGCACATCGGAATCACCACTGGGCGCTATCCTGCATACGGTCGACGGTACGCCCGGTGAAACGGTGATCGAAGCGAAATCCCTCACGAAGAAGTTCGGCGATTTTGCTGCCACCGATAACGTCAATTTCGCCGTGAAGCGCGGTGAGATTTTTGGCCTGCTCGGCCCAAACGGGGCAGGAAAATCCACCACCTTTAAGATGATGTGTGGGCTGCTGGTGCCCACCTCTGGCAAAGCGCTGGTGCTGGATATGGATCTGAAGGTCAGCTCCGGTAAAGCGCGTCAGCATCTGGGTTATATGGCGCAGAAATTCTCGCTGTACGGCAACCTGACGGTCGAGCAAAACCTGCGCTTTTTCTCCGGCGTTTACGGCCTGCGCGGACGGGCGCAAAACGAGAAAATCAGCCGCATGTGTGAGGCCTTTGGCCTGTCGAACATAGCGTCCCACGCCACCGACGAACTGCCGCTTGGATTCAAACAGCGGCTGGCGCTGGCCTGCTCGCTGATGCATGAACCGGATATTCTGTTTCTCGATGAGCCGACCTCGGGCGTGGATCCCCTCACCCGTCGCGAGTTCTGGTTGCACATCAACAGCATGGTGGAAAAAGGGGTGACGGTGATGGTCACTACCCACTTCATGGATGAAGCGGAATACTGCGACCGCATCGGGCTGGTCTATCGCGGCAAACTGATTGCCCACGGTACACCGGACTCGCTCAAAACGCAGGCCGCAGACGACAGCCAGCCCGACCCAACGATGGAGCAGGCATTTATCACCCTCATCCACGACTGGGATAAGGAGCATACCGATGCGCAGTAACGCTATTTCGTGGCGCAGGGTGCGCGCATTGTGCGTCAAAGAGACACGCCAGATTGTGCGTGACCCCAGTAGCTGGCTGATTGCCGTGGTGATCCCCCTGATGCTGCTGTTTATCTTTGGCTACGGGATCAACCTTGATTCGAGCAAGCTGCGGGTGGGCATTTTACTGGAACAGCAGAGCAAAGAAGCGCTGGACTTCACCCATGCCATGACCGGATCCCCCTATATTGACGCCACCATCAGCGACAATCGCCAGGCGTTGATCCAGAAGATGCAGGCCGGGAAAATTCGTGGGCTGGTGGTGATCCCGGTAGATTTCGACGCCAATATGGCGCGGGCGAATACCGACGCCCCCATTCAGGTGATCACCGACGGTAGCGAGCCAAACACGGCTAATTTCGTGCAGGGTTATGTGGAAGGCATCTGGCAGCTCTGGCAAATGCAGCGAGCCGAGGACAGAGGCGAAACGTTTGAACCGCTGATCGACGTGCAGACACGTTACTGGTTTAACCCCGCCGCCATCAGCCAGCATTTTATTATTCCGGGCGCGGTCACCATCATCATGACGGTAATTGGCGCGATCCTCACCTCGCTGGTGATTGCCCGCGAGTGGGAGCGCGGCACAATGGAAGCGCTGCTCTCGACTGAAGTGACGCGGGCAGAGCTGCTGCTCTGCAAACTCATCCCCTACTACTTCCTCGGCATGCTGGCGATGCTGCTTTGCATGCTGGTGTCGGTATTTATCCTCGGTGTGCCGTATCGCGGCTCGCTGGTGCTGCTCTTTTTCATCACCAGCCTGTTTCTGCTGAGCACGCTGGGGATGGGGCTGCTCATCTCGACCGTGACCCGTAACCAGTTTAACGCCGCCCAGGTGGCGCTCAATGCCGCCTTTTTACCGTCGATTATGCTGTCCGGGTTTATCTTTCAGATAGACAGTATGCCCGCCGTGATCCGCGCGGTGACGTACATTATTCCGGCGCGTTACTTTGTGAGTACGTTGCAAAGCCTGTTCCTGGCGGGGAATATTCCGCTGGTGCTGATTATCAACACCCTGTTTCTGATGGCCTCGGCGACGATGTTCATTGGGTTGACGTGGGTGAAGACCAAACGGCGACTGGATTAAGGAGCGAATATGTTTCACCGTTTATGGACATTGATCCGCAAAGAGCTACAGTCGCTGCTGCGCGAGCCGCAGACCCGTGTCATTCTGGTTTTGCCGGTGTTGATACAGGTTTTTCTGTTCCCGTTCGCCGCGACGCTTGAGGTGACGAACGCTACCATTGCCATCTACAACGAAGACAGTGGCAAACATTCTGTCGAACTGACCCAGCGTTTTGCCCGGGCGAAGGCTTTTACCCACATCCTGTTGCTGAAAAGCCCGCAGGCGATCCAGCCCACCATTGACACGCAAAAAGCGTTGCTGCTGGTCCGGTTCCCGGCAGATTTCTCCCGCAACCTGGACACCTTCCAGAGCGCACCGATGCAACTCATCCTCGACGGGCGTAACTCTAACAGTGCCCAGATAGCGGCTAATTACCTGCAACAGATAGTGAAAAATTACCAGCAGGAGCTGATGGAAGGTAAAACCAAACCCAATAACAGCGAGCTGGTAGTGCGCAACTGGTACAACCCAAATCTGGATTACAAGTGGTTTGTGGTGCCGTCGCTGATCGCCATGATCACCACCATTGGGGTGATGATTGTCACGTCACTTTCCGTCGCCCGCGAGCGCGAGCAAGGTACGCTTGACCAGCTTCTGGTTTCCCCTCTGGCAACCTGGCAGATTTTCGTCGGCAAAGCGGTTCCGGCGCTGATTGTCGCCACCTTCCAGGCCACTATCGTGCTGGGAGTTGGGATCTGGGCATACCAAATTCCGTTTGCCGGATCGCTGGCGCTGTTCTACTGCACGATGGTGATTTACGGGCTGTCGCTGGTTGGTTTTGGTTTGCTGATCTCGGCGCTTTGCTCGACACAGCAGCAGGCATTTATTGGCGTGTTCGTCTTTATGATGCCGGCGATTTTGCTCTCAGGTTATGTCTCTCCGGTTGAGAACATGCCGGTGTGGTTACAGGATCTGACGTGGATAAACCCGATTCGTCACTTTACGGACATCACCAAGCAAATCTATCTGAAGGATGCGAGTCTGGACATTATCTGGGGAAGCTTGTGGCCGCTACTGGTCATAGCGGCCACGACGGGGTCAGTGGCGTACGCGATGTTTAGACGAAACATTGCGTAGCTTTTTCTCTTTGGTGAGTAAAGAGACAACCGCAGGCCCTGCAAGAATGGCCAGACCGGCCAGGGCCAGCAACAGGTTGTTTTGCAGCACGCGTGACAGTAGCCACAGAACGATCATCGCCGCACCAAAATACCAGGTGGTGGTGAGCTCTTCGAGCACATCACCCACTTCGCGCCAGCGTGCTTCATGGTGACGCTGTAAGAACAGCATCGACAGCACGGTTACGCCGTAAAGCACACATAATCCCAGGCCAACACGCACCAGCGTGCCGCTCATCCAGCCCATCACCAGTACGGCCACGACCAGTAAATGCAACATTATCTGCCAGCAACTCAGGCCAGTTGCGACACGAACGCGTTGTTGCCACTTCATGGCTTCTCTCCTGAAGAATATTTCTCTGCTTATTCAGACTACCGCACTTTACGGAAAATTCCGTAACACCGCATCTTTTTGTGACGCCGACTACACTTTATTTTCATCAGGATAGTCATCCTGGAAGGCGTTTATGGCCCATAAAATACCGCTTTCTCGCGTAACGTGCTGACAATAAACATTCATGATAGCTTCATCGTATTTAACTGCTGCTTCATTTTATCAGCGTGGAGATCCACCTATGAGATGCGTCTGGCGGGAAGGTAACCGCATTACGCTGCTGGAAAATGGTGATAACTACTATCCGGCGGTTTTTGATGCCATCAGCCGCGCGCGGGAGAAGGTGATCCTCGAGACCTTTATCTGGTTCGAAGACGACGTGGGGAGACGGTTGCATGCCGTGCTGTTGCGCGCTGCACTGCGTGGTATCAAAATCGACGTATTACTTGATGACTATGGTTCACCGGATCTTAGCGATGATTTCGTCAACGCGCTCACCTCGGCGGGCGTGGTGTTCCGCTACTACGATCCTGGATCTCGCCTGTTTGGTATGCGCACTAACCTCTTTCGCCGGATGCACCGCAAAATTGTGGTTGTGGATGAAGCGATGGCGTTCGTCGGCGGCATTAACTATTCCGCTGAACATATGTCCGACTATGGAGCAGAGGCCAAACAGGATTACGCCATTCAAATTGAAGGCCCCGTGGTTCAGGACATCTTACTGTTCGAACTGGAAAACCTGTCGGGTAAAGAGGTCTCCCACCACTGGTGGGTACGCCGTCATCGCCCCGAAGAGAACCGGCATCCCGGAGAAGCGCAGGCGCTGTTTGTCTGGCGGGATAACGCTGAGCACCGGAACGATATCGAACATCACTACCTGAAAATGCTGGCGAAGGCGAAGCATGAAGTCATCATTGCCAATGCCTATTTCTTCCCCGGCTATCGCCTGCTTCACGCCATGCGTAACGCCGCCCGACGCGGCGTACGCGTAAAACTGATTGTGCAGGGTGAGCCGGATATACCGATTGTGAAGGTCGGTGCGCGCCTGCTCTACAACTATCTGGTGAAAGGCGGCGTACAAATCTATGAATATCGCCGCCGACCGCTGCACGGCAAGGTCGCGCTGATGGACGATCACTGGGCAACCGTCGGCTCCAGTAATCTTGATCCGCTGAGTTTATCCCTTAATCTGGAAGCCAACCTGATCATTCACGATCGCCAGTTTAATCAGACCCTGCGCGATAACCTGCAGGGTCTGCTCGACAATGACTGCGTGCGTGTGGATGACTCGATGGTACCGAAACGCACCTGGTGGAATCTCGGAAAAAGCGTGCTGGCGTTCCACTTCCTGCGTCATTTCCCGGCGATGGTGGGCTGGCTGCCCGCTCATACACCAACGCTGGCACGTGTGGCTCCCCCTGTGCAGCCCAAAATGGAAACTCAGGATCGCGTAGAGGTGGAAGACGGAGAGAAAACCTGATGTTGACGGTTATTTGATACTGAAGAGCCGGAAGAAGAATGAGAAGGCGTTACAACGGGATTTAAGTCGGGTGGCGAAGCCGCCACCCGGCAAAACAACCTTAGCGACGGTTGCCCAGAATACGCAGCAGCATCAGGAACAGGTTGATGAAGTCCAGATACAGCGTCAGCGCACCCAGAATGGAGTATTTGCGCAGGTTTGAGCTGTCGCGCACGTCAATCTGCTCGCCAATGTTCTTCAGCTTCTGCGTGTCGTATGCCGTCAGCCCGACGAAGACCAGCACCCCAATGTAGGTCACGGCCCACATCAGCGCTTCGCTCTTCAGCCACAGGTTAACCAGCGACGCCAGCACAATCCCAATCAGCCCCATCAGCAGCATACTGCCAAAACCGCTCAGGTCACGTTTGGTGGTGTAACCCCACAGGCTCATCGCGCCAAACATCCCACCGGTCACCACAAACGTACTGGCGATGGACGAGTAGGTATAGACGATAAAAATGCTGGAGAGCGTTAGCCCCGTCAGTGCCGAATAGAGCATAAACAGCGTGGTTGCCATTCCGGCGCTGAGCTTCTGCACCATTCCCGACAGGACAAACACCAGCGCCAGCTGTGCAATAATCAGCCCAAAGAAGGTGATTTTGCTGGAGAAGATAAACATCATCAGTTCAGGCGTATTGGCCGCATACCACGCGATAAACGCCGTCAGCAGTAAGCCGACCGTCATCCAGCCATACACCTGAGCCATATACGTCTGCAGTCCGCTACGGGTCTGCTGTACTATCGAATCGGAACGCGGAAATCGGTCCATGATTCACTCCTGATTAAGTAGACACACACGTTAAGACTAACACATTTGCGTAAACCAACTACCAACGGCCGGCCGCTTGTTTGTCGCTGTCACGCGACTCAACCCAGCGGTCCCCCTCTGGTGTTGCTTCACGCTTCCAGAATGGTGCTTTGGTCTTGAGGTAATCCATAATGAATTCCCCTGCTGCGAACGCGCTGCTGCGATGGGCGCTGGTGACCCCAACAAAAACAATCTCTTCACCCGGCCACATCTCACCAATACGGTGGATAACCGTCACCCGTCCGAGCGGCCAGCGGCTGCGCGCCTGCCCGACAATCTCCGCAAGCGATTTTTCCGTCATGCCCGGATAGTGCTCAAGCGTCAGTGCCTTCACGCTGTCGCCGAGGTTGTGGTTACGCACTTTGCCGGTGAAGGTGACAACCGCACCATCTTCATCACGTTCGGCCAGCCAGCTGTATTCTGTTCCGACATTAAAACGCGCGTGGCCGACCAGAATTCGGGTTTCCGCCATTTCAGCCTCCTGTGACCGGCGGGAAGAAAGCGACTTCATCCCCTGCCGTGAGCGGATGGGTAAACTCGACCAGCGTCTGATTCACCGCGGCCAGCAACTTACCTTCATCCAGCGCCAGCGCCCAGCGGTCGCTTTGCGCGGCCAGATGCGTGCGAAGTGCGGCAACATCTTCAAAGGGAGCATCGAGCGTCAGGCTGTCGGTATTGACCAGCTCGCGTACCTGCGCAAAAAAGAGAACCTTAATCATGGCTGTCCACCTTAAAATCACCGGATTTGCCGCCACTTTTCGCCAGCAGGCGAAGCGGGCCAATCACCATGTCTTTCTGCACGGCCTTGCACATATCGTAGATGGTCAGCGCAGCAACCGACGCCGCAGTCAGGGCTTCCATCTCAACACCGGTTTTACCGGTTAAACGACACAGCGACTCAATGCGCACCCGGTTATGCTCTGGCTGCGCCTGAAGATTCACCTCCACCTTGCTCAGCATCAGCGGATGACATAACGGGATTAAGTCCCAGGTCCGTTTCGCCGCCTGGATCCCGGCAATGCGGGCGGTGGCAAAGACATCGCCCTTGTGGTGGCTGCCGTCGATAATCATCGCCAGCGTCTCTGGCAGCATGGTGACAAACGCTTCGGCGCGTGCCTCACGTACCGTTTCCGCTTTGGCGGAGACATCCACCATATGGGCTTCACCCGCGGCATTAATGTGGGTCAGTTGCGACATAACTTATTTCTTTAAATGAGGGTGGAAATTACACGGGCGGGTGCGGGCATCCAGCTGCGGCGCGATAATGTTATCCCACGCGGTGCGACAGGCTTTGGTGGAGCCAGGCATAGCGAAAATCAACGTGTTGTTTGCCACACCGGCCACCGCACGGGACTGCAACGTGGAGGTGCCAATCTCTTCAAACGAGAGCATACGGAACACTTCACCAAAGCCTTCCACTTCACGGTCGAACAGCGGGATCAGCGCCTCAGGAGCCTGATCGCCCGCGGTAAACCCGGTACCGCCGGTAATCAACACCACCTGCACCTCATCACCCGCAATCCACTGAGAAACCTGGGCGCGAATAGCATAACGGTTCTCTTTCACAATCGCTTTATCGACGATTTTATGCCCTGCTTCCTGTGCCGCCTCGCGTAGCCAGTGACCGGAGGTATCATCCTCTTCGCCACGGCGGTCGGAAACGGTCAGAATGGCAATACGTGTCGGGATAAATTCTGCGCTTACCTGACTCATCTTATGATTCCTTCTTAAGCCTGATTACCCGCCAATGTATGACAGGTTCTGAGTAATTCCGGTGTTGCCCTGATGCAGGAAGTGAGTTTGCTTTTTATGCGTCAGCGCTTCGGAAATGCGCGCTTCAAGCGCGTCCTGTTGAGCATCATCTTCCAGCAGATCGCGCAGATCGACGCCGCCATCGCCAAACAAGCAAAGATGCAGCTTGCCGACAGAGGAGACGCGCAGGCGGTTACAGCTGGCGCAGAAGTCTTTTTCATACGGCATGATAAGCCCGATTTCCCCTTCGTAATCAGGGTGACAAAAGACCTGCGCCGGGCCGTCGCTACGCTGGCGGATCTGGTGGATCCAGCCGCGCTTCAGCAACTCGTCGCGCAGCACCATGCCGGAAATGTGATGACGACGGAACAGCTCACTGCCCTCGCCGGTTTCCATCAGCTCAATAAAACGCAATTGAATGCGACGTGGTTTGATCCACGCCAGAAAGGTGTCCAGTTGATGATGATTAACATCGCGCATCAGCACCGTATTGACTTTGACCTTGTCAAAACCGGCAGCAAACGCTGCGTCAATACCGTCCATCACCTGCCGGAACTTGTCCTGGCCGGTAATGGCGTGGAACTGGCGGGCATCGAGGCTGTCCACGCTAACGTTAATCGCCGTCAGGCCAGCATCGCGCCAGTTCGCCACATCACGGGCCATGCGATAGCCATTGGTGGTCACCGCAATTTGACGGATACGCTCGTTTTCACGCACCGCCGCGATAATGTCAGGGAAGTCACGACGCAGAGAGGGTTCACCACCGGTCAGGCGGATCTTTTCCGTGCCGAGTTCAGAGAACGCCCGCGTGACGCGGCGCACTTCATCCACGGAGAGAAAGCCGTTATTGGTGACGCTGCCCGGTTTGTAGCCATCAGGCAGACAGTAGGTGCAACGGAAGTTGCACACATCGGTAATCGACAGACGTAAGTAGAAAAACTTACGCGCGAAAGCATCAGTAAGTTGTGAAGCCATGTACACCTTTCCAGATACGGGAGGCACAGTCATTTCTTTCTGTACCCTGGTGGCAAATCCGCCACGGCCAGAGCGCCATATCTTTCGACACAGGCACAAAGGCTAGAGTGTATGTTTTCAAATTTGAAAACGTGGTTAAGGCGATAGTAGCGCGGAAATCACCACTTCGCCATTATCGCCTTTCGCTATATAATTACCTTTATAGCGGTGTAATCGTGCATTTTCGCTACAGAATACGCAAAAACAGCACTTTCGCATTGATATACGTCATTTTGCGTCGGGTGAAGCATCGTCTTTTAGGGGTAGTTAGGGTACTGTTACGCTGTTCGAACGTAATAAGGAATGTGTATGCGCAATCGCACTTTTGCGGATCTTGACCGTGTGGTCGCTCTCGGTGGAGGCCACGGTCTGGGACGGGTAATGTCCTCTTTGTCTTCACTGGGCTCAAGGTTAACAGGGATAGTCACTACGACCGATAACGGAGGATCTACAGGACGGATCCGTCGTGCCGAAGGTGGGATCGCCTGGGGTGATATGCGCAATTGTCTTAACCAGTTAATCACCGAACCGAGCGTCGCCTCGGCAATGTTTGAGTACCGTTTTGGTGGTAATGGTGAACTTTCCGGGCATAACCTCGGAAATCTGATGTTAAAGGCGCTGGATCACCTGAGCGTACGCCCGCTTGAGGCCATCAATTTAATACGAAATCTGCTTAAAGTAGATGCATTCCTGATCCCGATGTCTGAACAACCGGTCGATTTGATGGCAATCGACGTGGAAGGCCATGAAGTTTATGGTGAAGTAAATATCGACCAGCTCTGCCTGCCGCCGAAAGAGCTTATGACATATCCGGCCGTGCCCGCGACGCGCGAAGCCGTTGATGCTATCGGCGAAGCGGATTTGATCCTGATTGGGCCGGGCAGTTTTTATACCAGCCTGATGCCCATTCTGCTGGTCAAAGAGCTGGCCCAGGCGCTGCGCAGAACCCCTGCACCAGTGGTCTATATCGGTAATTTAGGGCGTGAACTGAGCCCGGCGGCGGCAGGCCTGACGCTTGCGGATAAGCTCGGCATCATGGAGCAGTACGTCGGGAAAAAAATCATCGATGCGGTGGTGGTCGGGCCGAAAGCGGATGTGTCAGGAATTAGTGCCCGCGTGGTGGTGCAGGAGCCGCTGGAAGCCAGTGATATTCAGTATCGCCACGATCGCCATCTGCTGCGCGAAGCGCTGGAAAAGGCGATTCAGGCGCTGGGCTGACAAAAAACCCCGGTGGCGCTGCGCTTACCGGGGCTACAAAAGACGCTAATCCCGTAGGCCCGGTAAGCGCAGCGCCACCGGGCAAAAACGGCTCAGGACGCAGCAATAAACAGATCCCGCAACTGATGCAGCTGGTCACGGATTTGCGCAGCCTCTTCGAACTCCAGGTTCTGCGCGTGCTGCATCATCTGCCCTTCCAGTTCGTGAATTTTCTGCTGCAGCGCTTTCGGCGTTAGCTCAACGGTATCTGGCTCAACCACAGAACGCGCTTTACCGCGCCCTTTCGCTTTGGTCTTCGCAATGTTCTGACCCAGTGCCAGAATATCCACCACCTTCTTGTTCAGCCCCTGCGGGATGATCCCGTGCTCTTCGTTATAGCGCTGCTGTTTCTCGCGACGACGTTCCGTTTCGCCAATCGCTTTCGCCATCGACGGCGTAATTTTGTCACCGTACAGAATCGCCTTACCGTTGATGTTACGTGCGGCACGGCCAATGGTCTGGATCAACGAACGTTCAGAACGCAGGAAGCCCTCTTTGTCGGCATCCAGAATCGCCACCAGCGACACTTCCGGCATGTCCAGGCCTTCTCGCAGAAGGTTAATCCCCACCAGTACGTCAAACTCGCCCAGACGCAGGTCGCGGATAATTTCCATACGCTCTACGGTATCGATATCCGAGTGCAGATAACGCACCCGCTCCCCATGTTCTTCAAGATATTCGGTCAGATCTTCCGCCATACGTTTGGTCAGCGTCGTGACCAGCACGCGCTCGTTGATGGCAGAACGGATACGGATTTCAGACAGCAGGTCGTCAACCTGCGTGGCAACCGGACGCACCTCAATCACAGGGTCAAGTAAACCTGTCGGACGCACTACCTGGTCAACCACCTCATCACCGGATTTCTCCAGCTCGTAACTGCCCGGCGTTGCCGAAACGTAGATGCTTTGCGGGGCAAGTGCCTCAAACTCTTCAAACTTCAGCGGACGGTTATCCAGCGCCGACGGTAGACGGAAACCGTACTCCACCAGCGTCTCTTTACGGGCGCGGTCACCGCGATACATCCCGCCGATCTGCGGGATCGTCACGTGAGATTCATCAATCACCAGCAAACCATCTGCCGGAAGGTAGTCAAACAACGTGGGTGGTGGCTCGCCCGGCCCGCGTCCTGAGAGGAAGCGCGAGTAGTTCTCGATACCGGAGCAGTAACCCAGCTCGTTCATCATTTCCAGATCAAACTGGGTTCGCTGGCTTAAGCGCTGTTCTTCCAGCAGCTTATTGTTCGCCAGAAGCACCTTACGGCGATCGGCCAGTTCGTCTTTGATCTCTTCCATCGCCTGCACAATACGCTCGCGTGGCGTGACGTAGTGTGTTTTTGGGTAGATGGTAAAGCGCTGAATAACCGACTCAACATGTCCGGTCAGCGGGTCGAACAGCGACAGGCGCTCAACCTCTTCATCAAACAACTCAACGCGCAGCGCAATATCGTCCGATTCTGCCGGGAAGATATCGATAACCTCACCGCGCACGCGGAACGTACCGCGCTGGAACGCCTGGTCATTACGGGCGTACTGCAGCTCCGCCAGACGGCGCACAATCGCGCGCTGATCGATGATCATCCCCTGAGTCAGGTGCAGCATCATCTTCAGGTAAAGATCCGGATCGCCCAGACCGTAGATAGCAGAAACTGAAGCCACCACGATCACGTCACGGCGCTCCAGAAGCGCTTTTGTCGCCGACAGACGCATCTGCTCAATGTGTTCGTTCACCGAAGCATCTTTTTCGATAAAAGTGTCAGAGCTCGGGACATAGGCTTCAGGCTGGTAGTAATCATAGTAGGAGACGAAATACTCCACCGCGTTATCCGGGAAAAACTCTTTCATCTCTCCGTACAGCTGTGCCGCCAGGGTTTTGTTCGGGGCAAGCACCATTGTGGGGCGTTGCAGGTCGGCAATCACGTTAGCGATGGTAAAGGTCTTACCCGAACCGGTCACCCCCAACAGCGTCTGGTGTGCCAGCCCATCTTCCAGCCCCTCCTCCAGACGACGGATCGCCTCAGGCTGATCGCCTGAAGGACGGAAAGCAGAATTCAATTTGAACGGTTTACTCATGGGCGACAACCTGATGACGTAAAAAGCGGCAGGTGAGTAATTTTACTCGTTGTTGCCAGGAATGCCAGTAAAAAACACTGGATGAAAAACCAGTGGCGTGTCAGGATATTTAGAGTAGCGTGCAGATGATTAGCGCGTTACCGGTCAAAATTTAGACCGCGACAAAATAAAACACCAGCGAACCAGGGTTATCCCCAGAACTTTTTCTTTTTTAACATTTGTCAAGCCATGTAATGAAAGTTTTAGAGCAATGGATGACCGTTTGATTGCAGCAATTGCTTTTATCTAACAGATTGATTAATAAACGATATTTCATAAAGCCGTGTTTCGCATCAATTTGGGCGTAACCCGCGTATTCTCTCGCTTATCGCGTGTTTTCTAACTCTAATACACATGGTTATCCACAGGAATGGTGGATAACTGCTTCCAGCCCGTACAGACCGCCACTCAGCAAATTCCCGGTTTTTCCCACCGGGCGGTGACAAAAAATTTTTATCACTCTTTTTTGATGATAATCAGTTGAGTTATTCATAACGCCCTGGTGAGATCTTACTCACAATTCCGCATTTTCGATCGCTGCACCACGACCCAACACCTCTGGCACTGTCGCTGTGCAATTCGGTAATCCACCGCCCGTCTGACGGTGACTTATTCCTAAAAAAGCCTCTTTTTTAATCAACTTAATGGTTCTGGCAGGCGTTTTGCACATTCCAGAAAGAGCCTTACCCGTACCCTTTTTAAGGAGAGAAAAATGTTGAGTCTGCGCGCAGTCAATCAGTTCTACGGAAGCCAACATACGCTATGGAATGTCGATTTAGATTTACCGCAAGGTTTATGCACGGGTGTCGTTGGCCTTCCGGGCATGGGCAAAACAACCCTGATCAATTGCATCACAGGAAATTTGCCCGTGGAGAGTGGCACCATCATCTGGCATGAAGCCGGTGCCCCACCGCAAGATTTACTCAGCCAGGCCCCCGAACAGCGTGCAGTGTCAGGGATTGGCTACGTTCCTCAGGACAGACGGATCTTTTCTCAGTTAACCATTGAGGAGAATCTGCACATCGCCATGCGGGCAACGGGAATTGCTGATCCTGCAGCAAAACGTGATGTTTATGACCTGTTTCCGCAGCTTTACTCGCTGCGACAAACCCACGCCAGGGGGCTTTCCCCTGACGACCAGTATCAACTTGCCCTCGCCAACGCGCTCGTGAACCGTCCACGCATACTGATCCTTGATGAACCGATGCATGGCGCAGGACACAGCTTCGCCCAGAAGCTGGGGCAACTGCTGGCGCGTCTTAACCGGGAATTAGGGATGACGGTGCTATTAGCCGAACAACAGCTGTCGTTTATCCGCCGGGTTGCAGATCGTTTTTGTATGCTGTATCGCGGGCGTAACGTGGCACAGGGCCACGTTAACGAGCTGGATGATGAGCTTATCGCTCACTGGATGTCACTGGAGGCAAGACGCTGAGATCGAGATAGTGTCCGGTTTCGGCACACTCTGCGTCGTCGGCAAGCCACGGGATCTCCCCGAGGAACGGCGCAGGAAGTGCCCGTTTGAGCGTTGCCAGATACTCATGATGGCGTTTTCCCGGGGCAACCACGTCGTTGGCTATCCAGCCCGCCAGACGCAGACCAGACTGTTGAATGGCGTGAGCGGTCAACATGGCGTGGTTGATACAGCCCAGCTTCACACCGACCACCAGGATCACCGGAAGCTGTTCTGCCTGCACCCAATCCGCAAACGTCTGATCGTCTGAAAGCGGCGTAAACCAGCCGCCCGCCCCTTCCACCAGCACCCAGTCAGCCTGGCTTTCCAGCGCCCGCAGCCCGGCAGACAGCACGGAAAAATCAATCGGACGGCCTTCGTCTGCACTGATGATGTGCGGTGAGGTCGGCTCAGCAAAGGTGTACGGATTTACCGCCGGATAGGCGAGCACCAGGCTGCTGTTACGCTGTAGCGTCAGCGCGTCGCTATTGCGCAAGCCTTCCGGCGTCATCTCGCTGCCTGAGGCTACCGGCTTATACCCGGCAGTGGTTTTTCCCTGCAGACGCGCAGCCTGCAGCAGCGCAGAACTGGCAACCGTTTTCCCCACTTCCGTATCCGTTCCGGTGACAAAATAACGTTCAGTCACGTTCGATAATCCCATGAAAAAGTTGATAAGAGAGCGGGAAGTGACCCCGCTGTTGCGGCCAGGCCTGTTCCAGACGCTGCAGCTCCCCACGGGTGAGTGGTTTTCTCTCCCGCCCGGCATGCAGGTGTGTTGCGCCTATCCCCTTCAGGGAGCGCATAGCGCTGAAAGCATCGCTGAAGTTGAGCGTGATGGTTTGCACTGCGCAGCGATAGCGCCAGCCTGACAACGCCTGCGTGACCTGGTCGTGGGATAAAAACCGGTTGGCATGCGGCTGTTCATCCACTGCGCGCCAGGCCTGATTCAGCTCCGGTAATGAGCTTTCCAGCAAGGTGGTAAAGGCCACTTTGCCCCCCGGACGCGCCACGCGATAAAGCTCACCGGCTGCCCGGTTCAGGCTGCTGCACCACTGCACCGCCAGATGGCTCCAGACGAGGTCAAACTGTGCATCCGGCAGCGGGATAGCCTCGATATCGGCCACCAGATAGCAGTCTGCCGCCTGTTGCAGTCGTGCCTCGTCAAGCATCTGAGCTGACAGGTCAATCGCCGTGACGTGGCTCCCCGCCTCGCGCCAGTAGCGGCTGTGACTTCCCGGGCCACAGCCTGCGTCCAGCACCTGTGAAAACGCGTTCTCACCGAGCGTGGCAAGCAGCCCCTGTGCGCTCTGGCGCTGCAGTTCATCGTGCTGCGAATAGCTCCTGGCTGCCCGGCCAAACGCCGCTGCAATGGCCTGCTTATTGACTGGCGACATGCAGTGCCTCCAGAAGAGCATCAATATCCTGTGCTTTGTGCGCTGCCGTCAGCGTCAGGCGCAGACGGGCGGTACCCGGTGGCACGGTCGGCGGGCGAATCGCGGTGACCCACATTCCCCGTTCGCGCAGCGCCTGTGCCAGCGCTAATGCCCGGCTGTTTTCGCCGACAATAACGGGCTGAATAGCACTCAGTGAGTCCGTACTCTGGAATGGCAGCGCCCCTAATCCCTGGCGAAAACGATGAATATGTTCCGCTAACCGCTGCCGACGTTCCGCACCTTCTTCGCTGCGGATCACCGCCATCGACGCGGACAACGCCACGGCCTGCGCGGGTGGCATACTGGTGCTGTAAATCAGATGTCGTGCGAACTGCAACAAATAATCGGCCACGGGATCGCTGCACAACACGGCAGCGCCGCTCACACCAAAGCCCTTGCCGAAGGTGACCACCAGTAGCTCCGGCTTCACGTTTTGCTGGTGCGCACTTCCCCGCCCTTCATCACCCATCACGCCAATACCGTGGGCATCGTCGACCAGCAACCAGCCATTTTGCTGTTTCGCCGCGTCATGCAACGCACGCAACGGCGCACTGTCACCGTCCATGCTAAACACCCCTTCCGTCACCACCAGCTGTTGTCCGGCGCAGGGTTTGTCCAGCAGGGTTGAGAGCTGCCCGGCATCGTTATGTGCAAAACGCCGCAGCTGCGCCGGGCTTAAATTTGCCGCCTCCAGCAGGGAGGCGTGGCTTAGACGGTCGGCAACAATCCGGTCATCTTTGCCCATCAGAGCGGCGATGACCGCCTGATTGGCAGCAAAACCCGAGATAAACAACAGCGCACGCGGATAGCCCAGCCAGTCGGCAAGCTCTTCTTCCAGCGCCTGATGCGCCGTCGTATAGCCGCTGACGTGGCCAGAACCCCCGCTGCCCACGCCAAACCGTGCCGCGCCATCCTGCCAGGCGCGAACGATTGCCGGATGCTGGCTCAGACCGAGGTAATCGTTACTGGAGAAATTACAAAACTGCCGATCTTCACGGGTGAGAAAACGGCCTGCGCCGTTTTCTACTACTCTGCGTACCCGAAAAGCATCCGCCGCCCGGCGTTCTTCCAGGGCGGAATTGATACGCTGTTGCCAGGTCATACGGCTGCCGCGTTGTAGAACTGTTCAGTGTCGGCGTTGAAAATCTGCTGCTCCAGCTGCTGCTGTTGCTCGTTGTCACCCGTCAGCACCTCAGTCTGATGCGGGTTCAGCCCCAGCTTGCGGAACAGCTGTACGTCTTTGTCCTCTTCCGGATTCGGCGTGGTCAGCAGTTTGCAGCCGTAGAAGATAGAGTTAGCCCCGGCCATAAAGCACATCGCCTGCGTCTGTTCACTCATCTGCTCACGACCCGCAGAAAGGCGTACAAACGAGCCTGGCATCATGATGCGCGCCACCGCGATGGTGCGGATAAAATCAAATGCATCCACGTCGTCGTTATCCGCCAGCGGTGTGCCTTTGACCTTCACCAGCATGTTGATGGGCACACTTTCCGGCGGGGTTGGCAGGTTCGCCAGCTGCAACAACAAACCGGCACGATCTTTCACCGTTTCACCCAGTCCGACGATCCCACCGGAACAGACTTTGATGCCTGCATCGCGGACTTTATCCAGCGTATCCAGACGCTCCTGATAAGTGCGCGTGGTGATGATGTTGCCGTAAAACTCCGGCGACGTGTCGAGGTTGTGGTTGTAGTAATCCAGACCTGCTGCCGAGAGGCGCTGCGCCTGCTCTTCGTTCAGCGTACCAAGGGTCATACAGGCTTCCAGTCCCATCTCCTTCACGCCCTTCACCATCTGCTCCAGATATGGCATATCGCGTTCGTGCGGGTTTTTCCACGCTGCGCCCATACAGAAACGGGTCGAACCGGCGTTCTTTGCCTTGCGCGCAGAGTCGAGCACCTGCTCCACTTCCATCAGACGTTCGGATTCAAGACCGGTTTTATAGCGCGCACTCTGCGGGCAATATTTGCAATCTTCCGGGCATGCGCCGGTCTTGATCGACAGCAGCGTACTGACCTGAACATGGCGCGGATCGAAGTGCTGACGGTGTACCTGTTGGGCTTCAAACATCAGCTCCAGGAAAGGTTTATTGAATAATTCAGTAACTTGCGACATCGTCCAGCGTGCGTGGTGAGCCATTGGGCTTCTCCAAAGGGTTTTGTTAATTTTCGGTTCGGTTTATACTCGTAAACCTAAAACTTTTCAAAATGGTTTACAAGTCGATTATGACCCAGGACGATCTCGCCTTCGACAAGCAGCATATCTGGCACCCCTACACCTCCACGACCACCCCCTTGCCCGTCTATCCGGTGGCTTCAGCTCACGGGTGTGAACTGCATCTCGCCAGCGGCGAAGCGTTGGTTGACGGGATGTCCTCCTGGTGGGCGGCCATCCACGGGTACAACCACCCGCGTCTGAATGCCGCAATGAAAACGCAGATTGACCAGATGTCGCACGTGATGTTCGGCGGGATCACCCATCAACCTGCGGTTGACCTTTGCCGTCGCCTGGTGGCGATGACCCCCGACGCGCTGGAGTGCGTGTTCCTGGCGGATTCCGGCTCCGTGGCCGTTGAAGTGGCGATGAAAATGGCGCTGCAGTACTGGCACGCTAAAGGTGAACCTCGCCAGCGTTTCCTCACCTTCCGCAACGGCTATCACGGAGATACCTTCGGCGCGATGTCGGTCTGTGACCCGGATAACTCCATGCACAGCCTGTGGAAGGGGTATCTGCCGGAGAACCTGTTTGCCCCGGCACCACAGAGCCGGTTTGATGGCGAGTGGAATGAAGCCGATATGGTGGGCTTTGCCCGTCTGATGGCGGCACATCGCCATGAAATTGCTGCCGTTATTCTTGAGCCGGTTGTACAGGGCGCGGGTGGAATGCGGATGTATCACCCGGAGTGGCTGAAGCGTATTCGTAAGATGTGCGACCGCGAAGGTATTCTGCTGATTGCCGATGAGATCGCCACCGGATTTGGCCGCACCGGCAAGCTGTTTGCCTGCGAACATGCGGGTATCGCGCCGGATATTCTGTGCCTGGGGAAAGCCCTGACCGGCGGCACCATGACGCTCTCTGCCACGCTCACCACCCGCCACGTTGCCGACACCATCAGCAACGGCGAAGCGGGCTGCTTTATGCACGGCCCGACGTTTATGGGCAACCCGCTGGCCTGCGCGGTGGCAAGCGAAAGCCTTGCCATTCTGGAAAGCGGTGAGTGGCGCATGCAGGTCTCAGCCATTGAAATGCAGCTCAGACACGAACTGAGTGCAGCCTCTGGCGCTGAGTTCGTGGCGGACGTTCGTGTGCTGGGTGCCATCGGCGTGATTGAGACAACCCATCCGGTGAACATGGCTGCACTGCAGCGCTTCTTCGTTGAACAGGGTGTATGGGTGCGTCCTTTCGGTAAGCTTATCTACCTGATGCCGCCGTATATCATTACTGAAGCTCAGTTGAGTACGCTGACGGATGCCGTCGTTGCAGCCGTTAACATTCCCGCACATTTTTCGATTTAACCCAATGCGTTAGCTTCGGTACTCTGTTTATGCATTACACTTTTTGCATGATCGGATACCGAGGGTAAATCGTATGAACATCACCAGTCAGGATCTGCGCGACGGCGAAAAGCTGCCTGAACGCCATGTTTTCAACGGGATGGGATATCAGGGGGATAATATTTCTCCGCATCTGGCGTGGGACGATATCCCTGTGGGAACCCAAAGTTTTGTCGTGACCTGCTACGACCCGGATGCCCCAACCGGCTCCGGCTGGTGGCACTGGATTGTGGCTAACCTGCCTGCGCATACGCGTGAATTGCCGCAGGGCTCAGGCTCCGGTCGGGTTGCCCTGCCTGGCGGTGCTATCCAGACCCGTACTGATTTTGGTAAAGCGGGTTACGGTGGTGCAGCACCACCAAAAGGGGAAACCCACCGCTATATCTTCACGGTGCATGCGCTGGACGTAGACAAGATTGAGGTCGATGAAGGGGCGAGCGGCGCGATGGTAGGCTTTAACGTGCATTTCCACTCGCTGGGTAGTGCGTCGATTACGGCGATGTATTCGTAATAGTGCGGGCTGATGCCCTCACCCCGGCCCTCTCCCACAGGGAGAGGGCGAAAACCTAACCATTCCCTCTCCCTGTGGGTTGAGTGATCCCCACAAATTACAGGTTGGCACAGAATACCCCCTCTCCATTGAGGGAGAGGGCTGGGGTGAGGGGGAACATAAAGCAGTAGTGGTTATTCCGTTCACTTTATGTTGATTGCTACTCTGTAACGACGATACAGGTGAACGTGCCAGGGCGGTTCACCGCCACCGCCTGGGGAACCCTCAGCCCTGTGGGAGAGGGTTAGGGAGAGGGCAAAAACATCACAGCACGGAAGGCAACAACCCCACCAGCCGTCCTTCATCCAGAAGCTGCATCGCCTTATCAATATCCGGGGCAAAGAAGCGATCGTCATCGTAATGTGAAACCTGCTCGCGCAGCACATGACGCGCCTGCTCCAGCAGCGGACTGGATTTTAGCCCCTCACGCAAATCCATCCCCTGACAGGCTGCCAGCCACTCGACGGCCAGCACGCCACGGGTATTGGATGCCATTTCCCACAGACGACGCCCGGCAGCCGGAGCCATAGAGACATGGTCTTCCTGGTTCGCTGACGTTGGCAGGCTGTCCACGCTGTGCGGATGCGACAACGCTTTGTTCTCGCTCGCCAGCGCCGCAGCCGTCACCTGAGCAATCATAAAGCCCGAGTTGACCCCGCCGTTACGTACCAGGAACGGTGGCAACTGGGACATATGTTTATCCATCATCAGCGCGATACGACGCTCTGATAAGGCTCCCACTTCGGCAATCGCCAGCGCGATATTATCCGCCGCCATCGCCACAGGCTCCGCGTGGAAGTTACCGCCGGAAACCACCTCGTTTTCCTGCGCGAACACCAGCGGGTTATCGGACACCGCGTTGGCTTCCACCAGCAGCACCTCTGCCGCCTGGCGCAGTTGCGTCAGACACGCCCCCATCACCTGTGGCTGACAGCGCAGCGAGTATGGATCCTGCACCTTGTCACAGTTGTGGTGTGAATCTGCAATGCCACTGGTCTCGGTGAGCACATGGCGGTACATCGCGGCGGCGTCAATCTGCCCCCGCTGACCGCGCACTTCGTGAATGCGGGCATCGAACGGACGACGAGAGCCAAGCACGGCCTCCGTGGTCAGCGCACCACACACCACCGCCGAAGCAAACAGATCTTCCGCTTCAAACAGACCGCGCAGCGCAAATGCCGTCGACGCCTGAGTCCCGTTGAGCAGCGCCAGCCCCTCTTTCGCCGCCAGCGTAATTGGCGTTAACCCGGCTTTTTTCAGCGCCTCTTTCGCAGGAAGCCACTCCCCCTGCCAGCGCGCTTTGCCCTCACCCAGCAACAACAATGACATGTGCGCCAGCGGAGCCAGGTCGCCGGACGCGCCGACAGACCCTTTCGCCGGGATCCACGGATACACTTCCGCATTCACCAGCGTCATCAGCGACTGGATCACGCTCAGACGAATACCGGAGAAGCCGCGCGCCAGACTGTTGATTTTGAGCACCATCATCAGACGGACAATCTCATCATCCAGCGGCTGACCGACGCCCGCGGCGTGCGACAGCACCAGCGAACGTTGTAAATTTTCCAGATCGTGCGTGGCGATACGGGTCTGCGCCAGCAGGCCAAACCCGGTGTTGATACCGTAGGCGGTACGCCCTTCGGCAACGATAGCTTCAACGCAGGCGACGCTGTCATTAATAGCGCGATGGGCACTTTCATCAAGCGAGAGCGTGACTGGTTGACGCCAGACGTTACGCAGCTGTTTTAACGTCAGTGAACCTGGGGTGAGTGTTAATGCGTTCATTAATGCTTTCCTTGTGTGGCAGGGATCATCGGCAGGTTTAGCCCCTGCTCTTTGGCACATTCAATCGCAATCTCGTAACCCGCATCGGCGTGACGCATCACGCCCGTTGCCGGGTCGTTATGCAACACGCGGGCGATGCGCGCTGCAGCTTCATCCGTGCCGTCGCACACGATGACCATCCCCGAATGCTGGGAGAAGCCCATCCCCACGCCGCCACCGTGGTGTAATGACACCCAGGTTGCACCGCTGGCGGTATTCAGTAAGGCATTCAGTAACGGCCAGTCGGACACCGCATCGGAGCCATCACGCATGGCTTCAGTTTCACGGTTCGGGCTGGCAACGGAGCCGGAGTCCAGATGGTCACGGCCAATGACAATCGGCGCGGACACTTCACCGCTGCGCACCATTTCGTTAAAGGCCAGGCCGAGTTTTTGCCGCCACTCCAGCCCTACCCAGCAGATACGCGCCGGTAAGCCCTGGAAGTTGATGCGCTCACGGGCCATATCCAGCCAGTGGTGCAGGTGTTCGTCGTCGGCGACAATCTCCTTCACTTTGGCATCGGTTTTGTAGATGTCCTCCGGGTCACCGGACAGGGCAACCCAGCGGAACGGACCAATGCCCCGGCAGAACAGCGGACGAATATAGGCAGGAACGAATCCTGGGAAATCAAACGCATTACTGACGCCCATCTCTTTCGCCATCTGGCGGATGTTGTTGCCGTAATCAAAGGTCGGAATGCCCATCTGGCTGAAGGCCAGCATGGCGCTGACGTGCCCGGCCATTGAACGTTTAGCGGCAAGCACCGTGCCTTCCGGGTCAGTTTCGGCTTTTTGCTGATAGGCTTCCCACGTCCAGCCTTGCGGCAGATAACCGTGCAGTGGGTCATGGGCGCTGGTCTGGTCGGTGACGAGATCCGGACGCACGCCACGGGCCACCAGTTCAGGGAGAATGTCCGCCGCGTTGCCGCACAGCGCAATCGACACGGCTTTGCCTTCGGCGGTGTATTTTTGAATACGTGCCAGCGCATCGTCCAGGTTTTCAGCCTGTTCATCGACGTAGCGGGTACGCAGGCGGAAATCAATGCGGCTCTGCTGGCACTCAATGTTCAGCGAGCAAGCTCCGGCAAGGGTCGCGGCCAGCGGTTGTGCGCCGCCCATCCCGCCCAGGCCTGCGGTGAGTACCCAGCGGCCTTTCAGCGAGCCGTTATAGTGCTGACGACCGGCTTCGACGAAGGTTTCGTAGGTGCCCTGCACAATCCCCTGGCTGCCGATATAAATCCAGCTGCCCGCCGTCATCTGGCCATACATTGCCAGCCCTTTGGCATCCAGCTCGTTGAAGTGTTCCCAGGTTGCCCAGTGCGGTACCAGGTTCGAGTTGGCGATCAGCACGCGTGGCGCGTTCTTATGTGTTTTAAACACGCCAACTGGTTTACCGGACTGCACCAGCAAGGTTTCGTCGTGTTCAAGATTGGTCAGGGATTCAACAATTGCGTCATAGCATTCCCAGTTGCGAGCGGCGCGGCCAATGCCGCCGTAGACCACCAGCTCGTGAGGATTTTCCGCCACCTCAGGATCAAGGTTGTTCATCAACATGCGCAGCGGTGCTTCGGTGAGCCAGCTTTTTGCGGTAAGTGTGGTACCGCGCGGGGCGCGGATATCCTGCTGGCGGTATTTACCTGACGACATTGTGTGTTCCTCATTCGGGACAGAAGATACAAATAGATATACTTGTATAGACAAGCACACACAAGGCCGAATTTAACAAAAAAGATACAATTTTGTTATATTGCGTTAGCTATCACGCTTTTAAAACTTATGACATAAAGTGGCCCTGCAGCCGGTAACGATCCCCGGGGAAAAGCAGCTTTGCATGCGACACAATCTGCGATGATGACCAGGTTCGACGGCGGATCAGCAGGCACGGATCATGCTCCTTAATCCGCAACAGCTCGCACTCCTGCGGTGTGGCGCGCACCGCTTCCACGATGTGCTCCCCTTCCGTCAGCGGTGCAACGAGCGAAAGATACGCATGCGGCGTAGTGTGGGTATAATCCTGAACAAGGTAATCCGGCACCCGCTCAGCATTTACGCAGCGGTCTTCAATCTGCACCGGAATATCGTTCTCAAAATGCACCATCACGGAATGAAAGATGCGGGTTCCCTCCTTGACGTTCAGCTCCACGGCCTGCTCGGCGCTGGCCTGCGTCTCTTCGAGCACCAGCACTTCGCAATGGTGCTGATGGTTACGCGCAGCAATCTCATCGGCAATGCTGCGGATTTCAAACAGCGCTGACTGTCCTTTGGGTTCAGCCACAAACGTTCCGACCCCCTGCAGGCGCACCAGAAGACCTTCATCCGTCAGTTCGCGTAGCGCCCGGTTGATGGTCATCCGGCTAAAACCAAACTGCGCCACCAGCTCGGCCTCCGACGGAATGCGATCGTGAGGACGCCAGACGCCAGCAGCAATTTTTTCGCTTATCGCCTGCTTTACCTTTTCATAAAAAGGCGCAGGAGGGCTGGATTGAGGTGAGCGAGAAAACATCATGACTCCTTCAGTGTTGTTATGCCCACCAGTGAGCAATTTGCCAGGCCAGACGGGCAGCAAGCCGCGCCCCTTGTCCGTCCCGATCGTAGTGCGGGTTGAACTCTACCAGATCCGCCGCCTGTAATTTTCCACTACGACAAATACGTTCAATAACTGGCAGAAGCTCCAGCGCGGGTATCCCTAACGCCGCGGGTGCAGAGACGGCAGGCATCTCACCTGCGGGCAGGACATCCAGGTCAATGGTAAGGTAAACGCGAACGGCCTGCGCCAGCACCTTTTCCAGTGAAGGTAACGCATCGCGACGGAAATGGAGATCTTCCACCAGCGTCACGTTCAGTCGTTCCGCCTCATCCCACAGCGCCTGAGTATTCGCCGCGCGGCTTACGCCAAAGCAGGCATACTGAAACACCCGCGACTGTTCGGCGCAGTAGTGAGCCAGCTGGCGAAACGGTGTACCGGAGGTCGCGCATTCGGCCTTGCGCAGATCAAGATGCGCATCAAGGTTGATCACCACCACGCGGTCGTCCGGGAATGCATCCAGCACCCCGCGCCCATGCGCCCAGGCGGTTTCGTGCCCACCGCCCAAAACCAGCGTGCGCATTCCGGCGCGCTGGCATGACGTCACTGCATCACTTAACGCCCGCTGAGCGGCCTCCAGCGCATCGCCCTCAACGGAAATGGAGCCCATATCTGCCAGCCGTTCATGTCCCTGATGGCTGGCCATATTTGCCAGCGCCCTGCGCAGTACATCGGGAGCCTGCACCGCACCGGGTCTGCCATGATTACGCTTTACCCCTTCATCACATTCAAAACCTATCAGGGCAATACCTGATGATATGGGAGCAAACTGTTCCGGCTGGTGTATTGTCTGGAAAATGCGTTTTGCATTGCTGGCTTCGGCGCTGTCATCGCGCCCCTGCCAGATTGTCTGTGAAACGGGCCGCCAGAGCGTCATACTCCCTCCCCACGGAAAATACGTTGATACAGCGGATTGCGTCCCGGCTCGTAGACCATTTCCACCGGATGGTGCGCATCCCAGACGATAAAGTCAGCCACGTATCCGGCCTGTAATTGCCCGTGCGTCGCGCCACGCCCCAGAGCCTGCGCCGCATGTCGCGTCACGCCTGCCCAGGCTTCTTCTGGCGTCAGACCAAACTGAACACAGGCCATATTCATCGCCAGATGAATACTCGCAAACGGGCTGGTGCCCGGGTTGTAGTCGGTGGCGACGGCCATCGGTATCCCCTGTTTTCTGAGCTGTTCAACAGGTGGACGCTGACGCTCCTGAAGAAAATAGAATGCACCCGGTAACAGCACCGCAACCGTGCCATTGTGCGCCATCGCCTGAATACCTGTCTCGTCGAGATATTCAATATGATCGGCGGAAAGCCCCTTATAGCGACTGACCAGCGCGGCACCGCCCTGATTCGACAACTGCTCCACGTGTCCTTTCACCGGAATACCCAGCGCGACAGCGGCCTGGAAGAGCCGCTCAGTTTGCGCCAGCGTGAAGCCCACATTTTCGCAAAAGACATCCACCGCTTCGAACAGACCTTTTTGCCACAGGGAGGGCATGATCTCTTCGCAGACCAGCGCCAGATAAGCGTCGGGGTTCTGCCGGTATTCTGCGGGCACGGCGTGAGCGGCAAGCAGCGTTGGACTGATGTCGACCGGGTTATCCTGGGCAAGCAGGCGTGCTACCTGCAGCATCTTCTCTTCGGCTTCGGCGTTCAGCCCGTATCCCGATTTGATTTCAAGGGTTGTTACGCCTTCAGTCATCAAACGCTGAAGACGCTGCTGCGCCAGGCGCAACAAGGTTTCTGGCGTGCTGTTGCGGGTCGCCGTCACGGTAGCATTAATCCCGCCGCCCTGCGCGCTGATGGTCTGGTATGAAACACCGTTCAGGCGTTGCTCCCATTCCGCCGCGCGATCGCCGCCAAACACAAGGTGGGTATGACAGTCGATAAGACCCGGCGTCACCAGACGCCCCTGGAGATCGACGCTGTTATGATGCCCGGAAGGGATGTCTGACTCAGGCACGACGGCCAGAAGTGTCTGACCGCGAACCACCAGGGCGTGTTGTTCTTTCAGGCCATACGGCGCAGACTCACCGGGAACCATTGTTGCCAGTCGCGCATTTCGCCATATCACATCGTTGGGATGAAGCTGCTGCATGGGGCGTTTCACTTGTCATGGGTTGTATAGACATTTATTTTCATCTGCTGTCTGCTGTCAACCGACTTTGTGGAAAATGTTATTTATTTGTGATGACTTCCCTGCCTCCTGAGGGTGAAAAATGCAACTTTTACCCTTTTGATCTTCCCGTTTCGCTCAACTTAGTATAAAAAAGCAGGCTATTTCGTCTATCCCGTAAAGACTTGCATACCCAGGAGCTCTACCTTGAACATTTCCAGGATTTCCCGTCTGGCGTTAGCACTCGCCTTTGGCGTGACATTATCCGCATGCAGCTCAACTCCACCGGATCAGCGGCCTTCTGAGCAGGTTGCGCCGGGTACCGCTTCCCGTCCGATCCTGTCCGCTGATGAAGCGAAAAACTTCAACCGCGCACACTACTTCTCAGCGATGGATCCGAACGCTGCACCGTGGACACCGTCTTCTGTTAACCTGCCGAAGCAGCCTGACTTCGTTGTTGGCCCGGCAGGTGCGCAGGGCGTAACGCATACCTCTGTTCAGGCTGCGGTTGACGCTGCCATCACCAAACACAGTGCATCACGTCAGTACATCGCGATCCTGCCAGGTGACTATGAAGGCACCGTTTACGTTCCGGCCGCACCAGGCAGTATTACTCTTTACGGCCTGGGCGAAAAAGCGCTCGACGTGAAAATTGGTCTGGCGATTGATTCTGAAACCGATAGCACCACCTGGCGTCGTCTGGTGAACCCGGCAGGGAAATACATGCCAGGTAAACCCGCGTGGTATATGTTTGATAACTGTCAGAGCAAGCGCTCCGCCACCATTGGCGTGATGTGCTCTGCCGTATTCTGGTCACAGAACAACGGCCTGCAGCTGCAAAACCTGACCATTCAGAACACCCTGGGTGACAGCGTTGACGCGGGCAACCATCAGGCCGTGGCACTGCGTAGCGATGGCGACCAGGTGCAGATTAACAACGTGAACATTCTGGGCCGCCAGAACACCTTCTTCGTGACCAACAGTGGCGTGCAGAACACCCTGCAGAATAACCGTCTGACACGTACTCTGGTGACCAACAGCTACGTTGAAGGCGACGTGGACCTGGTGTCTGGTCGCGGTGCGGTGGTGTTTGATAACACCGACTTCCGCGTGGTGAACTCACGTACTCAACAGGAAGGTTATGTGTTTGCTCCGGCGACACCGTCTAACCTCTTCTACGGTTTCCTGGCAGTGAACAGTCGCTTCACCGCATCCGGTGACAATGTGGCGCAGCTGGGCCGTTCTCTGGATGTGGACTCCGCCACCAACGGTCAGGTTGTGATCCGCGACAGCGTGATCAACGAAGGTTTCAACATGGCAAAACCGTGGGCAGATGCGGCCATCTCTAAACGTCCGTTCTCCGGCAATACCGGTGCTGTGGACGATAAAGGAAACGTGCAGCGCAATCTGAACGACGCTAACTTCAACCGCATGTGGGAATACAACAACCGCGGGCTGGGTAGCAAAGTGGTTGCTGAGCCGAAGCAGTAAGATGTGAGTAAAAGGGGGATTTCAATCCCCCTTTTACTGCGACGGAATGCGTCAGGCCCCAAACTTCAGATACGCATCCAGTAGTTGCATGATAGCAACCATGAGTTGCAGGAACAGAATTGCCCATTCCACACCGCTCATACGCCACTCCTTTGGTATAGAGCACTTCTCCTCTGGCTTACCTTTCCGCTGCCTGTCACCAGAAGGTGTGTTGGTTATGTTTTGATGTGCTCCGCAGTTTAGGCACTGTCGGCACCACCCGACAGCCAGGACTTAAAAAGGATCCTGAATTTCGGAACTGCAACACATCAAACCAACGGACAGAATGATATCAAATCACTACTGTACATAAAAACAGATAAAACCAGTTTAGGAATCTATAAAGAAAACGCCACTAACCAACTGATTATTTTATAAATAATATTATGTGTTCATTCCGTGATCTCTTTTCTTTATTGACGATGAATTTACATCGCCTTAAGCCAATATTATGATGACCATGTTGGTTACGTTTTGATGTGCTCACCCGGCAACCACCGGGCATAAAAAAACCTCGCATTCGCGAGGTTTTTTGCTTTTAGCCGCTTAGTGCGCGTTAACAACCACCCACATTGGCCCCTGGCCTACGGCATAACGCCCTTTCTCTTCCAGCAAGCCCTGCTCACCTTTGATCTCATACAGCGCAATGTGGTGGGATTTCTGTCCCGCCGCAATCAGGTATTTGCCACTGTGATCAATATTAAAGCCGCGCGGCTGGGTTTCCGTTGGCTGGAATCCTTCAATCGCCAGCACGCTACCGTCTTCGGAAACGCTGAACACGGTAATCAGGCTGGAGGTACGGTCGCAGGCATACAGATGACGGCCATCCGGCGTGATGTGAATATCTGCCGCCCAGCGGGTGTCAGAGAAGTCAGACGGCATCATATCCAGCATCTGCACGCACTCAACCTGACCGTTAGGATCTTTCAGCTCCCACACGTCCACAGAGCTGTTCAGCTCATTGACCACGTAGGCATACTGCTGGTTTGGATGGAAGACCATGTGGCGCGGGCCTGCGCCCTCTACGGTGGTCACTTCAGCAGGACTTTGCGCCACCAGATTGCCATCATCGCTCAGGGTAAACAGGCAGATACGATCCTGCTTCAGCGCAGGTACCCACAGAGTGCGGTTGTCCGGAGAGATATTCGCCGAGTGGCAGCCTTCCAGTCCTTCAACCACGTCAACCATTTCTACCGGAATACCGTCTTCCAGACGCGTCACGCTCACGCAACCGGCGTTGTAAGAGCCGCTGAAGACGAAGTGGCCTTTGCGATCGGTGGAGATATGGGTCGGGCTTCCCGGCAAGGGGGCTTCTGCGGTGTAAGTCAGCGCACCATCATCCGGGGAGATACGGTAGGCCAGCACGCGAAACTCAGGGCGCACGCCCACGTACAAGAAACGTTTATCCGGGCTGATGACCATCGGCTGAACCTGTCCAGGTACATCAACGACCTGAACCAGCGTGAGTGTCCCCCCGGCATTTAAACGCCAGACGTGGATCTGCTGGCTTTCAGGACTGGCGGTATAAACGGTTTGTTTCATGAATACTCACTCCTCACTGCGCATGAAAGTAGTTAACTTTTGACGGTGAATGCTGAATTGTCGTCGGGAGTTTTGAAGCATCCGCCTCTCGGTGTACCATCCCATCAGAACATAAATTCAATATTAACCCGGAAAAATAAATGACCTCGCGTGTGATTGCTCTGGATTTAGACGGTACCTTACTTACGCCGCAAAAAACCCTTCTTCCCTCTTCCCTTGAAGCGCTCAAACGTGCGCAGGAAGTGGGATATCAACTCCTTATCGTAACGGGTCGACATCACGTTGCCATTCACCCTTTTTATCAGGCACTGGCATTAGATACACCTGCAATTTGCTGCAATGGCACCTACTTGTATGATTATAAAGCAAAAAAGGTTTTGGAGTCCGATCCACTGCCCGTACCTCAGGCTCTGCAGCTGATTGATTTGCTGGATGAACATGCCATTCACGGCCTGATGTATGTGGATAACGCGATGGTGTATGAGCGCCCTACCGGCCACGTGACCCGCACCAACAACTGGGCGTTGTCGCTGCCGGAAGTGCAACGCCCTGTCTTTACTCAGGTGTCCTCCCTGCGCCAGGCGGCCCAGGATGTTGATGCTATCTGGAAATTCGCCCTGACGGATGAAGACACCAGCAAACTGAATGCTTTCACGAAACACGTTGAACAGACACTGGGTCTGGAATGCGAATGGTCCTGGCACGATCAGGTAGATATTGCCCGTAAAGGTAACAGCAAAGGTAAACGTCTGACGCAGTTCGTGGAATCACAGGGCTGGTCGATGCAGGATGTCGTGGCCTTTGGTGACAACTACAACGACATCAGCATGCTGGAAGCCGCCGGGACGGGTGTGGCGATGGGTAACGCAGATGACGCGGTGAAAGCCCGCGCCAACGTGGTGATTGGCGATAACACAACCGACAGCATCGCGCAGTATATCTATAGCCACCTGCTGTAATCAGGTGGTAATGGAAACGCTTTTGATTTGCGCATAGAGCCACAGGCCAGGTTTGATCCCTAACTCATCTCTGGCCCACGGGCTAATGCGCGCCCAGAGCGTCTTGCTGCCCACCTCCAGCTGTACTTCAACCTGACCATTATCATCAAAACACTGCGCAACTTTTGCGCGCAGAATGTTACGGATACTGGTTTGCAGCGGTGGTTGCAGCACAAGGGAAACATCCGACGCCTGAATGCGGATCCGCAGCGCGGACTGCAACGGTTTATCAATCTTATTGACCCACAGATGCTGATCGCCCAGCGCCAGTGCCGTCATGGCGTAGTGCGGATGATGTTCCAGAACGCTCACCTTCAGGATGCTGCTCTGCTGCTCCTTCGGCAGCCACGGGTGCATCACGCTACTGCCCCACACCTCTTCCAGATTGCCGAACGCCTTCACGCTGCCGTCTTCCAGCACCAGCACTTTGTCTGCCAGATGCAGAATTTCGTCCAGTGAATGGCTGACGTAGAGCATCGGGATATTGATTTCACGCGCCAGACGTTGCAGATACGGCAACAGCTCACGCTTACGCGGCAGATCCAGCGACGCCAGCGGCTCGTCAAGTAGCAGCAGCTCCGGCGCAGTCAGCAGTGCGCGCCCTATCGCCACGCGCTGTTTCTCACCGCCAGAAAGGGAGGAAGGCAGCCGCTCAAGCAACGCTTCAATCCCCAGAAGCGCCACCAGCTTATCAAACTGTGCAGCCATGCTTTTCGCCATGCCGTAGCGCAGATTGCCGCGAACGCTGTAGTGCGGGAATAAGCGGGCATCCTGGAAAACGTAGCCAATGCGGCGTTTATCCGGCGACAGGTAAATTTTGTTTTCCACGTCATTTAAGACGCGGTCATTCAATACAATGCGGCCTGACTGCGGTCGCGTCAGGCCGCTAATAGCATTAATCAGCGAGGTTTTCCCCGCTCCGGAGACGCCGAAAATTGCCGTAATACCGCTCGCGGGCAGCGTTTCGTTAAGCGTCAGGCAGTGGCTTCCCAACGTCTGGGTGAAATTCAGTTCCAGCATGGCTATTTCCCCATTCGCTCACGGCTGATGCGCGCCAGCCATTCAGACACCAGCAGAGAGCCCAGCGCCAGCACAATCGAAATCACGCACAGCCGCGCCGCTGCACCTTCACCGCCCGGCGTCTGGATCAGGGTATACATGGCCGACGGAATGGTGCGCGTTTCACCGGGAATGTTCGACACAAAAGTAATGGTGGCACCAAACTCCCCGAGCGAACGGGCAAACCCCAGCACCGTACCAACAATAATACCCGGCAGCGTGAGCGGGAGCGTAATGGTGAAAAAGACGCGCCAGCGCCCGGCACCCAGCGTACGGGCCGCCTGTTCGAGCTTAAGATCAACACCTTCCAGCGCCAGGCGAATCGCCCTGACCATCAGCGGGAATGACATCACCGCAGCCGCCAGAACCGCACCACGCCAGCTGAAGGCAAGCGTCAGTCCAAACCAGTCATATAACCATTCACCGATAAACCCACGTCGGCCCATCGAAATTAACAGCAGATAACCGACCACGACGGGCGGCAAGACAAGGGGAAGATGAAGAACACTATCAAGCAGGGCTTTGCCTGGAAATTTACAGCGAACCAGTAACCAGGCAAAGAAGATCCCAAAGGGCAAACTCAGCGCTACCGCCAGGGAAGAAACTTTAAGGCTCAGCAGCACAGCCTGCCATTCAGGATCGGTCAATATCATTAGTGAGTCGTGAATCCATAACGTTTAAAGATTGCAGACGCCTGCGGCCCCTTCAGATAGTCACGGAAGGCCGTCACCGTCGCATTTTTATGTCCATCAACAATCGCAACAGGGTATTCCACTTTCTTGTGGGAGTCTTCCGGGAACGTCCCCACCACCTTCACACCTTTGCTGGCAATGGCATCAGAACCGTACACAATCCCCAGCGGGGCTTCGTTACGTTCTACCAGTGCCAGCGCGCCGCGCACGTCTTCAGCCGGAGCCAGTTTCGGGGACAGTGTCTGCCATGCCCCCAGTTTTTGCAGCGCCTCTTTGGCGTAAATTCCCGCCGGAACGTGTTCCGGATCGCCTACCGCCAGACGCCCACCGTTCAGCAGGCGGATCCAGGGAGTGTCTTTGTTGATGGTGATGTCGCCCTGCGTACTGGATTTTGGTGCCACCACAACAAGGCTATTACCCAGCAGCGTTTCACGGGTTGCCGTATCAATGGATTTTTTCTCAGCGGCGTAATCCATCCACTTCTGGTCTGCCGAAATAAACAGATCGGCAGGTGCGCCCGCTTCAATCTGGCGAGCCAGTGTAGAAGACGAAGCAAAAGAGGAGACAACCTCTACGTTCTTCTCTTTCTTGTACTCAGCTGCAATATCCTGCATCGCATTGGTCAGCGACGCCGCCGCAAAGACCGTAATTTTATTTTCATCAGCCAGCGCGTGTCCGGCGAGAGTGAACGTCAGCGTTGCCCCTGCGAAAAGGCGTACCCATGTACGTGCCATTTGTAGCTCCTGTGTGTCGTTATATATTTATAAATATAACGATAACGACAGGGATATCCTAGCGTTAAATCGTACCGATTAATGAGTAAACATATGCGCTACAGAAATAAATATCGGCGAAAGGAAGAAAAACTTGAGAGCAAAACGCCCGGGCAAGCCGGGCGTTTTGTGGGGAATTAATGCTGCTTTTTAGGCTGGTCTCTGTGACCAATGTTCGAAAAGACGTTGAACACTTCACCCAGGCCGTAGATGGCACCGAGGATGATAGCCATCACTACTGGTACCATGATCACGGCGAATACCAGACTTTTCAACAACTCTAACATGGTTTTCTCCAGATATTGTGAATGGCTTATTCTACCCTGAAAAGTGAGAAAAACATCCCCTTTTGTGCGGTGTACTTTGCGCACTACGTCATTTGGGTCACAATACGTTTTTTTGCCAGGACATTGTTATGCAGGCCGAAATCCTCCTCACCCTACGACTTCAGCAGAAGCTTTTCGCCGACCCACGACGTATTGCCCTGCTTAAACAGATAGAACAAACCGGCTCAATTAGCCAGGGTGCTAAGAACGCAGGCATCAGCTATAAAAGCGCCTGGGATGCGATCAACGACATGAACACCCTGAGCGAACAAACGCTGGTTGACAGGGCAACGGGCGGCAAAGGTGGCGGCGGCGCGGTAGTGACCCGTTACGGCCAGCGCCTGATTCAGCTTTACGATCTGCTGGGGCAGATCCAGCAAAAAGCCTTTGATGTACTCAGTGACAACGATAACCTCCCGCTGGATAGCCTGTTGGCGGCCATTTCCCGCTTCTCGTTACAGACCAGCGCCCGCAACCAGTGGTTTGGTACGGTAACGGCACGCGATAATTCCCAGGTGCAGCAGCATATTGAGATCTTACTTGCCGATGGCACCACTCGCCTGAAGGCCGCGGTGACGGCACAGAGCGGACAGCGCCTCGGGCTGGATGAAGGCAAAGAGGTGCTGGTTTTGCTCAAGGCACCGTGGGTCAATATCACCCGCAACCCCGAGCGTGCAAAGCACGCGGACAACCACCTGCACGGCGCAATCAGTCATATTGAACGCGGCGAGGAGCAGTGTGAGGTACTGATGACCCTGCCAGACGGGCAAACGCTTTGCGCGACGGTTCCGGTAAGCGAGGCGAGCGAATTAGAAGAAGGTGCTGTGGTGACCGCATATTTCAACGCCGACCGGGTGATTATCGCCACATTGTGCTAAGCGCATTGACAAGCATGCCGACAGTGAGTATCCCTGACATCTGTTGCTGCAAAAAATGGGATAAATCATGTCATCATTGCATATTTCGCAAGGCACGTTTCGTCTTAGCGATACCCGAACGCTGACGCTTCCGGATCTGACATTACGTGCGGGTGAAAGCTGGGCGTTTGTGGGAACCAACGGTAGCGGAAAATCGGCGCTGGCCCGCGCGTTAGCCGGAGAGCTGACCCAGCTTAAAGGTGAGCGTCAGTGTAATTTTACCCGGCTAACGCGTCTCTCATTTGAGCAACTGCAAAAACTGGTGAGCGATGAGTGGCAGCGGAATAACACCGATTTACTCAGTCCGGGTGAAGAGGATACAGGCCGCATTACGGCAGAAATTATTCAGGACGACGTGAAAGACAGCGCCCGTTGCCAGCATCTGGCGGAGCAATTTGGGATTACTGCGCTTCTGGAACGGCGCTTCAAATACCTTTCTACTGGCGAGACGCGAAAAACGCTGCTGTGTCAGGCACTAATGAGCGAGCCTGAACTTCTGATCCTTGATGAGCCATTCGACGGGCTGGATGTGCGCTCCCGCGCCCAGCTGGCAACGCTGTTAGGTTCACTCAACCAGCAAGGTTACACCCTTGTGCTGGTGCTTAACCGCTTTGATGAAATCCCTGATTTTATCCAGAACGCAGGCGTGCTGGCCGACTGCAGTCTGACCGAAACCGGTGAAAAAACGGCACTGCTTCAGCAAGCGTTAATTGCCCAGCTGGCGCACAGCGAAAAGCTGGACGGTATTACCCTCCCGGAACCCGATGCCCCTTCGGCCCGACACGGTTTAGACCCCCACCAGCCGCGCATTATGCTGCGTAATGGCGTGGTCTCTTATAACGATCGCCCCATCCTTAACCAGCTGAGCTGGACGGTTAACCCAGGTGAACACTGGCAAATCACCGGCCCTAACGGAGCAGGAAAATCGACGCTGCTGAGTCTTATCACCGGCGATCACCCGCAGGGTTACAGTAACGATCTGACGCTGTTTGGCCGCCGACGCGGAAGCGGTGAAACCATCTGGGATATCAAAAAGCACATTGGTTATGTCAGCAGCAGTCTGCATCTGGATTACCGCGTCAGCACCACCGTGCGTAACGTCATCCTGTCAGGGTATTTTGATTCTATCGGCATTTATCAGGCGGTATCGGATAAACAGCACAAGCTGGCGCAGCAATGGCTGGATATTCTGGGGATGGACAACCGGGTCGCTGATGCACCGTTTCATAGCCTGTCGTGGGGCCAGCAACGCCTGGCGCTGATTGTTCGCGCGCTGGTGAAACACCCGACCCTGTTGATTCTGGACGAGCCGCTGCAGGGGCTGGATCCGCTTAACCGCCAGCTGATCCGTCGCTTTGTGGACGTTCTCATTGGTGAAGGCGAAACGCAGCTACTGTTTGTTTCACACCATGCTGAAGACGCTCCTGCCTGCATCACTCATCGCCTCGAATTTGTCCCGGACGGTGAACGCTATCACTACCTTCTGAGCAAAATCGATTAATCCGTGGAGGGCTCCGCCCTCCTCTTTTCAGATAACCTGCAGCAATACATCTCTATCTCTTTGATCTAGAATGCGACATATGCGCTAAAAAATGGCTTTGAAAAACAGTGTAAACGATTCCACTAATATATCCCATGTCACACTTTTGACGTCTCTGTTATGCTATGGTTATTACATACCATAAGCCCAATGGAGCGAAATATGCGAGTTCTGGTAACAGGTGGTAGCGGTTACATAGGTAGTCATACCTGCGTGGAGCTGCTGAAAAACGGTCATGATGTCATCATCCTCGACAACCTGTGCAATAGTAAGCGCACCGTGCTGCCCGTGATTGAACGTCTTGGCGGCAAGCAACCGACTTTCGTGGAAGGTGACATCCGTAATGAAGCGTTGATGACCGAAATCCTTCACGACCATGCGATTGAGACCGTGATCCACTTCGCGGGCCTGAAAGCGGTCGGTGAATCGGTAGCGAAACCGCTTGAGTATTATGACAACAACGTCAACGGTACCCTGCGCTTACTCTCCGCCATGCGTGCGGCGAACGTCAAAAACTTTATCTTCAGCTCATCCGCAACCGTCTACGGCGATCAGCCCAAAATTCCTTACGTTGAAAGCTTCCCGACCGGCACACCGCAAAGCCCGTATGGCAAAAGTAAGCTGATGGTGGAACAAATCCTGACCGATCTGCAAAAAGCACAGCCGGAGTGGAGCATCGCCTTGCTGCGCTATTTCAACCCGGTCGGCGCGCATCCATCGGGTGACATGGGGGAAGATCCACAGGGCATTCCAAACAACCTGATGCCGTATATCGCGCAGGTCGCAGTCGGTCGTCGCGACTCACTGGCTATTTTTGGTAATGATTACCCCACCGAAGATGGTACCGGCGTGCGTGATTATATCCACGTCATGGATCTGGCCGATGGCCACGTTGCAGCCATGCAGCAGCTGGCGAACAAACCGGGCGTGCATATTTACAACCTCGGAGCCGGTATCGGCAGCAGCGTGCTGGATGTGGTGAATGCCTTCAGCAAAGCCTGCGGTAAGCCGGTTAGCTATCACTTCGCACCGCGTCGTGATGGCGATCTTCCAGCTTACTGGGCCGATGCAACCAAAGCCGATAAAGAGCTTAACTGGCGTGTTACCCGCACGCTTGATGAAATGGCACAGGATACCTGGCACTGGCAGTCACGCCATCCGCAAGGGTATCCGGACTAAGGATCCGTCATGACTCCATTCAATCCCGTTGATCACCCGCATCGTCGTTTTAACCCATTAAGCGGGCAATGGATTTTGGTCTCTCCACATCGCGCCAAGCGCCCCTGGCAGGGGGCGCAAGAGACGCCTGCGAAACAGACCCTTCCGCAGCATGACCCGGACTGCTTCCTGTGTCCGGGCAATACGCGCGTTACGGGAGATAAAAACCCGGACTATAAAGGCACTTACGTTTTCACCAACGATTTTGCGGCCCTGATGACTGATACGCCGGACGCGCCGGAAAGCGATGATCCGCTGATGCGCTGTGAAAGCGCACGCGGTACCAGCCGTGTTATCTGCTTCTCTCCCGATCACAGCAAAACGCTGCCGGAGCTAAGCGTTGACGCCCTGAAAGAGGTCGTCAGTACCTGGCAAACACAAACGGCTGAGCTGGGTCAAACCTATCCGTGGGTACAGGTATTTGAAAATAAAGGCGCAGCGATGGGCTGCTCTAACCCACACCCACACGGTCAGATCTGGGCGAACAGCTTCCTGCCAAACGAAGCTGAGCGTGAAGACCGACTGCAAAAAGACTATTTCGCACAAAACGGTTCGCCAATGCTGGTGGATTACGCCCGGCGTGAGCTGGCCGATGGCAGCCGTACTATTGTCGAGACTGAACACTGGCTGGCGGTGGTACCGTACTGGGCGGCATGGCCGTTTGAAACGCTGCTGCTGCCGAAAGCACACGTTCAGCGCATTACCGATCTCAGCGACGAACAGCGTGACGATCTGGCGCTGGCGCTGAAAAAACTGACCAGCCGTTACGACAATCTGTTCCAGTGCTCCTTCCCGTACTCTATGGGCTGGCACGGCGCACCGTTCAATGGCGAAGAGAATCAGCACTGGCAGCTGCATGCCCATTTCTATCCACCACTGTTGCGCTCTGCAACGGTGCGTAAATTCATGGTGGGTTATGAGATGCTGGCTGAAACCCAGCGTGATCTGACGGCAGAACAGGCAGCAGAGCGCCTGCGTTCCGTTAGCGACGTCCACTATCGCGAATCAGGAGTCTAAAAAAAAATGAGTCTGAAAGATAAAACACAATCCCTGTTTGCTGAAAAATTCGGCTACCCTGCCACCCACGTTATCCAGGCTCCTGGCCGCGTAAACCTGATCGGGGAACATACCGACTATAACGACGGTTTCGTTCTGCCTTGTGCCATTGATTACCAGACGGTCATCAGCTGCGCAAAGCGCGACGACCGCAAAGTCCGCGTGATTGCCGCCGATTATGGCAATGAAATGGACGAATTTTCACTCGATTCCCCGATTGTGATGCACGATAGCCAGCAGTGGTCTAACTACGTGCGCGGTGTCGTGAAGCATCTGCAAAAGCGTAACAAGAATTTCGGTGGCGCAGATTTAGTCATCAGCGGCAATGTTCCACAAGGAGCAGGCTTAAGCTCGTCGGCTTCGCTGGAAGTGGCGGTTGGTACCGTATTCCAGCAGTTGTACCACCTGCCACTGGATGGGGTGCAAATCGCGCTGAACGGTCAGGAAGCAGAAAACCAGTTTGTGGGCTGCAACTGCGGCATTATGGATCAGCTGATCTCCGCGCTGGGTAAAAAAGAGCATGCCCTGCTGATTGATTGCCGCTCGCTGGGAACCAAAGCCGTTCCGCTGCCAAAAGGCGCAGCCGTCGTTATTATCAACAGTAACTTCAAACGCACGCTGGTAGGCAGCGAGTACAACACCCGTCGCGAGCAGTGCGAAACCGGCGCGCGCTTCTTCCAGCAACCGGCCCTGCGTGACGTTTCACTCAATGAATTCAACAAAGTGGCGCACGAGCTGGATCCGGTTGTGGCTAAACGTGTTCGCCACGTGCTAACGGAGAACGCCCGTACCGTTGAAGCGGCTTCCGCGCTGGCAAAAGGCGACCTGAAGCGCATGGGTGAGCTGATGGCGGAATCTCATGCCTCTATGCGCGATGATTTCGAGATCACCGTTCCGCAAATTGACACCCTGGTTGAAATCGTCAAAGCCACCATCGGCGACAAAGGCGGCGTGCGTATGACCGGCGGCGGTTTTGGTGGCTGCATCGTTGCACTGGTGCCGGAAGAACTCGTCCCGACCGTGCAGGACGCCGTCGCGAAACAGTACGAGGCCAAAACTGGCATTAAAGAAACCTTCTATGTCTGCAAAGCATCACAAGGAGCGGGACAGTGCTAAACGAAACGCCAACTCTTGCACCTGATGGACTGCCATATCGCCTGTTAACTCTGCGCAACAGCGCAGGGATGGTGGTGACGCTGATGGACTGGGGTGCAACCCTGCTTTCTGCTCGCGTACCGATGCCTGACGGCAGCGTGCGCGAAACCCTGCTCGGCTGTGCGTCGCCAGAACAGTACGTCAACCAGGCCGCCTTTCTTGGCGCGTCCGTGGGACGCTATGCTAACCGTATCGCGAAAAGCTGTTTTGAACTCGACGGTGTGCGCTACCCGCTTCTCCCTAGCCAGGGAGAAAATCAGCTGCACGGTGGCCCGGAAGGGTTTGATAAGCGTCGCTGGCAGATTGTTCAGCAAAATGACGGTGAGGTGTTGTTCTCGCTGGATTCTCCCGATGGCGATCAGGGTTTCCCGGGGGATCTCTCCGTTTTTGCACGTTTTACGCTGACTGACGATAACCGCATTGCCATTGAGTACCGTGCGACAGTCGATAAACCGTGCCCGGTCAACCTGACCAACCACGCTTACTTCAACCTGGACGGTAATCTGTGCGATGTCCGTAACCACAGGCTGCAGATACTGGCGGATGAGTACCTGCCGGTGGATGAAATGGGGATCCCACACCAGGCGCTGAAATCAGTAAACGGTAACAGCTTTGATTTCCGCAATGCGAAAACCATCGCGCAGGATTTTTTGAGCGATGACGATCAGCGCAAGGTGAAAGGCTACGACCACGCTTTCCTGCTGCAGGCAAAAGGCGATGTGAATCAGCCTGCGGCCCAGGTCTGGTCTGCGGATGAGAAGCTGCAGATGACGGTCTACACTACCGCACCTGCCCTGCAGTTCTATTCGGGTAATTATCTTGGCGGCACAGCGGCACGGGAACATGACGAATACAGCGACTGGCAAGGTCTGGCGCTGGAAAGCGAGTATCTGCCTGACAGCCCGAACCATCCTGAATGGTCGCAACCGGACTGCATACTGCGTCCGGGTCAAGAGTACGTTAGCGTGACGGAATACCATTTTATTCCTCACTAATCTCCAGCCCTCCCTTCGGAGGGCTTTTTTTATGTCCATCTTGCTGAAAATAGCATCGATTGCAGACAAAATAATAACCCTGGATTCACAAGCATCTTACACTCAGAGACTATTTTCGCTATGGTTAGGGTTAAGCGTTGCCGCTGGCATTGTCACGGCAATATAATGAGAATTGTTATCATTCAATAAAGCTTATGAGGAGTAAGATATGGCTGTAACTAAGCTGGTTCTGGTGCGCCACGGCGAAAGCCAGTGGAACAACGAAAACCGCTTCACCGGTTGGTATGACGTTGATCTGTCCGAGAAAGGCGTAAGCGAAGCGAAAGCAGCAGGTAAACTGCTGAAGGAAGAAGGCTTCAGCTTTGATTTTGCTTACACCTCTGTGCTGAAACGTGCCATCCACACGCTGTGGAACGTACTGGACGAGCTGGATCAGGCCTGGTTGCCGGTTGAGAAATCCTGGAAACTGAACGAACGTCACTACGGTGCGCTGCAGGGTCTGAACAAAGCAGAAACCGCTGAGAAATACGGTGACGAGCAGGTTAAACAGTGGCGTCGCGGCTTCGCGATCACCCCACCAGAACTGACCAAAGACGACGAACGCTTCCCGGGCCACGACCCGCGTTACGCGAAACTGACCGACGCTGAGCTGCCAACAACTGAAAGCCTGGCGCTGACCATCGACCGCGTTGTGCCTTACTGGAACGAAACCATTCTGCCACGTCTGAAAAGCGGTGAGCGCGTGATCATCGCCGCGCACGGTAACTCCCTGCGTGCACTGGTGAAATACCTGGACAACATGGGTGAAGACGAGATCCTCGAACTGAACATCCCAACTGGCGTACCGCTGGTATATGAGTTCGATGAAAACTTCAAACCAATCAAACACTACTACCTGGGTAACGCTGATGAAATCGCTGCTAAAGCGGCGGCAGTGGCGAACCAGGGTAAAGCGAAGTAATTTTCGCCAGACATAAAAAAAGCGTGGAGAAATCCACGCTTTTTTATTTGCGCTGTCAGAATCAGCCGCGACGTGCTTTTACCGCGTTCGCCAGCTGGCGCAGGATGGTGTCGGTATCTTCCCAGCCGATGCATGCATCGGTGACGCTCTTACCGTAAACCAACGGCTCGCTGCCTTCCAGATTCTGGTTACCTTCAACCAGATGGCTTTCAATCATCACCCCAATCACCGCTTTTTCACCCCCGGCGATCTGCTGGCAAACATCTTCACCCACTTCCATCTGCTTTTTAAACTGCTTGCTGGAGTTGGCATGGCTGAAGTCGATCATCACCTGCGGTGACAGACCTGCTTTTTCCAGCCCGACTTTCACTTCAGCCACATGTTTTGCACTGTAGTTCGGCTCTTTACCACCGCGCAGAATAATATGACAGTCGCCGTTACCGCTGGTGTTCACGATGGCAGAGTGGCCCCATTTGGTCACGGACAGGAAGCAGTGCGGTGCCCCGGCAGCATTGATGGCGTCAATGGCTACCTTGATGGTGCCGTCGGTACCGTTTTTAAAACCAACCGGGCAAGAGAGGCCAGACGCCAGCTCGCGGTGAACCTGAGATTCCGTGGTACGCGCACCGATTGCGCCCCAGCTCATCAGGTCGGCCAGGTATTGTGGCGTAATCATATCCAGAAACTCTCCGGCCGCGGGCAGACCGCTGTCGTTGATTTCCAGCAGCAGTTTGCGTGCAATGCGCAGACCGTCGTTAATCTGGAAGCTGTTATCCATGTGCGGATCGTTAATCAGCCCTTTCCAGCCCACCGTGGTACGCGGTTTTTCAAAATAAACGCGCATCACAATTTCCAGCTCGCCTTTTAGCTCTTCACGCAGCGAGATCAATCTGGCTGCGTACTCTTTTGCCGCGGCAGGATCGTGAATAGAGCATGGGCCAATCACCACTAACAGACGATCGTCATTGCCGCGCAGGATCTTGTGGATCGCTTTACGGGCGTGAGACACCGTGTTTGCAGCATTTTCCGTGGCGGGGAATTTTTCAAGGAGTGCGACTGGAGGCAATAACTCATTGATCTCTTTAATGCGTAAATCGTCGTTCTGGTAATTCATCTTCTGTCCGGGCTCTGCCATATTTTGAGTAATGAAAGCAATCCCTTCAATCTATCTCGTCAGCCTGGAAGTGTAAACCGCCTTTTACACCCTCTCCGGCCATTACGCGTAACATAGCGAAAAAGAGGTTTGTGTAACACATTAAAAATTCTACACTTAGCCTAAAAAGAAACGAGGAAAATAGATATGGCGCATTCTCACTCGCACGCCTCCGGGGATGAAAATGCTAAACGCCTGATGCTCGCCTTCGGGGTAACCGCGGTCTTTATGGCTGTCGAAGTGATCGGTGGGATTATCTCTGGCTCATTGGCCTTGCTGGCTGACGCCGGGCACATGCTCACCGATGCCGCAGCCCTGTTCTTCGCGCTGCTGGCCGTTAAGTTCGCCCGTCGCCCGCCCAATGCCCGCCATACGTTTGGCTGGCTCCGGCTTACAACCCTTGCTGCCTTTGTTAACGCGATTGCACTGGTTGTGATCACTATTTTTATTGTCTGGGAGGCCTTCCAGCGTTTCAGGCACCCACAGCCAATTGCCGGGATGACAATGATGGTCATTGCCGTAGCAGGGCTGCTTGCCAATATTCTGGCATTCTGGATTTTGCACCGTGGCAGCGGTGAAAAAAACCTGAACGTCAGGGCGGCGGCGCTGCATGTGCTGGGTGATTTACTCGGCTCTGTCGGGGCAATAGTCGCTGCGCTGGTGATCCTCTATACCGGCTGGACACCCGTCGACCCTATTCTTTCGGTACTGGTATCCTGCCTGGTTCTGCGCAGTGCCTGGCGGTTACTGAAGGAGAGCGTCAATGAGTTACTGGAGGGCGCACCCACTTCAGTGAATATTATCGAGCTAAAACGCAATCTGCGCCGTTCAATCCATGAAGTGAGAAACGTCCACCACGTTCACGTCTGGCTGGTGGGTGAGAAACCTGTCATGACCTTGCACGTTCAGGTCATCCCACCTCATGACCATGATGCGCTGCTTGAACGCATCCATCACTTTCTGGAACATCACTATGAGATTGGCCACGCCACTATCCAGATGGAGTACCAGCCCTGTAACGGACCAGACTGTCATCTGAACGAAGCACAGCCCGGCCATTCACATCACCACCACTAGCTGGAAAGCGCGTGAGAACCCCGCTCACGCGCGCTGTTAATCCACATGCGGCTACCGTTCAGGGCAATGAACGTCAGAAGCAAGTACTCCAGTGACATCGCATAGACCCCCTGCAGGGCAAAGATCACCACGCTAATGACGTTGATGATGACCCACAGCAACCAGTTTTCAACGTATTTACGGGTCATCAGGATCATCGCAGCAATCGACAACACCATCATGGAGGAATCCCAGAACGGGAAGGCATCTGGTTGCAGCACCGGCATCGTGACGTTCAACCCTATACCGGACATGACAGACACCGCGACCCGGGTCAGGAAAGCAAATACCGGGTTGATATAGACAGTCATTAAACCAATGGCGACAACGCAGGCGACAAGCCAGGCGATGGCTTTTGGCAGAGGTAACCAGCGGATCTGCAGCTCTGCCTCCTGCTGACTGTTCTGCCGGGACCATGCGTACCAGCCGTAAATATTCGCCGCGAAGAAGAACAGCTGTAAAAGCAGGCTGGCATATAGCTGGATCTGGAAGAAGATGATGGCAAAGAGCGTGACGTTAATTAACCCGAATGCGTAATTGCTGATCTTCTCAAGGCTTGCCAGCCAGATACAGAGTAACCCGGCCAGCGTGCCAACGGCCTCAATCCATGACAGGTCATAGCCACCCGCACCAATCGGTATATGAACCAGAATGTTCTGTGTGCTAAAAAAATCCATCTTTTCCCCGGGGCCTGTTGAATTAAGTACGTAGTGTAGCCGCAAAATCCAGCATGCGGTTAAGCGGAATTAACGCACCTTCACGCAGGGCGGCATCCACATGGATTTCATGTGCTGCACCACCGGTTTCTAACCCTTCGGCAATCGCTTTCAGGCCATTCATCGCCATCCACGGGCAGTGAGCACAACTGCGGCACGTCGCCCCTTCACCCGCCGTAGGCGCTTCAAGCAGCTCTTTTTCCGGCACGGCCTGCTGCATCTTGTAGAAGATACCGCGATCGGTCGCCACGATGAGCTGCTTATGCGGCAATGTTTTCGCGGCGTTGATTAACTGGCTGGTTGATCCAACGGCATCCGCCATATCGACAATTGATTGTGGCGATTCCGGGTGAACAAGGATGGCCGCTTCCGGGTAGAGCGCCTTCATGCGCGTCAGCGCCTGTGTCTTGAATTCGTCATGCACAATACAGGCACCCTGCCAGCAGAGAACGTCTGCGTCGGTTTGCTTCTGGACATAGCTTCCAAGATGCCGGTCTGGTGCCCAGATGATTTTCTCGCCCAGGCTGTCCAGATGCTCAATCAGCTCAACGGCAATACTGGACGTCACCACCCAGTCTGCACGCGCTTTTACCGCTGCAGATGTATTGGCATAGACCACCACAGTACGGTCAGGATGGGCATCGCAGAAGGCGGTAAACGCGTCAATCGGGCAGCCGAGATCAAGTGAACATTCAGCATTAAGCGTCGGCATCAGAATGGTTTTTTCAGGGCTGAGTATTTTTGCCGTTTCGCCCATAAAACGAACGCCCGCCACCAGTAGCGTGGACGCGGGATGTTTTGCACCAAAGCGTGCCATCTCCAGAGAGTCGGAAATGCAGCCCCCGGTCTCTTCCGCCAGTTGCTGGATTTCCGGGTCAGTGTAGTAATGTGCCACCATCACGGCATCTCGCTCCTTGAGAAGACGTTTGATCTTCTCACGGTAGAACTGCTTTTCATCCACGGTTAGTGGGACAGGTTTTGGCGGGAAGGGATAGATTGCAGCTTCTGGATCAAACATCACACTCATTATGGCATCTCGTTTTACTGGCTTAACAATATTGCCTTTCTTTTGCATGACATAGCAAAACCGACGGCAATTGTGTTTTGTATACTAAACAAGATAGCGGATATGAGGTGAAAAGTCACCGGAAATAGGTGCGATGAGCATTTGTCGGGTAGCAGCTTTGCCTGACCTGGAAGGTAAAAAAATAAAATTAAACGTACTGATCGACCATTGGGGAATGCCTTACGACACTCCCCCTCTGATATTAACGCGGACGGTGCAGAGCACCGTGCTGAACGACCTTACCAGAACCTACCAGGCTGTATGATACAGTTCGATAATATCGTTGAAACTCGCTTCCCGTGGGTTACCGCCGGTACATACATCATTAAACGCCGCCTGTGCCAGCCCCAAAATGTCCTCTTTACGTACCCCTACGTCACGCAGGTGGAGGGGAATACCCACGTCACGATTGAGCGCAAAGACGGCATTAACCGCCGCATTACGTGCATCAACAAGGGTCAGGCCTTCCACCTTCACGCCCATCGCTCGCGCAATATCGCGGAACTTATCGCCAGTATATTCAGCATTGTAGCGCATGACATGCGGCAACAATATGGCATTCGCCACGCCGTGCGGGGTGTTATAGAATGCCCCCAGCGGGTGCGCCATGCCATGAACCAGCCCCAATCCAACGTTGGAAAAACCCATCCCGGCAACATACTGACCCAGCGCCATTGCCTCTCCGGCATCCCGTTCACCCGCCACTGAATCGCGCAGCGCCCCGGCAATAATCTCAATGGCCTTGATGTGCAACGCATCTGTTAAGGCCCACGCACCACGGGTGGTATAGCCTTCAATCGCATGGGTCAGCGCATCCACACCGGTTGCCGCTTTCAGCGACGGCGGCATTCCGTCCATCATGTCGGCATCGATAAAAGCGACCTGCGGAATGTCATGTGGATCGACGCAAACAAATTTACGCCGCTTCTCTTCATCAGTGATCACATAGTTAATGGTCACTTCCGCCGCCGTTCCCGCCGTGGTGGGAATTGCCAGAACGGGAACGCTGGGTTTACGCGTTGGCGACAGTCCTTCCAGACTGCGAACATCCGCAAACTCCGGGTTATTGCTGATAATACCAATCGCCTTACAGGTATCCTGCGGCGACCCGCCACCGATGGCGATAAGATAATCTGCGCCGCTGTGCTGAAAAACCTCCAACCCCTCTTTCACGATACCGATCGTCGGATTAGGAAGCACCCCAGAGTAGATATCCCAGACCAGGCCCACCTCGTCCATTTTATCCGTAACCTTCGCTACCACGCCGCACTGCACCAGCGTTTTATCAGTGATAATCAGCGCTTTATGGTAGCCCCTGCGTTTTACTTCATCGCAAAGTGCCGCTACCGCACCCCGGCCAAACCAGGCCGTTTCATTCAGAATCATTCTGTTCGCCATTGCCGTTCTCCTGTTCGCGTTGCGATATCACTCTTCAATACGCAGCCCATAGGTTTTGAATTTTTCCAGCACGATGGCGATAGCCTCATCATCAAGCACCGGCACCGGATCGGTAATCGCCAGCGTACTAAGATAAAGCTGAGCCAGTACCTCAACCTCATGTGCCAGCCACAGCGCCTTTTCCAGATTTTCTTCGCAGGCGATTAAACCGTGATGCTGCAACAACGTCGCTTTGCGGTTCCTGAGGACGACGGCCACATATTCTGACAGCTCGCGCGTGCCAAACGTGGCATACGGCGCACAGGGAATAGAATTGCCCCCGGCGGCGGCAATCATGTAATGAATAGCCGGGATAGCACGATTCAGGATAGACACGGCAGTACAGTGCACCGCATGGTTATGCACCACCGCATTGGCATCCGGGCGCGTCTGGTAGGCAGTCATATGGAAACGCCACTCACTGGACGGCAGTTTTCCCTGCTCATGCTGACCATCGGCATCAATATAAACGATGTGTGACTCGGTCAGTTTTTCATAGGGAATACCCGTTGGTGTGATCAGCATCCCCCCCTGATAGCGCACGCTAACGTTGCCAGCTGTTCCCTGATTCAGACCCAGTCGGGTCATCTCCAGGCAGGTATCAATAATCTGCCGAGCCAGTGTATTTCGTTCCATTTGTTACCTCTCTTGATGATTCAATAACACCAACAGAACAACTCATCTTGTTCTGTTGAATTAATCGCTAATCGTGTATTTGCTCACCATCTTCATATTGAATAATCATAAAGAAATTTTTGTAACTTTATTTTGTGATCATCATCAATTAATTACAGATAATCACTCTCCATCCGCCTTATTCATTTCATGAAAAATGACCGCTCTTAATAATATTTAACGAAACGGGCATTTTATCTGTTCACCTGTGGAAAATGCCCGTTTTCGCAGCAATAAATTAAATCGGGCATCCTCTTTGTTGTTTTTAATATTTATTTACTCAAACGGGCATTGTTTTTCATAAATTAAAGTGACAGCAATCACATAAAAATACCGCTTTGTCGTTAAGTGTGACCGTCATCATATTAAATGACCTTTTTTACTCGAAAATGAATTCATGAGTTCATTCCGACCGCCAGATTTAGGCGAGTAAGAAAAAAGAACTCTTCTTTTTTTACGGTCTGATAAGCAAGAATGGCCACACTCTGACGCTTCTGAACCAACGAGGATGTTATGGGAAACACAACAATACAAACGCAGAGTTTTCGTACGGAAAATACCGGACAAGCCCAGCGTTACATTATTCCTTTTGCGTTACTTTGCTCACTATTTTTTCTTTGGGCAGTCGCTAATAACCTGAATGACATTTTATTACCCCAGTTTCAGCAAGCCTTTACCCTGACTAACTTTCAGGCAGGTCTGATTCAATCTGCATTTTATTTCGGCTACTTCGTCATTCCTGTGCCAGCAGGAATACTGATGAAAAAGATGAGCTATAAAGCAGGTATTATTACCGGGTTATTCTTATATGCTTTTGGTGCTGCATTATTCTGGCCTGCCGCAGAAGTCATGAACTATACCCTGTTCCTGATCGGTCTGTTTATTATCGCTGCAGGATTAGGCTGTCTTGAAACCGCTGCTAATCCGTTTGTAACCGTATTAGGCCCTGAGAGTGGTGGTCATTTCCGTCTTAATCTGGCACAAACATTTAACTCCTTTGGCGCTATTATCGCTGTCGTATTTGGACAAAGTCTTATTTTGTCTAACGTGCCACATCAATCTCAGGATGTGCTCGATAAAATGACGCCAGAACAACTGAGCACCTATAAGCACAGTCTGGTGCTATCCGTACAAACGCCTTACATGATCATCGTGGCAATTGTATTGCTGGTCGCCCTGCTGATTATGTTGACTAAATTCCCGACCCTACAGAGTGACGATCATACCGACAGCACACAGAGCTCATTCGCCTCATCCCTTTCTCGTCTGGTGCGCATCCGCCACTGGCGCTGGGCGGTGCTGGCACAGTTCTGCTACGTCGGCGCACAAACCGCCTGCTGGAGCTATCTGATTCGCTACGCCATTGAAGAGATCCCTGGCATGACGCCTGGGTTCGCCGCCAACTACCTGACCGGCACCATGGTGTGCTTCTTTATCGGTCGCTTTACCGGTACCTGGCTTATCCGCCGCTTCGCACCGCATAAAGTGCTGGCAGCCTATGCTCTGCTCGCCATGCTGCTATGCCTGATTTCTGCCTTCACAGGCGGCCATGTCGGCCTGCTGGCGCTGACGCTGTGCAGCACGTTCATGTCGATTCAGTACCCGACCATCTTCTCTTTAGGGATCAAGAATCTGGGTCAGGACACCAAATACGGCTCGTCCTTCATCGTCATGACGATTATCGGCGGCGGCATTGTGACGCCCGTCATGGGCTTCGTCAGCGATGCCGCAGGCAATATTCCAGCAGCCGAGCTGGTTCCAGCCGTATGCTTTGCCGTCATCTTCATCTTTGCCCGTTTCCGTTCGCAGACGGCAACAAATTGAACATTTTTCCGAATAACGTGAGGATTCTGTAATGAAAAAAATCAGCTTACCGAAAATTGGTATTCGTCCGGTGATTGATGGTCGTCGTATGGGGGTTCGTGAGTCGCTGGAAGAGCAGACCATGAACATGGCGAAGGCTACCGCCGCGCTGCTCACCGAAAAGCTTCGTCACGCCAGCGGCGCGCAAGTTGAATGCGTCATCGCCGATAGCTGTATTGCCGGGATGGCCGAATCAGCCTCCTGTGAAGAAAAATTCAGCAGCCAGAACGTCGGTGTGACCATCACCGTGACACCATGCTGGTGCTACGGTAGCGAAACGATCGATATGGATCCGATGCGCCCGAAAGCCATCTGGGGCTTTAACGGAACCGAACGTCCGGGTGCCGTTTATCTCGCCGCCGCGCTGGCCGCGCACAGCCAGAAAGGCATTCCAGCCTTCTCTATCTATGGTCATGATGTACAGGACGCTGACGACACCTCAATTCCTGCTGACGTTGAAGAAAAACTGCTGCGCTTTGCGCGTGCTGGTTTAGCCGTCGCCAGCATGAAGGGGAAGAGCTATCTCTCCGTTGGCGGCGTTTCAATGGGGATTGCCGGTTCCATCGTCGACCACAACTTCTTCGAATCCTGGCTGGGCATGAAGGTACAAGCGGTCGATATGACCGAGCTGCGCCGCCGTATTGACCAGAAAATCTACGATGAAACCGAGCTGGAAATGGCGCTGGCGTGGGCGGACCAAAACTTCCGCTACGGCGAAGACCAGAACGCTCAGCAGTATAAGCGCAATGAAGCGCAGAGCCATGAGGTGCTGAAAGAGAGCCTGCTGATGGCGATGTGTATTCGCGACATGATGCAGGGTAATCAAAAGCTGGCGGAAAAAGGGCTGGTTGAAGAGTCCCTGGGCTACAACGCCATTGCGGCAGGCTTCCAGGGTCAGCGCCACTGGACCGATCAATACCCTAATGGCGATACTGCTGAAGCGCTGCTCAACAGCTCCTTTGACTGGAACGGCGTGCGTGAACCCTTTATCGTCGCAACCGAAAACGACAGTCTCAACGGCGTGGCGATGCTGATGGGCCACCAGTTGACCGGCACCGCGCAGGTGTTCGCCGACGTGCGCACCTACTGGTCTCCGGAAGCGGTAGAACGCGTGACCGGGCAACCACTCAGTGGGCTGGCCGAACACGGTATTATCCACCTGATTAACTCCGGCTCTGCGGCACTGGACGGCTCGTGCAAACAGCGCGGCAGCGATGGTAAACCAACGATGAAGCCACACTGGGAAATCAGCCAGCAGGAGGCTGATGCCTGCCTGGCAGCCACCGAATGGTGCCCGGCGATCCACGAATACTTCCGCGGCGGCGGCTTTTCCTCCCGCTTCCTGACCGAAGGCGGCGTGCCATTCACCATGACCCGCGTGAATATCATTAAAGGCCTTGGTCCGGTGCTGCAGATTGCAGAAGGATGGAGCATAGAATTACCGAAAGAGATGCACGACCAGCTCGACGCCCGTACCAACTCAACCTGGCCGACGACCTGGTTTGCACCGCGGTTGACCGGTAAAGGGCCATTTACCGATGTTTATTCCGTGATGGCTAACTGGGGGGCAAACCACGGCGTACTGACCATCGGCCACGTCGGCTCCGACTTCATTACCCTGGCATCAATGCTACGTATTCCGGTCTGCATGCATAACGTGGAAGAATCGAAGGTTTATCGCCCTTCCTCCTGGGCCGCGCACGGAATGGATAGCGAAGGTCAGGATTACCGCGCCTGCCAAAACTACGGTCCACTGTACAAACGTTAATCCCGACGTCTTTGCCCGGGAGCGCAAGCTTACCGGGCCGACAAAATACCGAATAGTAGGCCGGATAAGCGCAGCGCTATCCGGCAACGTTTCAGGAGTTGTTATGAAACAAGATGTTATTCTGGTTCTCGACTGTGGTGCGACCAACATCCGGGCCATTGCCGTTGACCGTCATGGCAAAATTGTCGCCCGCGCCGCCACGGCAAATGCCAGCGAAATCGCCGTAGAGAATAGCGCCTGGCATCAGTGGTCTCTGGATGCCATTATGCAGCGCTTCGCAGACTGCTGCCGAACGCTGACGACGGAACTGGCAAACTGTCGCATTCGCGGCGTAACGGTGACCACTTTCGGCGTCGACGGCGCACTGGTCGATGAGCGCGGCAAGCTGCTCTACCCGATCATCAGCTGGAAATGTCCACGCACTGCCGAAGTGATGAAAAATATCGACCGATTGCTGTCACCTCAGCGGCTTCAGGACATTTCCGGTGTCGGTGCATTTGGCTTCAACACCCTCTATAAGCTAGTGTGGCTAAAAGAAAATCATCCACAGCTGTTGGAACAGGCACATGCCTGGCTGTTTATTTCTTCGCTGATTAACCACCGCCTGACCGGGGAATTCACCACCGACATGACTATGGCGGGAACCAGCCAGATGCTGGATATTCAGTGGCGTGATTTCAGCGGCGAAATTTTGCAGGCTGCCGGTTTGACGCGCCGACTGTTTCCACGTCTGGTCGAAGCTGGCGAGCTAATCGGGGCGTTACAACCAGAGGCTGCCCGTCTGCTTGGCCTCCCCACCGGGATCCCGGTCATTTCAGCCGGACACGATACCCAGTTTGCCCTATTTGGTGCAGGTGCCAGACAGGATGAACCCGTGCTCTCATCCGGGACGTGGGAGATCCTGATGGTACGCAGCGCGCAGGTCGATACACCGCTGCTCAGCCACTACGCTGGTTCAACGTGCGAGCTGGACAGCCAGCCTGACCTGTATAACCCCGGCATGCAGTGGCTGGCATCAGGTGTGCTCGAATGGGTGCGCAAACTACTGTGGACGGAAGAGACGCCCTGGCAAACGCTGATTGAAGCTGCTCGCCTCATTCCCGAAGGGGCCGAGGGCGTGAAAATGCACTGCGATCTCCTCGCCTGCCAGAATGCAGGCTGGCAGGGCGTCACGCTCAACACCACGCGAGGCCACTTTTATCGTGCTGCTCTGGAAGGTCTCACCAGACAGCTGGCGCAGAATCTGCGTACGCTGGAGGCAATCGGCCACTTCAACACGACCGAACTGCTGCTGGTCGGCGGCGGTAGCCGCAACACGCTGTGGAACCAGATAAAAGCCAATATGCTCGATATTCCCATCAAGGTACTCGACGACGCCGAAACCACAGTGGCTGGCGCAGCTATGTTTGGCTGGTACGGCATTGGCGAATTTACCAGCCCGGAACAGGCCAGAGCGCAGGTGAACTATCAGTACCGCTACTTCTATCCACAAACTGAACCCGAACTGATTGAGGGCGTTTGAGATGCTAAAAACGATTTCACCATTGATTTCCCCAGAACTGCTGAAAGTGTTGGCCGGGATGGGCCACGGCGATGAGATTATTTTTTCTGATGCCCACTTCCCCGCTCACAGCATGGGACCGCAGGTTATTCGCGCTGATGGGCTGAAGGTCAGTGACCTGCTGCAGGCAATCATTCCGCTGTTTGAACTCGACTGCTACGCGCCGCCGCTGGTGATGATGGCCGCAGTAGAGGGTGATTCCCTCGACCCCACCGTCGAAGCTCGCTATCGCGATGCGCTTTCTCTGCAATCCCCTTGCCCGGAGATCATCCGCATTGACCGCTACGCGTTTTACGAACGCGCGCGAAAAACCTTTGCGATCGTTATCACAGGTGAGTGTGCTAAGTACGGGAATATTCTTTTAAAAAAAGGAGTGACGCCATAATCTCATGCTGGTGCGCTCGCCTGACGCGGGCGCGTATCGAATGATGGGGCGAGAAAAGATGAAAGCGGCACGCCAGCAAGCGATAGTAAACCTGCTGATCCAGCATAAAAGCCTGACGACGGAAGCCTTAGCCGCCCAGCTTCACGTCAGCAAAGAGACCATTCGCCGCGATCTCAGCGAACTACAGATTCAGGGGAAAGTTCTGCGCAACCACGGCCGGGCTAAATACATTCATCGGGAAAACCAGGACTGTGGTGACCCTTTCCATATGCGTCTAAAGAGCCACTTTGCACATAAAGCCGATATCGCCAGAGAAGCGCTGGCCTGGATCGATGCCGGGATGGTCATAGCCTTAGACGCCAGTTCGACCTGCTGGTATCTGGCACGGCAGTTGCCGGACATCGATCTTCAGGTTTTTACCAACAGCCACCCAATCTGCCTGGAGTTGGGTAAACGTGAACAGATTCAGCTCATCAGTTCCGGCGGTAAGCTCGAACGTAAATACGGTTGCTACGTCAATCCCTCGCTGATTTCACAGCTCAAGTCGCTGGAGATCGACCTGTTTATTTTTTCCTGCGAAGGGATAGACAGCCACGGAGGGTTGTGGGATTCCAATATGGTCAATGCCAGCTTCAAATCGCTGCTGCTTAAGTACGCATCTCAGTCTTTATTGCTGGTTGATAAAAGTAAGTTTAATCGTTCGGGGGAGGCTCGTTTTGGACATCTGGATGAAGTGACACATATTGTGTCTGATACAAAGCTGTTTAACATAGGGAGTTAAGGGCTCAGACCTGCCGCAGGTTCGAATCATCTATATCGCAGATAGCAAAAAAGCGCCTTTAGGGCGCTTTTTTACATTGGTGGGTCGTGCAGGATTCTGGTTTAAATCCTAATTCTTTGAAAAGAAAGAAAAACACACAACCAACTCGCTTACTGTTGGCCTAAGTATAGGCCCATTTTTGAAAGCTACAAACAATAGTCTGATTCATATGGTTTAACCGCGTAATTTTTAGACGTTGAGAGTATTGCTGACATACATAGGGACATAATGCCAATTTGCCTGCATCAGCATAGCTCAACACAAATTGTCGCCCTACCATCTTCGCACTTTTGTTTGCTGCGACAGTGATGCTAAGGTACTGGCGTATTACTCGCTGGCGTCCAGCACTGTAACCACTAATACCGCACCGGGTCGCTTTCGCCGCAACATGCCTGATCCCATCCCGGTTGTGGTGCTGGGACGTCTGGCGGTGGATCAATCATTGCGAGGGCAGGGTATTGGACGGGCGCTAGTGCGCGATGCCGGGCTGCGGGTGATGCAGGTGGCTGACACTATCGGTATTCGCGGAATGCTGGTTCATGCGCTGCCTGATGAGGCGCGGGCGTTTTACCTGAAAGTGGGTTTTGAGCCGTCGCCGATGGATTCGATGATGCTGATGGTGACGCCGGGAGATCTTAATAAGTGTGGCTAAATCTTCTTTTAACAGTTTCCTGAATGATTATTCATAAGGAAGATGCCATAAGATAGATGTCACAGATAAAAATAAACAGCGAAGCAAGTATCATATTTCCTATTGAGTTTTTTGTTCCCTGGAGTATGATAAAGCAAAATAAATGGAGGTTGTTATGTGCGAAAGTATATTAAGAAACTCCTTTTTTGATAATAATGAGACTATCCTGAGAAATAGCCATCATCTGTCTGTAGAACTACCGTCCCCCCCCAATCCGACACCGAGTTATTCAGGTCGCTAACTCCCGGAGAGATAAAACTGGCGCAGACTGTCTTTCAAAATATTATCGACTATGACAGAGTAAAGATATACTGTCATAGCAGTCAATCCCGAACACAACCCAGAATTATCACTACCACTAAAAATGGGAACGTGCTTTTAAGCGTGAATGAATACCGACCTGATTCTTCTGGTGATTATACAAGTCATCATGATTCTGTAAAATATCCTCATTTGTTTATCTTCGCGATGTCTTTTGTCTGGCAGTACTTCAGATATGATTCTTCTTTTTGTGACCCATATGAATCATCAATCTGGTGTAATTATAAATTAGATGAACCATCATTCATCTTTTATACTATGGAGCAACAAGCTTCAATTATTTCTGATTACTGGTTGATAAACAAATATGATATTGTGGAGTATGAAAAACTAAGCAATTATAAATAATATGATAAATTTGGAGTAGATGTCAAAAAAGATTTATTGATGAACTATGAATCTATGCTAAGAATGCATATTCGGTATATCAGATAAAGTATTTATGATATTTGCACATATATTATTATCCTGTTCAGTAAGTAGTAAGACTGTGTAAACTGTTACCTTGTCCGGAGAATGACTACGACTGAGGGAAGGATAACCCATTGCGCTGAAAGCGTAAGATGAGTTCCTATTCAACAGGTTCCCCCACTTGTCATATTCCCCTCGCCATGCAATTCTGTTGACCGAGTTAATAAGCGTTAGCGGTGACTCTTGGTGTTGGTGTTGGTGTTGGTGTTGGTGTTGGTGTTGGTGTTGGTGTTGGTGTTATTATTGTAAATCAACAGTGATTACTTTGTCACCGGAGTAAGTGAAGAGCACAGCACCAACGTAAGTGCCCTCGCCAGGTTTCTTAATCACCTCCAGGCCCGCTTGCTTTGCAGCAAGCAAGACCTGCTCCTGTGAAGTTGACTTCAGCAATAAAGGCATTAATTTTTTTAGGTCGGAAGTCTGTCGATTCCGATAGTGAATTTCATCCGCCCCATAAGTTATCGTCACGCCCAAATCAAATACACGATAAAGCAGAACAGCATTTAGCAAGACTGAGCATAATAGTGCAAGTCTAATTACTCTCCCCATTGTATCCCCCTACGGAATTATTTTGTGCCCGCTGTTGCGGCATCATGTGCAAAAGTCTTGCAATTGTTTCCTGTCAAACTATAGTAGTTATGGTTTTCACTAAAGTCTTCGGCATATTTATTCGAGTCATTATAATCAGTGTCAGAATAATATATTGGCGTTACAGCCGAACCATGACCATAGTTTTCCGAGGTGATCTCAACCCTATCGGATCTAGCGTGATATACTTTCCCTGCTGCGGGTCAAGATATCTGTGACGATTATAGTACAGTCCTGTTTCTTTATCCCACTGCTGCCCCGGCAGCCGGATAAGCTGTTGCAGATTATGCGGGTTATTCCCCCGCAGTATATTCCCCCATTCATCAGACTCCGCGCTCTACGCAACATATCCGTTAACGCCAACCAGCGCCGGCAATACAATAATTAATTATGTTTTTGTATCAATCGCTCAATCTCTTCATCGAAATTATCTGATTTCTTTATGTATTTTATCACATCGTGGGTTAAAAATGGATCTGGATCAACAAATGCAAGTTCTACCAATATAACGAGTCTTTCTCTTGAGGGTTTTTTCTTCAACCACCAATGAAATGCACCATTTCGATCATGTTCTGAGCTTTCCTCATGCCCCAATTTATAACCTTTTAATTGCTCAAAAAACAACTCATATGGATACATGTCATATTTTAACCACTCTATTGGAAATGACATTAACGCTAAAAAATCTTCTTTTTCCATAAACCCTCATGAAGTTTATACTGGATCAGCATCGGCGTAATGTATTTCACCACCTAACATCTTAAATGCCTAACACATAAGTGGGTCACCTTGTAGACAACCTTCTCGTGCTGCCCCTAATGATATATATTGTAATAAAAAGAACTCCTCACTTAATAAGCGGCCAAATTTAAAAATCTGCTTTTGCCTCGTTGATATAACTTTCTTACTTGCATCGGATAATCTCTTACAAAATGAATTCTGCTCTTTTGTCATTTTTACTGCATCAGCTTCAGAGAGTGGATTCCAACTCTCTGTACTCACTCGTAGTCCATCATTCTTATCAAAATGAATATAGTCTAGGGCATGATCTGGCCGAAAATCTGTTGCTTCCGGTCCCGGATTGGTATGAACAGATGTATTACCATTGGCTCCAGGAATGCCTTGTCCAACATTGACTAATCCTAACGGATCAATTCCCTGTGCTGGATTTAACGGGGACGGATTCAGCCCTCCATCAGCCCAATCGGGTCCTGAGTGATATACTGCCCAATTCCAGAGTCGTAATACCGGTGTCGGTTATAAAAAACGACTCCTCATCATAATTATTCTAATTGCTAAAAAAATAACGATAAATTATGTTATAGATAACATATGCGGCACTAATTAAAAATACAAATGAGCAATAACGCAACCATCCGCCACCTGGATATAATGACAGAGATATAATAATTGATATTACAACGCATATTATTGCGATAGCGAATAATTTATGATACACATTGTTATTAATAGCAGTTACGTTAATCACTATTAAGGCAATGATGGATAAAATCAATCCTATACTAAAAAATAAAATTTTCACTGTGATGTTCCACTGTTTGTTGTAGTACTGCTTCCCCTTGACGAGGATGCCCCTACACCCATTGTAGTAATAGCCCCTTTTCTTTCTGGTGGAGTAGCAGATTGACCAGGAGCTGATTTGAACTGACGTTGACTCCAGCTACGACAAATATCATCATAACCATAGTAGCTTCGCTCACCAATTTTTTTATCCATCATCGACTTGAAGATTTTATCTTGCTCAGCATTTGTTTTTTTATAATCGACTATTACCCCTCCATGTGATGTATCCTTATAAACCTCACCGTGCGGGAAGTCACCCATCCCATAACTATATGAATCATAAACTCCATTTGGGTCACCAACATTTACACTTTGATGAAGGTCTGGTTCACTTGGTGCCGCGCCCTCTAACCAAATATCCAGTCCCTTGGGGTCAATAAACTTTATTGGATTATTAAATACATAACTATATAGGTTCCAGCCCCCCATCAACCCTATCGGATCCTGAGTAATATACCTCCCCTGCAACGGCTCGAGATACCGGTGACGATTATAGTACAGCCCCGTCTCTTTATCCCACTGTTGTCCTGGCAGCCGGATAAGCTGTTGCAGATGATGCGGATTATCCTCACGCAGCATATTTCCCCATTCATCAAACTCCGCGCTCCACGCAACATATCCATTGACATCAATCAGCGCCAGCGGCAGTCCCCGGTGGTCACAGTGGTACAGGTGGATTTTCCTCACCGGCATGTGCTCCGGTTCCACCTGATTTTTCATCTGTTCCGCAGTCAACCCACACTGCGCCAGCCATGCCTGGTTTTGTTCGCTTATCTGATTCGTTTTCAGTTCCCCCTCCAGATTATCCAGCATCGCCACCAGTTCCGGCATAAACACCATCCCCGCGTCCTGCTGGAGTTTTTCCGCCAGCGTGCGACGGATTGCTTTTGTCAGTTCAACCGTAGCGGTTTCAATGCGAATGAGTGGCGTAAATGTTCCCGGCTGGTACACCGTCTGGATACGGGCGGCGTCTGTCTGCGTAGTGGTCAGACGGTCTCCATTCCAGCCGTACCACACGGCTTCCTTCAGTTCCGGCTGTGTGCATGAACCATCATGGTACACCGTACATGTCCATATCCGTTTACCGGTGCGACGGCCCAGCGGGTCATAAGTATAACGGCTCTCCGTCAGCGTGTTGCCGTTATGTATCTGTCGGTAGCGCGTGAGTCTGTGCTGATTATCGTAATCGTAATAATAGACGAAGCCGCCGCCATTTCGGACACGTCGCTCATCCTTTTCCGTCAGCCTGCCGTGTTCGTCATGGTGGTAAAAGTAATCCGCGTCCTGGGCGATGCGGTTGTCGCGCCAGACCTCCGGCAGCATCGGGTATTTATCCCGCTCCGCTATCCGATTGCCTGCCGGGTCGGTGAGCGTCCACTGCGTAAGGTCATGGTGCGGGGATTTGATATGCGTGCTAACCAGTCGCCCGGCGTCGCTGTACTGATAATCGCGTTGTTCATGCGGGCCGCTGATACGGATAAGCTGCCCGGCATCATTCCAGGTGTAGTCACGGTTAAGCTGCGGTTTGTTAAAATGGTAACTCTGTAGCTGACCTGCTGGTGTGTACGCCGTGGTTCTTTCGTACTGACCGAAGCTGAGCAGCGTTTCGCGGTGCAGGCGGTCGCGGGTGAAATCAATCAGAGGTTCGTCACCAAGCTTCATTCCGGCAATATAGCCGGAGCCGTAAGTGAGCCATTCCACCGGCGACAGGTGGTCGGGGGTGGTGATGGTCGCCAGCCCCTTATCACTGTAATCCTGCTTCGTGTCGTGCTGCCACAGCAGTTCGCCGGTTTCCGGGTGATGCACCGTCTGGCGTTCGCTGATAAGGCGGCCCCGGTTGTCATGACCGTAATGCACGGCGACGCGCCGTCCGTCGCTGAGGTGACTGATGACTGTCAGCCAGCCACGTTCGTTGTAGAACCACTGTTCTGCCGGTTCGTCGTTCACGGTTCTGTATGTCAGCCGGTCAGATTCATCGTAATGCCACGCCGTGACAAGGCTTTCATCCTCGCTGCGCACAAGCTGTCCGGTCGCGCTGTAACGGTAACGCTTCACCCTGCCGTCAAAACCGGTTTCCTGCGTCAGCCTGTCCAGCACATCGTAAGTGAATGCCGTATGGCTGCCGTTTTCACTGGTCAGTTGCGTCACCCGGCCTGCGGCGTCGTATTCCATCCGGCGCGTCAGCCCACCCTGTGTGGTGCTGATGGCGTTGCCCCGATTATCGTGGGTGGTTTCGCTGCGGCTGCCGTCAGGAGAAATGACTGCCGTCAGGTCTCCCGCCACATTGTATTCGTAACGGGTTTCCTGCTCTGCGGTATTCCGCTGGCTGACCAGTCTGCCGCGATTATCATAAACCCGGTACAGGCTTAACCCTTCCTCCTGATGCGTCGCCATGAGCTGCCCGAAACGGTCATATTCATAACGGGTTTCATAACCGGAGCAGTCGGTGAAGGTCAGCAACTGCCCGTAGCGGCTCCACACCATCTGTTTTTTGCTGCCAGTGGCGTCTTCGGTGGCGCAGGGATGTTCACTGCGCGGGTCAGCATAAAAGTAACGGGTTGTACTGCCGTTGCGCGTCGTTTCGGCAATCAGCCTGCCCAGGTCATCGTATTCCTGCCGGTTTTTCAGCCCGTCCGGGTACAGCGTGCTGGTCAGCTGGCGCTGGCTGTTGTGGTAAAGTTCGGTGCGCCTGCCGTCCGGTGTGATAATTTCTTTCAGCAGGCCGGAGCCGGGACTCAGGCGATATTTCGTTTTACGGCCCGCCGCATCTGTCTGCGCAATAAGCCTGCCTGCGGGGTCATATTCGCTGTGCGTGGCGCTGCCGTCTGCGCGCTCCTGCTTCACCACCCGCTTCAGTCCACCGTCACCTTCAGTGTGCAGCACTTCACGGCGGTTCAGACTGTCGGTGATGGTGATACTGTTTTTTTCGTATGCATAGGCGTAGCTTAAGCCTGCCGGGTTACGCTGCGCCACGACTCGTCCGGTAGCATCGTAGCGATAGCGTATTTCCGGCCTGCCCGCATGATGGTGCGCCACCATTCGGCCCGGGTATTTTTCGTCATAAGTAAAGGCGCGCACGGCTGTGTTGCTGTGGTCATATACCGTCACCAGTTCACCGCGCGGTGAATAGGCATAACGCGCCAGCGGCTGTGCAGGCAGGTCATCCGGGTATTCCGGGTCGCGGGTGAGCCACACTTCCGCCAGGCGAACACCGTCGTCTGCGCCGTACTCCGTGGCGGGCAGCACATCAGGAATTGGCGGCTGTTTTGCGGCAGCGGCCTGTTTGCGGTACTGCTCCGCCCGTTGCGCCTGCGTGGTCAGCACCAGCCGGAACCGGCGGCCTGCGCCATCCGTCACGCCGGTGATATTTCCTGCGAACTCACCGGCGGCGGCGCGGTGGAAAACCATTACCCGCCCGAAATTATCCACCAGCGCGGTCAGCACCCGGTACGGCGGCAGTGGGGCGGGCAGCGCTTCATCCGGTTCAGGAATACGCTCACTCCAGCCCAGTATCCACCACGGCCCCTGAACGCTGTTAGTGGCGAGGTAAACATGCGGGCTGATGCGCAGAGCTTCCGGCAACCGCTGCCAGAGAAGATGCAGCAGATTGCTTTCATGCAGTACCGGAGCGCCGCCCCGCGCCAGCCAGAACGCTTCGCTACGGCTGAATGCTGTTTCACCGGGGAACAGCGGGTCAAAGTGAATGCTGCGCCCGCCGTTGTCGTTGAGTATCAGTTCATCTTCGCGTATCTGTAAGCGGATATCGAAAGGTGCTTTCCAGCCGGGGCCGAAAATCCCCACCGGTGCGGGCGTTTTCGTCCGGTAGCTGCTGTAAGAGCGGGAAAGCACAAACGGCAACGGGCCGGGCAGGGCAAAATCGGTTTCGCCGGGCTGCACCTTAGCGCCCAGCAGCGGGTTGACCGGGTTGCCGGAGGTCATGCCGCCGGGACACACCGAACAGGCAACTCCCGTAGGCGCGCCAATCATCACCCCTGCCGACCCCTGGATTATCGGGCCCCCCTTCAGGGTGCCGTCGCCCTGCCGCGCCGCCGGTTTTCCGCTCATGTTCCCGTCCTTTTTATCTCTTATTGTTTTTCTCTGAAATATCGTCTTATTACCGGTGTTAAATCACTCAGTACTGCCGCATATCCGGCGGCTGGTGGCTGTCTTCCTCCGGCGCTTTCGGCGGGTCTTCCGCTGCGCCGCAGTTCCAGTTAATCATCAGCGCGTCGCCGCTGAGCGTCTGTACGCCCTGGAGATTAATGGCTGTACCGTTAAGGAATATTTTGCCGTCCTGTGTCAGTACCAGCCGGGCCTGCCCGCAGCGCAGTTCCAGATGTTCCCCGGCGGAATAGACCGCCACCTTCCCGGCGCTCTCGGTTTTGCTTTTACCCACAGTGAAGGTGGCGTTTTCCCCGACGCTGACGTTATAGCCTTTGCCGACCAGCAGCGATTTATAGATACCGACCTGCGAGGACTGCGTCAGCGCCACCGAGGTGTTCATCACGCCGCCCACCGTGGTCTGGTATGCCACCCCGACCGTCAGCGCCCGCGCCACGCCCACCGTTTCCGCCTGGTTCTGGCCGACAGTAATGCTCTGATTCTGGCCCACAGTTTCTTTCTGGTTCTGTACCACCGTCTGCACCTGATTCTGCTTCACGGTGATGACCTGGTTGCCGCCGATGGTTTCGCGGTGGTTTGCCGTCACATCAGTGGTACGGTTATTCAGTACATCGGTATCCATATCTTTTTGCGCATGGATATAAACCTGCTCCTGCCCGGTGGCATCTTCAAAGCGCAGCTCATTAAAGCCGTCGCCCTTATACGTTTTCGACCGGATGGTCATCTGCGTCTTCGTTCCCGGCAGGCTGCCCGGTGAACGGTTATCCTGGTGATAGGTGCGCCCCATGATGAGGGGCTGGTCAGGGTCGCCATTGAGGAAGTCCACGATAACCTCCTGACCCACGCGCGGAATGGCGAGATTGCCGAATCCGGCACCTGCCCATGCCTGCGATACCCGCACCCAGCAGGAGCTGTCCTCGTTCCCCGGACAGTAACGGTCCCAGTGAAAGCGCACCCGCACCCGGCCATGTTCGTCGCAGAAAATCTCTTCTCCCGGCGGTCCGGTAACGATGGCGCTCTGCGGGCCGTCCACCTTCGGTTTCAGCAGGGGCTGCGGTCGCCAGGTCCGGTCTGCGGGGATAACCTCAAACTGATTATCCAGCGTGGTGCCCTGTCCCCGGCTGCCTTTCAGCGCCTGTGGTTGTTTGCCCGTCAGAACGGAACTGATAACCTGCCATTGCCGGTTAAGCTCCCTGACCGGATGCCCGGTAAGCGTAAAAATGACGCCCGGCCATAATGTCGGTGAATTGCTGACGCAGGAGGCTGTCTCCGCATTGTTGCGCCAGCCCTCCATCTGATAACGGGCGAAATCCTGCCCGTGCTGTTCATCCTTGAACCGTCCCGGATAATCGAAGACCTCATACTGCGTGCGCTGGCCGTTCAGGTGTTCGCCGTCACACCCGTAATACGCCGGCCATCCCGGCACCTTAAAGGTGTAGTCCTGGGTTTCCACCGAAGAGGGGCGTATCTGCGCCTGGTAACTGAATGTACTGACAGTCAGGGGCAAAAGAGTGGTCGTGGGGTTGGGGTTAAAGGGGATTTCATCCGTGCGGGACAGCCCGGCCATATCATCGCACAACGTTAGTGTCTGCGTGTCGGCAACGTGCCGGTCAAAAAAGAAAATCCCTTCCTCCGACCACAGGCGGGTGAGAAATGCCAGGTCGGTCTCGCCGTACTGCACGCAAAATTCCCGCGCCGGGTGATCTTCATAAAACAGCGATTCCCAGCCTGTGATACCGTTTTCCTCCAGCAGCGTGGTGGAAATGGTCTGAATATCCTGCTGCTGGAAGATACGGAAATTTTGTCGCAGCCCGGCGCGCCACAGGGGAGGGTTGATGGTCAGGCTGTAGCACATCTGCCAGCCGTTGTACTCTTTCATCCCGAAGCGGGTGACAATGCCGCTGATACGGCGCTGTGGTGTATCGCCCTGCCAGACAGTCAGGGTGGCATTCTTTTCCAGTACGTTTTCCGCTGCCTGTCCGAAAGAGTCACTGGCGACTTCAATGTCCAGAGTAAACGGGGATAAATAACGCTGTTTCAGCAGAAAGCTCACCACGGCGAAGGTTTTTGACCCCAGACCATCCACGTCCAGTGTGAAACGTAAACCTGTCGACATAAGTGCCTCCCTGAATCAATAAAACGGGGCATTTCCGCAGGCATCGCAACAGGCGTTATCTGGTCTTCTGACTTATCTGCGAATAACCGGGAAAATGATTAGCATTACTGATAAATAATATCCCATTTAAAAACGACCCCCTGTCCTGTTTTATGATTTCTGTCAATGAATTATGAATTTCGTTTTTATTTATTTTAAAAATGTATTTTATTTTTACTTAAGTGATGTGAATACATAATCATCCTGGCGCTCCTGAATGTCGCCCTGTCGCACACTTCCTCACTGTGGGGCTGGTGTCTTCCACGCTGGCACACGCGCTCTGGCCCAAAGGGGAGAAGATGATCGTGAACGCGCCGGGCATGACGCCGAAAGAGGACTGGTCCTCGCGCTACCGTGATGTAAAGTAAAACCAGCTCTCCCGCTCTTTCGGCGGCTTTGCTGGCGGGAGACGGCAGGCGAGGTGCGTCAGCATCTCACGAATAAATCTTTTAAATCCGAAAACAGTTTTTCCTTTTTTTGCACCAGCAGCATTCACGTAACTTTTTCCCTGCAACAAGCTGCCTTTATGGCAGTCCCTTACGCTTCAGACCTGAAAGAAGCGCCTGAGCCATCAGGATGGTCGTCCTCCCTTACGGCGGCTGCCTTTGAAAACCGCCGGGTCACGACTCCATCGTGGCTAAGGTCTCACTTCATTCATCGTTACTGCATCACACTGCCGGTTTTTCACCGGAGAAATCTGCACCAGCTCACACACCTGCTGATATTCAGCACCCTTAACATTTACGGGCTGCAGCCTGCATTGCCGTCAGGCTTTGCTGCCGCGTGGCCGTAAAATTGCACCAGCTCTCGTGTTCCACGAGCACAAGGCCCAACTCAGGCGTCACTTTGTCGCGTAAAGCGACAAAGTGACGCCGTTCCACCACGCTTGACGCAAGCCACGGAAAATCTGGTCTGCGCCCTCAATCCCCCACACTGACACGTCGCTTTCAGGCCGCTGTCGGTTCAGAAACGGAGAAAAAGATCGATACCGAGGGGGGCATGATGCCCCGGAGAATTTCCTGCTACGGCAGGCAGCCTGTGCCGCGTACAGCCTGAAGCTCCCTACACCTCAACAACCTGCCTCCCCGGCGTGAAGGTATCGTTCTGGCACAGCCAAAAAGCATACGACGGGGCCATCTTGTGCTTTTTAACAGCAGCAATGGGGAGCTATGGGCAAATTAGGCGGTGAAATGAAGGCGTTGTCGAAAAAGGCGGGCGGTAGTTTTAAAACGGTGGATGACCGCATTCATATTATGCAGCGATTCAGTCGCCATTTACGTACGCTGAATATCCAGATCCAGCGGGTGGAACAGATCAGGGTTCGCCATATTGAATGCTATATTCAGACGCGATTGGCGCAGGAGATCGGTAAACGGACGCTGCAAAACGAAATGGCTGCGCTGCGTGGCGTGCTGCAACAGGCCGGGCGTAAGCAGGTGGCAGAACATGAGCGGCTGACCAATAAATCATTAGGGGTGGCTGGCGCATCCCGCAACGGCACTAACCGGGCCATCATGCCTGAGTATTATCAGCGGGTGCTGGCAGCCGCCCGCGGGAAAGACGCGGGGCTGGCAGCAACGCTGGAGCTGGCAAGGCTGATGGGGTTACGTTCGCAGGAGACGGTACAATGCTGTCAGTCACTGAACGCGTGGAAAAAGGCGCTGGAGCGCGGCGAAACCAGGCTGACGGTGGTTTTTGGCACCAAAGGCTACCGTCCACGCAAAACGTGTTATTCAGGATGCTATAGCTGTCAAAAAAGCGCTGGATAATGCCCTGTCTGTTGCAGAAGAACGAAATGGCAGTCTGATCGACCAGCCTGACCTCCAGAAAGCCATGAATTACTGGCGCGGGGAGATCGCCAGGGTCGGACTGAGGGGCGATTACACCCCACACTCACTGCGCGATGCGTGGACGCAGGATGCGATCCGCTACTATCTGGCGCAGGGATTCAGCGATAAGGAGGCGCTGGCAATGACGGCGACGGACGCGGGCGGTATGTAGCGCAGGTGTACGGGCGACAGGAAGAAAGTGACTAATACATACAGACGAAAAAAAACGTATACCTTTGACAGTAATACGGTTTCTTTACTTCCCCGGATGTCCTGAAACACCCCAGGAAGGTATGTTGGTGGGTCGTGCAGGATTCGAACCTGCGACCAATTGATTAAAAGTCAACTGCTCTACCAACTGAGCTAACGACCCCTTGCGGGATGTACTTCAAATTTATTCAGGCTGGTGGGTCGTGCAGGATTCGAACCTGCGACCAATTGATTAAAAGTCAACTGCTCTACCAACTGAGCTAACGACCCATCTGGGTGTTGCCTGAATATTCACTCGGAACCAATATAAATTGGTGGGTCGTGCAGGATGACTCGGCTTTGCCTCGCCCTTCGGGCCGTTGCTGAAGCAACGTTATCCTTCACGTTTAACATCTGAGTAAGACATTAAAATTGGTGGGTCGTGCAGGATTCGAACCTGCGACCAATTGATTAAAAGTCAACTGCTCTACCAACTGAGCTAACGACCCGAGTGGTGGGTGATGACGGGCTCGAACCGCCGACCCCCTCCGTGTAAAGGAGATGCTCTACCAACTGAGCTAATCACCCACTCTGTACTGCCGGTAATGCGTTAAGTGGTGGGTCGTGCAGGATGACTCGGCTTTCGCCTCGCCCTACGGGCCGTTGCTAAAGCAACGTTATCCTTCACGTTAAGCTATTACTATCCACCTAACTTATTGGTGGGTCGTGCAGGATTCGAACCTGCGACCAATTGATTAAAAGTCAACTGCTCTACCAACTGAGCTAACGACCCACTTTTACGCTGTTTTCACGTTGTTTGATATCCCGTGGCAACGGCGGCATATATTACTGATTTAAGAATTCTGCGCAACAAAAATTTCGATGAAGATCACTTAACTGCTTACGAATCATGCTGCACGACCAGAAATAACGCGATTTCTGGTCATGCGATAATCATCCCATCGAACTCAGACGTTTTTGCGCCTGTTTAGCACCTTCGGTGCCAGGGAATTTTGTGACGACTTGCTGATAAACCGCTTTGGCTTTCGCAGTGTCACCTTTGTCCTGCATGATCACGCCGACCTTAAACATCGCATCAGGCGCTTTTGGCGATTTTGGGTAATTTTTCACCACAGAGGCAAAATAAAACGCCGCATCGTCCTTCTTACCCTTGTTGTAATTCAACTGACCCAACCAATAGTTCGCATTGGGCAGATAAGTGGAATCAGGGTATTTCTTAACGAAGTTCTGGAACGCAACGAGAGCGTCTTCCTGACGAGATTTATCCTGCACCAGGGCAATAGCTGCATTGTAATCCGTATTGGCGTCACCGCTCTGTACAGGCGCACCTGTCGAAGCCGAAGCATTGTCTGCCGGAGCAGGTGTTGCTGTCGCCGCACCGCTCTGATCGCCCGCTGCTGGCTGCGCTGCTGCACCGCCGCTGCTCAGGCTATCTATCTGCTGCAAAATTTGCTTCTGACGATCCATAACCTGGTTAAGCTGATATTGGCTTTCCTGAATCTGGCCACGGAGAGAGTCAATATCGTTTTGGTTATCGGAAAGTTGCTGCTGGAGTTGAGTTAAAAGCTGGCTGTGAGCGTTAGAAATACGCTCGAGTTGAGTGACCCGGTCTTCTACCGAGCCTGAGCCGACACTACTGATTGGTGCCTGAGCAAAAGCGGCCCAGGGGGCCGCTATTCCAACCAGTAACGACAGACTCAACAGATGATGTCTGAAGTTACTGCTCATGCAATTCTCTTAGTAAACCAGTACGGCACGACGGTTTTTGGAGTAAGCCGCTTCGTCGTGACCCAGTACTGCAGGTTTTTCTTTACCGTAAGAAACGATGGAGATCTGGTCAGCAGAAACGCCTTTACCCTGCAGGTACATCTTAACGGCGTTAGCACGACGCTCACCCAGGGAGATGTTGTACTCTGGAGTACCACGTTCGTCCGCATGACCTTCTACGGTGACTTTGTAAGATGGGTTGCTACGCAGGAAGTTAGCGTGAGCATCCAGCATCGCAGCGAAGTCAGAACGGATGTCGTATTTATCCAGATCGAAGTAAACGATGTTGTTCTGCTGCAGCTGCTGCATCTGAAGACGCGCTTGCTCTTCAGAAGACATGTTGCCATTGCCGTTAGCGTCCATACCGGTGCCGGCACCCATCATGCCTTCGCCGCTCTGGTCATTGCTTGCGTTCTTGTTAGAAGAACACGCTGCGATTGCCATTACAGGCAGAGCGATCATCAGCCCCTTCAGCACTTTGTTCAGTTGCATTTCTATGATTCCTTTAGTAATCAATTAATTATTATTTACAGATACGGCGACCAGGCAGGTGATTTTACCTGTCCATCAGTTGCCGGAATACGCGCTTTGAAACGCCCATCTGTAGAAACCAGATTCAGCACAGATCCCATCCCCTGAGAAGAGCTGTAGATTACCATCGTGCCGTTAGGTGCCAGACTTGGCGTTTCATCCAGGAACGTTGACGACAGAACCTGCACGCCACCCGCTACCAGATCTTGTTTGGCAATGTGCTGCTGCCCACCGTTGGAGCTAACCATTACCATAAATTTACCGTCGCTGCTCACGTCTGCGTTCTGGTTCTGCGTACCTTCCCAGCTAATACGTTGCGGAGCACCGCCGTTGATATTCACTTTATAGATTTGTGGACGGCCGGCCTGGTCAGAAGTAAATGCCAGGTTCTGGCTGTCCGGGAACCAGCTTGGTTCCGTGTTGTTGCTACGACCATCAGTCACCTGGCGGATCTGACCAGAACCGACATCCATCACGTACAGGTTCAGGCTACCGGTTTTAGACAGGGCAAATGCCAGCTTAGAACCGTCCGGAGAGAACGATGGAGCACCGTTGTGACGTGGGAACGAAGCGACCTGACGAACAGCACCGTTAGCCAGTGTCTGGATAACCAGCGCAGAACGACCGCTTTCGAAGGTAACATAGGCCAGTTTGGAACCATCCGGAGACCAGGCTGGAGACATCAGCGGCTGAGAAGAACGTTTCACCAGGAACTGGTTGTAACCGTCGTAGTCAGACACACGCAGCTCATACGGGAACTGACCGCCGTTGGTCTGCACCACATAGGCGATACGGGTACGGAATGCGCCTTTAATGCTGGTCAGTTTTTCGAATACCGCGTCGCTGGCAGCGTGAGCCGCGTAGCGCAGGTACTGTTTAGTGACCTTGTAAGAGTTCTGTGCCAGAACGGTGCCCGGTGCGCCGCCGGTATCAACCAGCTGCCATGCAACGTTGAAAGAACCGTCTGGGTTAGGGGTAACCTGACCCACCACCACGGCATCAATACCCAGCGCAGACCATGCGGCAGGCTGTACCTCCTGCGCGCTGCCCGGCTGCTGTGGCAGACGAGAACGATCTAATGGGTTGAATTTACCGCTGTTACGCAGGTCAGCTGCAACGATGCCACCCGCATCTTCAGGTGCAGCACCTGGGCCAGCCCACTGGAACGGAACAACACCGATTGGACGCGCCGAGTCCACCCCCTGGGTGATCTCGATACGTACCTCTGCGTGCAGCACAGCTGCCCACAGCATTAAGAAACTAAATGCTACACGTAATGCCTGCTTCATCATATCTCCCTTATCCAGGTAACCTTACCCACGATAATTTAGCAGAATGTTAACAAACTCAAATAGACAAAACTACCAGAACCCTGTGACTAAACCTGGTCTAAATTTCCCCGTTTGCACGGGGAAAATGTAACTTAAGGTTTGAAGTCCAGCGGTGCATTTTTGAATGTTTCATACACAGCCTGAGACGGTGGTTTCGGGAATTTCGTCATTCTGCTGGTTGCAGATAACATCTGCTGACAGAATGCGTCATCCCCACCTTCCGGCTTCACGCTAAGTATGCTGCCGTCAGAACTTATATTTACACGCAAAGTACAGGTCTTGCCTTTATAGGTTTCCCAGTCATACAGATGACCACGAATAGCTGCCTGCACCTGTGAAATATACGAAGCAATCTCGGCCTGTGATGCACCACCCTGCCCTTGTTTACTTCCTTTAGCAGGAGATGCCCCACCAGCGCTACCACTGGTAGTACCTTTCGGCGCATTCTTACCAGCACTCAAGTCGCCAAGTAGATCGTCAACGCCTGCAGCCGCGGCAGCTTTCTCAGCGGCTGCAGCCTTTTTCGCGGCGGCTTTATCAGCGGCAGCTTTCTTATCGGCAGCGGCTTTCTCTGCTGCAGCTTTCTTATCCGCAGCAGCTTTCTCAGCGGCAGCTTTTTTGTCTGCTGCGGCTTTTTCAGCGGCAGCCGCTTTTTCAGCAGCAGCTTTCTCTGCAGCAGCGGCTTTCTTCGCAGCATCAGCAGCTGCTTTCTTCTCAGCTTCCTGAGCAGCTTTCTTCGCTGCTTCCGCTTCGGCTTTCTTCTGAGCATCGGCAGCCGCTTTCTTCGCTACTTCTGCTTCAGCTTTCTTCTGAGCATCGGCAGCCGCTTTCTTCGCTACTTCTGCTTCAGCTTTCTTCTGAGCGTCGGCAGCGGCTTTCTTCGCTGCTTCCGCTTCAGCTTTCTTCTGAGCATCGGCAGCCGCTTTTTTCGCCGATTCTGCCGCTAATTTAGCCTGGGCATCAGCCTGCGCTTTCGCGTCCGCTGCAGCTTTTGCAGCCGCTTCTTCCGCCTGCTTTTGCTGTTCCTGTGCTTTCTTCGCGGCCTCTTCAGCCTGCTTCTGCTGTTCCGCCTGCTCTTTTGCGGCTTCCTGCGCCTGCAAACGTTCTTTCTCAAGCTGCTTCAGACGCTCTTGCTCGGCGGCCTGCTTTTCACGCAGTTCATCCGCTTGCTGTTGCGCCTGTTTCTCACGCTGCTCTTCAGCTCGTTTTGCACTCGCTTTCTGCTGCTGCTGACGATTATAGTTCTGCACTACCGCACCGGGATCCACCATCACGGCGTCGATGGAAGAACCTCCACCGCCGCCCGCTGATGCATCGATATGCTCGTCGAACGAACTCCAGATCAGTGCTGCAAAAAGAATAACGTGCAGCACTGCGGAGACGATTATCGCTCGCTTAAGCTTGTCGTTCTGTTCGGTTGCCTTTGACACTATCGGTTCCCAAAAACTACGCAGATGATCAAATAGGCTGAGTCATTAAGCCAACTGACTTAACACCCGCACTATGTAGCAAGTTCAGCGCTTTAATAATTTCATCGTATGGTACGTCTTTCGCGCCACCGATTAAGAAGACCGTTTTCGGATTTGACTCCAGGCGTCGTTGCGCTTCAGCAATAACCTGCTCAGGTGGTAGCTGATCCATACGATCTTTCTCTACCACCACGCTGTATTGCCCTACGCCGGAAACCTCAATGATGACTGGAGGGTCGTCATTGGTGCTTACCGCCTGTGATTCTGTCGCATCCGGCAGATCAACTTCCACGCTCTGGGTAATGATGGGCGCTGTCGCCATAAAGATCAGCAGCAGTACCAGCAGTACGTCCAGCAGCGGAACGATATTGATTTCGGACTTGAGCTCGCGACGCCCCCGTCCACGCGTTCTGGCCATGGTTTACCCCTTGTTGCTCTCGGTGCTGGTAAACGCCTGACGGTGCAGAATCGCGGTGAACTCTTCCATAAAGTTGTCGTAGTTCAGTTCCAGTTTGTTCACACGCTGGTTCAGACGGTTGTAAGCCATTACTGCCGGAATTGCAGCAAACAGACCGATTGCCGTTGCAATCAGTGCTTCTGCAATACCCGGTGCCACCATCTGCAACGTCGCCTGCTTCACCGCACCCAGCGCGATAAAGGCGTGCATGATCCCCCATACCGTACCAAACAGACCGATGTATGGGCTGATGGAACCTACGGTACCCAGGAAAGGAATATGCGTTTCAAGATTTTCCAGCTCGCGGTTCATGGAAATGCGCATCGCACGCGATGCACCTTCAACGACCGCTTCCGGCGCATGGCTGTTAGCACGATGCAGACGGGCAAACTCTTTGAAACCGCTGTAGAAAATTTGCTCGGAGCCTGCGAGGTTCTCACGGCGTCCCTGGCTTTCCTGGTACAAACGAGAAAGTTCGATACCTGACCAGAACTTATCTTCAAACGCTTCCGCCTCACGGCCTGCTGCATTGAGGATACGTGTTCTCTGGATGATGATAGCCCAGGATGCGATTGAAAAACCAATCAAAATCAACATGATAAGTTTAACCAGAAGGCTAGCCTTCAGGAACAAATCAAGGATATTCATGTCAGTCACTGCTTAAACTCCGCGACAATAGACTTAGGAAGCGCACGAGGCTTCATTATGGTTGGATCAACACAAACAATCAGTACTTCAGCTGAGTTCAGTACGGTGTTCTCTGCATTGACTATCCGCTGCGTGAAAACCAGTGAGGTTCCGCGCATTGATGTAATTTCAGTTTGGACTTCGAGCATATCGTCGAGTCTGGCAGGCGCAAAATACTCAAGCGTCATCTTGCGTACCACAAAGGCAACTCGCTCAGCCAACAGTACCTGTTGGCTAAAGTGATGATGGCGCAGCATCTCTGTGCGTGCCCGTTCATAAAAAGCAACGTAGCTGGCGTGGTAAACCACACCACCGGCGTCAGTATCTTCGTAATAGACACGAACCGGCCATCGAAACAGCGTTGTATTCACTTTACATCCCGGTAATGCAACAAAAGTTAACTCTTTTAAACTTCGCTACTATACGCGCGGGAAAGATGGTTTGGAATGGGAGAAAGTAAACGGAGAGTAAATTTTTATGGGCTCGGGTAAGCCCATATCATTAACGGACATTTCTTATTCAGAAGAAGAAGAAAATCAAACCGGCGAGAAGAACCAGATCGGCGAGCAGCGGGCAAAAAAGACCCTGCCAGTGAAGTGCTTTCGGACGAAAGCCCACGCCGTGAATGACGCCAGCACACACCGCCCACATAATGAGGAAGCCGTGCCAGATCTCAAGCTCGCTGGTCTTTGCCGCGAAGCGCGACGGGTCCCAGAAGATACAGCCTGCCAGCAGTAATGCCATCACTAAAGAAAGCGCCCTTAACGGGCGCTTATCCATTACCGCGTAAAGCATCGCGATAATTTTCATTAGTGTTTTTCTTCACCCGCTTTGGACGCTTCAACGTGCTCAAGCGCCAGTGCGGTGATGACACCAAAGGCACAGGCAAGAAGCGTCCCTAAAATCCATGCGAAATACCACATATTCAGCTCCTTACTTAGTACATAGAGTGGGTGTTGCTTTCGATATGTTCTTTGGTGATACGACCGAACATTTTCCAGTAACACCAGGTGGTGTAGAGCAGGATAATCGGTACGAATACACAAGCCACATATGTCATCAGGTTCAGCGTCAGCTGGCTGGAGGTTGCATCCCACATGGTCAGGCTAGCATTCATCATGGTGCTGGATGGCATCACGAATGGGAACATAGCAATACCCGCAGTCAGGATGATGCACGCCAGCGTCAGTGAAGAGAACACGAACGCCAGTGCGCCTTTTTCCAGACGAGACGTCAGCACCGTCAGCAGTGGCAGCAATACACCCAGTGCCGGGATAGCCCACAGCGCAGGAGTATTGTTGAAGTTCACCAGCCATGCACCAGCCTGACGAGCCACTTCTTTGGTCAGCGGGTTAGACGGTGCAGCGTGGTTGATAGCAGACGTCACTACGTAACCATCAATACCGTACATCACCCAAACGCCAGCCAGTGCGAAGCAGACCAGCGTTACCAGAGCAGCAACCTGAGCTGTCGTGCGAGAACGCAGGTGCAGTTCACCCACAGTACGCATCTGCAGATAGGTCGCGCCCTGGGTAATGATCATCGCCACACTCACTACGCCTGCCAGCAGACCAAACGGGTTCAGCAGCTGGAAGAAGTTACCGGTGTAGTAAAGACGCATGTAATCGTCGATGTGGAACGGTACGCCCTGCAGCAGGTTACCGAACGCCACGCCAATCACCAGAGGTGGAACGAAGCTACCAATGAAGATGCCCCAGTCCCACATGTTGCGCCAGCGGGTGTCTTCAATCTTGGAACGGTAGTCGAAACCAACCGGACGGAAGAATAAAGACGCCAGCACCAGAATCATCGCCACGTAGAAACCGGAGAACGCAGCCGCGTAGACCATCGGCCAGGCAGCAAACAGTGCGCCGCCTGCGGTGATCAGCCACACCTGGTTACCGTCCCAGTGTGGGGCGATGGAGTTGATCATGATTCGACGCTCGGTGTCATTACGACCGAGGAAACGGGTGAGCATGCCCACCCCCATGTCGAAACCATCCGTGACCGCAAAACCGATCAGCAGGATACCGACCAGCAGCCACCAGATAAAACGCAATACTTCATAATCGATCATTTGATGACTCCTGTCTTAGCGTGCCGGCTGAGTAGTCGCACCGGACTGCTCGTAGTGATAGCGACCGGTTTTCAGGCTGCTTGGGCCAAGGCGCGCGAACTTGAACATCAGGAACAGTTCAGCCACCAGGAACAGGGTGTACAGACCACAAATCAGCAGCATGGAGAAGATCAGATCGCCCGCTGTCAGGGTAGAGTTCGCGACCGCTGTTGGCAGCACCTCACCTATCGCCCACGGCTGACGGCCATATTCCGCCACGAACCAACCGGATTCGATAGCAATCCACGGCAGTGGAATACCGTACAACGCGGTACGCAGCAGCCATTTTTTCTGACCAACGCGGTTACGAATAACAGACCAGAAGGACGCTGCAATGATCAGCAACATCAGGATGCCGCAGCCCACCATGATACGGAAGGCGAAGTACAGCGGCGCAACGCGTGGAATGGAGTCTTTGGTTGCCATCTGAATCTGTGCTTCCGTCGCGTCGGAGACGTTCGGGGTATAGCGTTTCAGCAGCAGACCGTAACCCAGGTCTTTCTTCACGTTATTAAACTGATCGCGAACCGCCTGGTCGGTAGAACCGGCACGCAGTTGTTCCAGCAACGCATAAGCTTTCATACCGTTACGGATACGGCCTTCATGCTGCACCATCAGTTCTTTCAGGCCAGTCACCTGTTTGTCGACGGAGCGAGTAGCAATGATGCCGAGCGCGTAAGGGATCTGGATGGAGAAGTGGTTTTGCTGCGCATCCTGATCCGGAATACCGAACAGAGTAAAGGCAGCCGGAGCCGGTTGCGTTTCCCACTCAGCTTCGATAGCCGCCAGCTTGGTTTTCTGCACGTCACCCATTTCGTAACCGGATTCATCACCCAGAACGATAACGGACAGAATCGCTGCCATGCCGAAGCTTGCCGCGATGGCGAAGGAACGTTTAGCGAAAGCGAAGTCACGACCACGCAGCATATAGTAGGAGCTGATGCCCAGAATGAACATCGCACCACACACATAACCAGATGCTACAGTGTGAACGAATTTAACCTGTGCGACCGGGTTCAGTACCAGCTCGGCAAAGCTGACCATCTCCATACGCATGGTTTCGAAGTTGAAATCAGACGCGATCGGGTTCTGCATCCAGCCGTTCGCCACCAGGATCCACAGTGCGGACAGGTTAGAACCTAATGCCACCAGCCAGGTTACCGCCATATGCTGGACTTTACCCAGACGGTCCCAACCGAAGAAGAACAGACCTACAAAGGTGGATTCGAGGAAGAAGGCCATCAGACCTTCAATGGCCAGCGGCGCACCGAAGATATCCCCTACATAGTGGGAATAGTAAGACCAGTTAGTCCCGAACTGGAACTCCATGGTCAAACCGGTTGCCACGCCCAGTGCAAAGTTGATACCAAACAACTTGCCCCAGAACTTGGTCATATCTTTATAAATCTGTTTGCCGGAGAGGACGTAGACCGTTTCCATGATGGCCAGCAGGAACGCCATACCGAGCGTCAGTGGCACAAACAGGAAGTGGTACATCGCGGTCAAGGCAAACTGTAAGCGCGACAGTTCGACTATATCTAACATCATGACTCCTTGCTCATCGCATGAAGACTCCGAGAGTGGACGCCGTTAGATACGACGGATCCACACACATGCCCCAATACAAAATTATCTGCTTCCCTTCTTCGTTGCTTATTCTCTACAGGAGGAAAAAGCAGTGATGAAAAGTTACAAATACGTTAATAAAAAACCCAAATTGATCCCGCAAATATAATACGCTGCAAAACCCTTACAATAAACAGGTTTTTATTGAATCACTTTTACGTTTTTCGACGGTGATCAATTTATAGCAAAACTACCACTTTTCAGCCATTTTGATCGGGGACAATTTAACGTCTTTTGGTATCTTTTTCCAAGGATTAAACATTGATTTAAATCAAAAACAATCACCGTTGTTAACCATGTTTAATTGCAGTGCGAATGGTGAAAATCATGTTAATGACATGTACATCACGAGGTATTGATGGTTATCAAATGCAGGGAATAATATGAACAGAAGTGATTTTAATTAACGAGAAAGGACAATGCAGTTTCACATGCAGGTAAACATATAATGATAGCCACCTCACAGTATTTTTCCATTGCTTTACTGTAACTCTTCGCAATTACATTTAATTTACCTTTACCAACCACAAAATTAACACCGCTTTGTGACTATTCGATGAAACAAAAGACCGCAATGTCTGCGGTCTTTTGAACGTGTGGAATGTTACCCCTCTATCTGAATACTAAAGGTACGCGACTGCCCCGGGCGAAATGCCCCCACGATGCCTTTTTCGTCATGCCCGCCCTCTTTAGTGCGTTCATTCATGTCGGTTTCGTGGCACCCTTTAATCGTCCGGTTTACCGCTAAAGTGGCATCGTAAGAGGTCGACTCCGATGGATTGAACAGGCGAAGGATAAGGGCTTCGCCGTCTTCTGACTTTTTCAATGCACTCAACATACAACCTGTCGGTGGCAACGTTAACAGGCTGTAGCTCTCCGGCGTCCTGAACGCAGCGCGGTTAAGTTTCATCGCATCCCAGGGGATTTTGTTATAGCAGTGAACCGGGGTAAGCCATGCCTTCGCCTGCTGGGCAACACCGGCATCGTCAGGCGATCCGCTAAAACTATAGAGGCTAAAACGGCAGTCAAGCTGGCCACGAACCTGCGAGTCCGGTACGGGCATCTTGATACCAGATGGTCTTCCAGGCCGCAGGAGTAAATCCTCCTTCCCGAGAACCCCCACTCCGCGCAGAAGCGTCAGGGCAAATGTTTTATGAGCGTCACCGATAACTTCAAATTCCCGCAGTCCCTCAGTGAACAACGCCATTCCATGATGCTTTTCCTGGAGTACGGCGTAGTTGAGGAGATTCCAGACCGGCAGTGGCGCTTCCTTCCATCCCTCTTCCTGCCAGTTCGTCATGGCCTCATCCCACACAGGGCGCGTCAGCGAGCCAAACTGCGTATCGGCTAACACCGCTTCCGTATTAAATGGCGTGGGGATCAGTACACGGACGCGATGATCGTCAGCCTGATTATCCAGCCGAACCTCCACATCAATACGCCGGCTGTTATGGCTGAGCGTCACCGCCATTTCAGCAGTGAGAAGACCGTTTTGCTGGCGTGCCGAACGTTCGGTGAGGTTTGCCGGAACCGCCATTCGATGACGGATCAGCACCCTGCTCTGCCAGCCTTCATGAGTAACCTCAACGTCATGCTCGCCTTGCACTGAAGTGAGCCGCCACTCCTCTCGCGACGGAGAATAGTCATACTCATCACCATCATCGGAACTCTCTTCAATTTCCAGCACGCGGTCATAGATAAGACCTGACACTTTATCGTGCAGACGCAGCGTTCCGTCACCGTTCAGGCTTATCTGCCAGAAGGCATTTTCCAGCAATGCCTCTGTTGTTTTCGTTGGCGGAAGCGCGTCACCCGCGATATGCGGTTCGATATACAGCGTGCGGTAGCCCATTGATGGCAGGTTCTGACTGAGCTGGATATCGAACGCCATAAACGGCTCATAATTCCCGTAATGGACGATCTGCCTGTCAATCAGCCCCGGATCAAGTTCGCGGGCGTGGCGAATGAAATACGGAACGTCGTTGCCTTTATCATCCACCAGGCGGAACTGGCTGGCACGCAGGCGGATCGTCGTGTTAATCACCTCGTCACGCGGCCAGGGCATCAGGTTGAACATCACCAGTTTGTCTGCATCGCTTTGCGGCATGTTGTCGACAATCTTGCGCATATAAAAATGCGTCAGGTTATCGGCCATATCCTCAGCCAGCTCGAAACGCGAGAGGATTTCGCGATGCACCTTGTCGCTACAGCAGCAGCCAATGCTGTCGTGGGCGTGATTTTTCAGGATCTCTTTCCACATTTTTTCCAGCAGGCCGTGGTGGTATTCAAACCCCAGCGTCCAGGCAAGCGTTGCCAGCGGCTCCAGGACATTAACGATTTTGTTCTCTATGCGGGCATGTGCAATTTTAATGTCCATCCGCGTGGAGCCTATCGTCCGGTGCACACGCATGTATTTACCGTCGATAAACTCCCCTTTCAGCGTCGCCAGTTCTTCACGGTGTGCTTCAATATGTTCAAAGACTTCCTCAAACCGGCTCATCACAAATTTACGCTGCGGATAAATTTCACGAAGCTTATCCATCACTGCGAAAATGTTTTGCTGCAGCGGCATCTGGTCGTGACCGTTGGGCAACAATATCTCCTTCGTGACGGAGGCTTTTTCCAGCACCCCGAAGTAACTGTCGAGCCGTTTTCGTAACCCTTCTTCATCCTCCGGTAAGTACTTACCAATCGCGTAACCTAACGGCAGTACCTGTGTCGTGACCTCACTGCCATCCGCACTCTGCCATAAAAACTCCGTTTTATCTGTCCCGTGACGCTCTGAACAACCGCGCCAGAACATGGCTCGCGTAATACCAAAACCGTTATAAATGTGCGGAAGTTGCCCGGACATGCCGAACGAATCCGGCAGGTAGCCAATCTTCATCGGCTCACCCAATGCCATACAGTCGCGGATGCCATACATCAGGTTGCGAACAATCGACTCGCCGGAAACAATTGTGGTGTCCGTCTGGGTATACCAGGGGCCAATAATCAGTTTCCCGGCCTCAACCAGTGCCTTCACCCGGGGCCGGTTTTCTGGTTTCACCGCGAAGTAATCTTCCAGAACCGCCGTCTGCCCGTCGAGGACGTAGTATTTGTATGCGTCATCCTGCTCAAGACGGGTGAGGATCTCCTCCATATTATTGACAAGGAGAATGCGCGACGCTTCAGTGGTGAAATACCACTCACGGTCCCAGTGCATATGCGGTGTAATATGAACGCGAGATACAGCTTTCATCTTCGTTTCCTGTTTGTGCGTGTTTATGGCATGGCGTCTTCAATGACGTATTTGCCGCGCTTTACCGCCTGACGTCGCCAGAAAAGTAAAATGAGTGTCGAGATGGCGGTCCCCACCAGCGCAGCCCCAAACCAGCCCACTGCCGCCGTGATGCCACCCATTCCGCTATGATGGAGCAAGAAGAGGGAGAAAATGCCCGCTCCCGGCGTGGACAACCCGATGCCCATTGCACCGACAATCGCACCGGTCACCATTGAACCCAATACGAATGAACCAATGACCCGCAGCGGATCTTCAATAGCCATTGGGATCGCCCCTTCGGTAATCCCCGCCAGCCCCAACAACCACGTTGACTTACCGGTTTCGATTTCAAACTGCTTGAAGAGATGTGGAGCCAGCAGGGTTGATGCGGTCACCGTGAAGGCGGACACCATTTTGACGGAGGCAAAAATGGCATACGGCCCATAGACACCGTTCGCCATCGCCCCCAGACAGAATGCATACGCCGCTTTGTTGACCGGCCCGCCCAGATCGAATGAACACATAAAGCCGAGAATCGTCCCCAGCAGCAGCGCGTTAGCCCCCGACAGTCCGTTGAGCCAGGCGGTAAGTGAATTGTTTATCCACGCCACGGGCTCACCGATCACAAACAGCATCAGACTGCCCGCCCCCAGCACGCCAATAACCGGATAGAGGTAATAGGTCAGAAAGCCGTTATAGCGATTATTGAGACGAATATGATTTTTCACCCAGCGCATCAGGTAGCCGGCAATCAACCCGCCGGCGATCGCTCCCAAAAAACCAGAGCCGATCATATTCGCGGCAAGACCGGCGGCGAACCCCGGAGCCAGGGCGGGTTTATCCGCCAGTGAGTAAGCTGTATAGGCGGCGAGCACGGGCACCATCAAAATGCCGAGCATGCCACCGCCGAGTTTGCGGTACATCCACAGCCATGAGTTTTCCTGATCGAACAGATGCTGTAAGCCCAGCATCTGCGCCAGCAGTACCGAGATAGCCAGCACCGTACCTCCCGCCACAATCAGCGGTACAGCAAACGAGATACCGCTCAGTAGCGCCTGCTTAAGCTCTGTTTTGAAGCTCTTTTTATCCCCGTTCTGAGCCTGCACAGGGCGAGTATCCTGAGAAGGCTGCAATGCCAGAGCGCGCTCAATAAGGGCTTCAGCATGGCGAAGCGGTTCCGCTACCGGTACGGAAAGCGTGGGGATCCCCTGGAAGCGTTCGCTCTCTTTAACCGCCACTTCAGCAGCCAGAATACAGGCTTGCGCATGCTGCAATTGCCAGGCCGTTAACCGACCTTCAATACCGTTCGCCCCCTGTTTTTCCACCACCACGTTTACACCCAGCTTACGTCCCGCTTTCTCGAGGTATTCAGCAGCCATATACGTATGGGCAATCCCTGCCGGACAGGCGGTCACACAGACAAGGGTTGGCGCATCCACCAGAGGTGACGCTTCCTCAACCTGTGACGTTTCGTCCAGAGCAGCAAGCAGGGCTTCTGCCGTCGTCGCCGCCATCACGCGTGCCCGGAGTGCGTCATCAGCCAGCCGGGAAGTCAGCTCCGTTAACACCTGTATATGTGTTGAACCCGCTTCAGCAGGTGGAATAGCAAGCAGGAAAATCAATTCAACGTCTTCAGGGCCATCCACGCCTTCCCATTTAAGCGGCGCGTCCAGCGTTGCTACCGCAAAGGCAGCCTCTTTCACCACGGGCGATTTGCCATGTGGTACCGCCAGCCCTTCCCCCAGTGCGGTAGGGCCAAGCGATTCCCGACGGAAGACTTCTGCCAAAAATTCATCACCATCGGTAATTTTTCCCAGCTCCAGAAGTCGCATCGTTAGCTGGCGTATTGCCTCATCACGGCTGCCATAGTGCCCCTTCACACAGACAGCGCCGGGATGGGTCAGGGTCGTCAGGTTCATACGGATCCTCACACTTATGTTGTTTTTATCTGAGGGCGATTGTGACAGACGAAACAATACATTTATGTGATCATTTTCACTAACAATCACAATTTGTATCTAAATTGTATTATTTACAAATGATGGAGTGAAGGCATAATTCCGTGAAAAGGTATTAAGCGGGCAATACAAAATGGGCAATAAACCAATGTACCGGCAGATAGCCGATGCGCTACGCGAGAAAATTCATGCCGGTGAATTAAAGCCTGGCGATGCATTGCCAACGGAATCCAGCCTTCAGGAGGCATTCAGCGTCAGCCGCGTGACGGTAAGACAGGCATTAAAACGGCTTACGGAAGAACAAATCATCGAAAGCATTCAGGGCAGCGGCTCCTATGTAAAAGAAGAGCGCGTCAACTATGACATATACCAGTTAACGGGTTTTTACGAGAAACTGGCCGACCGAAATGTAGACACCCACAGCGATGTGAAAATTTTTGAAGTGATAAAAGCGGACGCGCGGCTGGCAGGAAAGTTAGACCTTAACCCGGACGATAAAGTCTGGCACGTCAAGCGCGTGCGCTTTATCAAGCAAAAGCCGGTAAACCTCGAAGAAACGTGGATGCCGCTGGCGATGTTCGCCGACCTCACCTGGGAAGTGATGGAGAACTCCAAATATCACTACATTGAACAAGTCAAAAAGATGGTTATCGATCGCAGTGAACAGGAGCTGGTACCGGTGATGCCGTCCGAAGAGGCGATCGCCGCGCTGGCGCTCGATCCGGCAAAACCTATCCTGGAGAAAGTGTCTCGCGGTTTCCTGAAAGACGGCAGAGTTTTTGAATACAGCCGCAACGTTTTCAATACTGACGATTACAAATTCACCCTGGTTGCCCGACGCAGGCAATAAAAAAGGCCACTTTTCAGTGGCCAACCATGTCGAAACGGACATTTTTTTATTTCAACGCTCCCTTTTCAGGGAGCAGAGAGGACTTACTTAATGATGGATTTCAGTGCTTCGCCGATATCCGCCAGGCTGCGAACAGTTTTCACGCCTGCGGCTTCGAGCGCTGCAAATTTCTCATCAGCCGTACCTTTACCCCCGGCGATAATCGCGCCTGCGTGACCCATACGCTTGCCTTTTGGCGCAGTCACACCCGCGATGTAACCCACAACCGGTTTGGTCACGTGCTCTTTGATGTAAGCAGCCGCTTCTTCTTCAGCGCTACCACCGATCTCACCGATCATGACGATCGCTTCGGTCTGTGGATCTTCCTGGAACAGTTTCAGGATATCGATGAAGTTAGAACCTGGGATCGGGTCACCGCCGATGCCCACACAGGTGGACTGGCCGAAACCGTAGTCAGTGGTCTGCTTAACCGCTTCATAGGTCAGGGTACCGGAACGGGAAACGATGCCCACTTTGCCCGGTTTGTGAATGTGGCCCGGCATGATGCCGATTTTGCACTCGCCCGGGGTGATAACGCCTGGGCAGTTCGGGCCGATCATACGCACGCCAGCTTCATCCAGCTTCACCTTCACGGTCAGCATATCCAGCGTCGGGATACCTTCGGTGATGGTGATGATCAGTTTGATGCCTGCATCGATCGCTTCCAGAATGGAGTCTTTGCAGAACGGAGCCGGAACGTAGATAACGGTCGCGGTCGCGCCAGTGGCTTCTACTGCTTCGCGCACGGTGTTGAACACCGGCAGGCCCAGGTGCGTGGTGCCGCCTTTACCTGGCGTCACGCCGCCAACCATCTGCGTACCGTAGGCAATTGCCTGTTCGGAGTGGAAAGTCCCCTGGCTACCGGTGAAGCCCTGGCAGATAACCTTGGTATCTTTATTAATTAAAACTGACATTATTTCCCCTCCACTGCGGCAACAACCTGCTGAGCTGCATCCGTCAGACTTTTCGCTGCAATAATATTCAGGCCGCTGTCAGCCAGTTTTTTCGCGCCGAGTTCAGCGTTGTTACCTTCCAGACGCACAACCACCGGAACGTTAACACCCACTTCTGCTACCGCACCGATGATACCGTCGGCGATCAGGTCACAACGTACGATACCGCCGAAGATGTTAACCAGAACGGCTTTCACGTTGTCATCAGAGAGGATGATTTTGAATGCTTCGGTTACGCGCTCTTTGGTTGCACCACCGCCTACGTCGAGGAAGTTGGCTGGCTCACCACCGTGCAGCTTAACGATGTCCATCGTGCCCATTGCCAGGCCCGCACCGTTAACCATGCAGCCGATGTTGCCATCCAGCGCCACGTAGTTCAGTTCCCACTGTGCAGCCTGCGCTTCACGCGGGTCTTCCTGAGACTGGTCGCGCATTTCGCGCAGATCGGACTGGCGGAACAGTGCGTTGCCGTCAGCGCCCAGTTTACCGTCGAGGCAGATCAGATCGCCCTGAGTGGTGATCACCAGCGGGTTGATTTCGATCAGCGCCAGGTCGCGTTCCAGGAAAATCGTTGCCAGACCCATGAAGATCTTGGTGAACTGCTGAACCAGCTTACCTTCCAGACCCAGTTTGAACGCCAGCTCACGTCCCTGGTAAGGCATTGGGCCTGCCAGCGGATCGATAGCCACTTTATGGATCAGATGAGGGGTTTCTTCCGCCACTTTCTCGATTTCCACGCCGCCTTCAGTAGACGCCATGAACACCACGCGACGGGAGCTACGGTCAACCACCGCGCCCAGGTACAGTTCTTTTGCGATATCAGTCGCCGCTTCAACCAGGATCTGGTTTACCGGCTGGCCATTCGCATCTGTTTGATAGGTTACCAGGCGTTTACCCAGCCAATGTTCAGCAAAAGCACGGATCTCTTCTTTGCTCTTAACAACCTTCACACCGCCCGCTTTACCACGGCCACCAGCGTGAACCTGACATTTAACTACCCAAGGGCCGGAACCGATTTTAGATGCGGCTTCTTCTGCTTCACGTGGGGTAGTACAGGCATAACCCACCGGAGCCGGTAAGCCATACCGGGCAAACAGCTGTTTGGCCTGATATTCATGTAAGTTCATGTGTTCTATCCATCCTTCAGGGTAATCGTTATCTTCAAACCTGTAGACCGGCGCGATCTGTGTGCCGGATGGCACTACGCTTATCCGGCCTACAGGGCAGGTGACGCTAAAGTGTTACTACACGTCCAACAGCAGACGTGTTGGATCTTCCAGCAGCTCTTTAATGGCAACCAGGAAGCCCACGGACTCACGGCCGTCGATCAGACGGTGATCGTAAGAGAGTGCCAGGTACATCATTGGCAGGATCTCAACTTTACCGTCTACCGCCATAGGGCGATCTTTGATGGCATGCATGCCGAGGATCGCACTCTGCGGTGGGTTGATGATTGGGGTAGACATCAGTGAACCGAATACGCCACCGTTGGTAATGGTGAAGTTACCGCCAGTCAGGTCATCTACGGTCAGCTTACCGTCGCGGCCTTTAACAGCCAGCTCTTTGATATTTTTCTCGATGTCAGCCATGCCCAGAGTATCCACATCACGCAGAACCGGGGTCACCAGGCCACGTGGCGTAGAAACCGCCATGCTCACGTCGAAGTAGTTGTGGTAAACCACGTCATCGCCATCGATAGACGCGTTCACTTCCGGGTAGCGTTTCAGCGCTTCAACAACCGCTTTCACGTAGAAGGACATAAAGCCCAGACGGATACCGTGACGTTTTTCAAACGCATCACCGTACTGCTTACGCAGATCCATGATTGGCTTCATGTTTACTTCGTTGAAGGTGGTCAGCATCGCGGTGGAGTTTTTCGCTTCCAGCAGACGCTCAGCCACGCGCTTACGCAGGCGAGTCATTGGCACGCGTTTTTCACTGCGTGCGCCCAGGGCAGGCTGTGCTGCCGGGGCTGCCACCGGGGCTTTGGCTTCGGCTTTCGCCGGTGCTTTCGCCAGGTGTTTCTCGATGTCTTCGCGCGTCAGACGACCACCCACACCGGTGCCTTTAATAGCCGCCGCGTCCAGGTTGTGTTCAGCCAGCAGGCGACGGATCGCCGGGCTCAGCGCGTCGTTGTTCTGCTCTTCCAGAGACGCCTGCTGGCGCTGCGCTGGAGTAGACGCTTTCTCTTCAGATTTAGCGCTGGTCTCTTTACCAGAGCTGTTGCCTTCACGCAGGCGACCCAGGATCTGGCGAGAAGTCACGGTCGTGCCTTCATCTTCCAGCACTGCATCCAGAATGCCATCCGCTGAAGCCGGTACTTCCAGTACCACTTTGTCAGTTTCGATTTCTACCAGCACTTCGTCGCGGGTTACCGCATCGCCTGGTTTTTTGTGCCAGGTGGCGACAGTCGCATCTGCTACGGACTCAGGCAGGTCGGGAACAAGAATATCTACGCTACTCATTATGTATCCTTTAATTAATCGACGTTCAGCGCGTCATTGACCAGATCTTGCTGCTGCTTCTGGTGAACGGACATATACCCTACCGCCGGAGAGGCGGAGGCCGGGCGACCTGCATAACGCAGGGCTGACCCAAATGGAATCACTTCACGGAAATGATGCTGGCTGCAGTACCATGCGCCCTGGTTGAGCGGCTCTTCCTGGCACCAGACAAAATCATGTACGTGAGCATACGGTTTCAGCGCTTCCTGCACCGCCTGGTGCGGGAATGGATAAAGCTGTTCGATACGCACGATGGCGACATCTTTCTGGTCGTTCTTACGGCGCTGTTCCAACAGGTCGTAATAAACCTTACCAGAACACATCACCACACGCTTCACAGCTTGCGGATCCAGTTCGTCAATCTCACCGATGGCTGGCAGGAAGGTGCCATTTGCCAGTTCATCCAGGCTGGACACGGCCAGCGGATGACGCAGCAGAGATTTCGGCGACATCACCACCAGCGGACGGCGCATACCACGCAGCGCCTGGCGACGCAGCATGTGGTAAACCTGAGCCGGCGTGGACGGCACACAGACCTGCATGTTCTGCTCGGCGCAGAGTTGCAGATAACGTTCCAGACGCGCAGAGGAGTGCTCCGGACCCTGCCCTTCATAACCGTGTGGCAGCAGCATCGCCAGGCCACACATACGGCCCCACTTCTGCTCACCGGAAGAGATGAACTGGTCGATAACCACCTGCGCACCGTTGGCGAAGTCACCGAACTGCGCTTCCCAGATGGTCAGGGTGCGTGGTTCTGCGGTGGCGTAGCCATATTCAAATGCCAGTACCGCTTCTTCAGACAGTACGGAGTCCCAGACCTTGAACTGGCCCTGACCGTTATGGACGTGCTGCAGCGGGGTGTAGGTTGAACCGTTAGACTGGTTGTGAACCACCGCGTGACGGTGGAAGAAGGTGCCACGGCCCGCATCTTCACCGGACAGACGAACAGGAATGCCTTCGTCAACCAGCGTCGCGTAAGCCAGTGTCTCTGCACCGCCCCAGTCGAACAGCTTCTCACCTGCCGCCATAGCCTGACGGTCAGAATAGATCTTCTGTACGCGAGACTGCATCTCAATGGCGTCTGGTACAGTGCTGATGCGTTTAGCCAGCTCCTGCAGGCGCTTCATCTCAACCTTGTTCGGGTAGCTCTCATCCCACTCGTGGTTGAGGTACGGCGACCAGGTAAAGGAGTGCATATTCATTGGGCGCAGCTCTTTCACTACGCATTCACCCGCATCCAGCGCGTCGCGGTAGAGGTTGACCAGCTCGGTCGCATCTTCCAGCGTGACGACTTTGTCGTTTTCCAGCTTGTCAGCATAGATTTTACGCGGCGTCGGGTGCTTTTTGATTTTCTGGTACATCAGCGGCTGGGTTGCACTTGGCTCATCAGCTTCGTTGTGGCCGTGACGGCGGTAGCAGAACAGGTCGATCAGCACATCGCGTTTAAAGGTGTTACGGAAGTCCAGTGCCAGACGGGTAACAAATGCCACTGCTTCCGGGTCATCCGCATTAACGTGGAAGATCGGTGCCTGCACCATCTTACCGATGTCGGTGCAGTACGGAGTGGAGCGTGCATCCAGTGGGTTAGACGTGGTGAAGCCTACCTGGTTGTTGATCACGATGCGAACGGTACCGCCCACTTCATAACCACGCGCCTTGGACATGTTCAGGGTTTCCTGAACCACGCCCTGGCCAGTGATGGCTGCATCACCGTGAATGGTAATTGGCAGCACTTTATTGCTGCTCGGCTCGTCCAGTCTGTCCAGACGCGCACGTACAGAACCGATAACCACCGGGCTGACGATTTCCAGGTGTGACGGGTTAAACGCCAGCGCCAGGTGAACCAGACCGCCTTCGGTTTCGATATCAGACGAGAAGCCCATGTGGTACTTAACGTCACCAGTGCCAAGGTGTTCTTTATGTTTGCCTGCGAACTCGTCAAACAGATCCTGCGGTTTTTTACCCAGTACGTTGACCAGAACGTTCAGACGACCACGGTGCGCCATGCCGAGAACCACTTCGCGGGTACCGCTGTTGCCAGCGTGGCGAATCAGTTCTTTCAGCATTGGTACTAACGCATCACCGCCTTCCAGCGAGAAGCGTTTTGCGCCCGGGAATTTCGCACCCAGATAACGCTCAAGGCCTTCTGCTGCGGTCAATTCATTCAGGAAGCGTTTTTTCTCATCAGCCGAGAACGTCGCGTGGCCAGCCACGGACTCAATGCGCTGTTGGATCCAGCGTTTCTCTTCTGTAGAGGTGATGTGCATGTATTCCGCGCCGATGGAGCCGCAGTAGGTTTGCTTGAGCGCGTTAATCAAATCGCCCAACTTCATCGTGTCTTTGCCGATGGCAAAGGAACCTACGTTAAAGCTTTCCTGGAAATCGGCCTCGGTCAGATCGTGATAAGCCGGATCGAGATCCGCTACACGGTCTTGCTGCCACAGTCCCAGCGGATCGAGATTCGCATGCTGGTGACCACGGAAGCGATAAGCGTTGATAAGCTGCAGGACTTTAACCTGCTTCGCATTGGTGTCAGGGTCGGAAATCGCAGAAGAGTAACGTGAGGCATCCTTCGCCAGACGACGGAAATAATCACGTGTTTTGGAATGGAATTGATCCGGTTTGACTCCCGTGCCAGGCAACTGCTGGAACATGGAACGCCAGTTAGCGTCCACTGAGTCAGGATCGGTTAAGAAGTCTTCATAGAGCTGTTCTATCCAGCTCTGGTTAGCACCAGAGAGGTAAGAAGAGTCCAGCCAGGCTTTCATTGCGCCGTTCTGCATCGTGATCCCTTAAGCATTTTTATGCTTACTTTCGCCGTAGAAACTACCACGTACAACACGTACGTGCCGGGGTTCACCTGCGAGCTCTTTCTGGCCCGCGAAGGAACCTTTAAAAACTGCCATTAATCTTCTTCGTTCAGGCTGCGACATCGTTGGCTGCCTTCACTTACCCCTGTCACATAGTGAACTATGCTCCCGGGGATGCGCTCAGTCGCCGCCTTGTCTCGCTCTGAACGCCTCGATTACTGGATGTGCCATTCTGGCGGTTTTTAAAGATTTCCTACAATCCGTTCCCTCTCCCTGTGGGAGAGGGTTAGGGTGAGGGGAACAGCGCTCCCCTCTCACTACTTACGCACTGCGCTGCAACAGCATCGACTTAATGTGGCCGATGGCGCGCGTCGGGTTCAACCCCTTCGGACACACACTGACGCAGTTCATGATGCTATGGCAGCGGAATACGCTGAAAGCATCACTTAGCCCTTCAAGGCGGCTATCGGTTTCGGTGTCGCGGCTATCGATCAGGAAACGATAGGCAGCCAGCAGACCGGCCGGGCCGATAAACTTGTCCGGGTTCCACCAGAACGACGGGCAAGACGTTGAACAACATGCACAAAGAATACACTCGTACAGCCCATCGAGTTTTTCACGCTGCTCAGGAGACTGTAAGTGCTCACGAGCGGGTGGATTTTGCCCATTATTCAACAAGTAAGGCTTAATCTTCTCATATTGTGCATAGAATTGCCCCATGTCCACCACCAAATCGCGCACGACCGGCAGGCCTGGCAGAGGACGGATAACAATTTTCTGACCCGGACGCTGCAGCGCTGAAACTGGTGTGATGCAGGCCAGGCCATTTTTGCCATTCATATTCACGCCGTCGGAGCCACACACACCTTCACGGCAGGAGCGACGGAATGACAGCGTTGGGTCTTTTTCTTTCAGCTGCATTAATGCATCCAGCAGCATCATGTCACGGCCTTCTTCTGCTTCCAGCGTGTAATCCTGCATACGCGGAGCATCGTCTACATCCGGGTTATAACGATAAACTGAGAATTCGAGTTTCATTGTCCTGTCTCCGCATTAGTAAGTACGAATCTTCGGCGGGAACGCCGGACGCAGTTTCGGTTCCATATTGACGCTACGACGCGTCATGGTTTCCGACTCTGGCAGATACAGGGAATGGCACAGCCAGTTTTCGTCATCCCTTTCCGGGAAGTCGAAGCGGCTATGCGCGCCACGGCTCTCGGTACGGAAGTTTGCCGACACCGCAGTGGCGTAAGCGGTTTCCATCAGGTTATCCAGCTCCAGACACTCAACGCGCTGGGTGTTGAACTCGCTGGAGGTGTCATCCAGACGGGCGTTTTTCAGACGCTCGCGGATAGCCTTCAGTTGCTCCAGGCCTTTCGCCATCGCGTCACCTTCACGGAAGACCGAGAAGTTGTGCTGCATACATTCCTGAAGCGCTTTACGGATTTCCACCGGATCTTCGCCGTTACGGTTGCCGTTCCAGCGGTTGAGGCGTTCGAGAGAAGCATCAATTTCAGCTTCGGTGGCATCCAGCAGGTCGCCCTGCTCGGCAATGGATTCCTGCAGATGCAGACCCACCGCGCGGCCAAACACCACGAGGTCAAGCAGGGAGTTACCGCCCAGACGGTTGGCACCGTGTACGGATACGCAGGCGATTTCGCCCACCGCAAACAGACCCGGGATAACCACATCTTCACCCTGCTCGTTCACGGTCAGTGCCTGGCCGGTTACTTTGGTCGGAATACCGCCCATCATATAGTGGCAGGTTGGGATAACCGGGATCGGCTCTTTGACCGGGTCGACGTGAGCGAAGGTACGGGACAGCTCCAGGATGCCCGGCAGACGGGATTCCAGAACCTCTTTACCCAGGTGGTCGAGTTTCAGCTTAGCGTGTGGCCCCCACGGACCATCGCAGCCGCGACCTTCACGGATTTCGATCATGATAGAACGCGCTACCACGTCACGACCCGCCAGGTCTTTCGCATTCGGGGCATAACGCTCCATGAAGCGCTCGCCGTGTTTGTTCAGCAGATAACCACCTTCACCACGGCAGCCTTCTGTCACCAGTACGCCTGCACCAGCGATACCCGTTGGGTGGAACTGCCACATCTCCATATCCTGCACCGGCACGCCAGCGCGGATAGCCATACCCACGCCGTCACCGGTGTTGATGTGGGCGTTGGTGGTGGACTGATAAATACGGCCTGCACCGCCGGTCGCCAGCACGGTGGCCCGGGCTTTGAAGTAAACCACTTCACCGGTTTCGATACACAGCGCGGTACAACCCACCACTGCGCCATCGGCGTTTTTCACCAGATCCAGCGCGTACCACTCGGAGAAGATGGTGGTGTGGTTTTTCAGGTTCTGCTGATACAGAGTGTGCAGCAGTGCGTGACCAGTACGGTCAGCCGCCGCTGCAGTACGTGCCGCCTGCTCGCCGCCGAAGTTTTTCGACTGGCCGCCAAACGGACGCTGATAAATGGTGCCATTTTCCAGACGGGAGAATGGCAGACCCATATGATCCAGCTCCAGAATCGCTTCCGGGCCGGTCTTACACATATATTCAATGGCGTCCTGGTCACCGATGTAGTCGGAACCTTTTACCGTGTCGTACATGTGCCATTCCCAGTTATCTTCATGGGTATTACCGAGTGCCACGGTGATACCACCCTGCGCAGACACGGTATGGGAACGGGTCGGGAATACTTTAGAGAGCAGCGCACAGGTCTGGCCGCTCTGGGAAATTTGCAGCGCTGCGCGCATACCTGCGCCACCAGCACCAATCACAACAGCATCAAATTCTCTGACTGGCAGTTTCATTACACACCCCACACCACAACGAATCCATAAATAACGTAAACCACCAGTGCAACGACGATAGCCAGCTGCAGAGGAAGGCGAATGGCCAGTGGTTTAACGTAATCGGTCAACACCTGCCACATGCCAATCCAGGCATGAATAAGGATGGAGAACAGAGCCAGCAGGGTAAACACTTTGGTGAAGGCAGATCCGAAGAACCCACTCCAGATTTCCCACGTCAGCTCGCCGCTGGTCGCGAAGAAACCGATCATATAGATGATGTAAAGCGTGAGGACGATGGCAGTAGCGCGGACCAGGATGAAGTCATGTACGCCATTGCGTCCTAATGCGGAGGCGTTGCTTACCATACGAGAACTCCTGCAAGAAGTGAAAGCACGACTGTTACCACAAATGAAATGTTAGCGGAGCGTTTCCCGGCTTCGAAAGTTTCTTCCAGGTAGCCGAAGTCCATCAGCATATGACGCACACCCACAACAACATGGTACGCCAGCGCCGTCAGAATGCCCCACATGATAAATTTCACGAAGAAGCTGTTCATGATGGCCGAGGCCTGGAGGAATCCTTCAGGAGAAGAGAGGCTAGTCCCCAGTAACCACAGCAGAATGCCGACCGCCACAAACGTAATCACACCAGACACACGGTGCAGAATGGACGCGATTGCTGTTACAGGGAACCGGATCGTTTTGAGATCCAGATTGACAGGTCTTTGTTTTTTCACATTTCTTATCATGAATAACGCCCACATGCTGTTCTTATTATTCCCTTTGGATTTCGCGTTACAGAAAGGCGGCAAGTCCGGGAAACCCGGGAGCATAGATAACTATGTGACCGGGGCGAGCGGGCGCAGCCAACGCACCTGTAACGTGAAAGACTATGGGATTTCCTTCCTCCGGCTGCGATGCGGGTCATACAGCGTTCCTTTTCTATAACTGCGCGTCATGCAAAACATTGCTTCCAGATGCTAAAACGACACGTTACAACGCTGGGTGGCTCGGGATTGCAGGGTGTTCCGGAGACCTGGCGGCAGTATAGGCCGTTCACAAAATCATTACAATTAACCTACATACAGTTTGTCGGGTTTTCTCTGGAACAGTGATCAGGGTCACGATAACAACATCTTTTTAAATTTTAATCATCTGATTTGACAAATGTTAAACAATATTGTTACAAACGTCATCAGAAAAGGCATATAATGCGCAAAAGTTATGAGGTCTCTCTTTCACCTGAGAAATAGTTATGTAACAGTGTGATGGTATTGACCGAAGTTATCAGGACAGTTATTAGTGATATACAGGTTTGAATAATTCGGACTGTAAAAACGCTGGTTTGCTGTAGTTTCACTGATATTTCATCCGTTTACCTGCAAGGCGCCATAGCTCTGTACCCTGGTTTCTCCTCGTGAGCTGAGCGGTAAGCCAAATAACAATCTGGTAACGGTGATTAACAGCTGAATGCAAATCCGCTGAACAGCAGTCTTAAGCATAAGGCGCTAAGGAGACCGTAAATGGCTGATACAAAGGCAACGCTCACCCTAAATGGTGACACTGCTATTGAACTGGATGTGCTAAAAGGCACGCTCGGTCCGGATGTTATTGATATCCGTACGCTGGGTTCCAAAGGGGTGTTCACCTTTGACCCTGGATTCACCTCTACCGCATCTTGCGAATCCAAAATCACCTTCATCGATGGTGACGAAGGTATCCTGCTCCACCGCGGTTTCCCCATCGATCAGTTAGCCACCAATTCCAACTACCTGGAAGTGTGCTACATCTTGCTGAACGGCGAAAAGCCAACGCAGTCGCAGTACGATGAATTCAAAACCACCGTAACTCGCCACACCATGATCCATGAGCAGATCACCCGTCTGTTCCATGCGTTCCGTCGTGATTCCCACCCGATGGCCGTCATGTGTGGTATTACCGGTGCCCTGGCAGCGTTCTACCACGACTCTCTGGACGTGAATAACCCACGCCACCGTGATATCGCGGCGTTCCGTCTGCTGTCCAAAATGCCAACAATGGCGGCGATGTGTTACAAATACTCTATCGGCCAGCCGTTTGTTTACCCACGTAATGACCTCTCCTACGCCGGTAACTTCCTGCGCATGATGTTCTCCACACCATGTGAAGAGTATGTGGTCAACCCGGTACTGGAACGCGCGATGGATCGTATTCTGATCCTGCACGCTGACCACGAACAGAACGCATCGACCTCCACCGTCCGTACCGCAGGCTCTTCAGGCGCGAACCCGTTTGCCTGTATCGCTGCCGGTATCGCGTCCCTGTGGGGACCCGCGCACGGCGGCGCGAACGAAGCTGCGCTGAAGATGCTGGAAGAGATCAGCTCTGTTGAGCACATTCCTGAATTCGTGCGTCGCGCGAAAGACAAAAATGACTCCTTCCGCCTGATGGGCTTCGGTCACCGTGTTTACAAAAACTATGACCCACGCGCCACCGTGATGCGTGAAACCTGCCATGAAGTGCTGAAAGAGCTGGGCACCAAAGATGATCTGCTGGAAGTGGCAATGGAGCTGGAACACATTGCGCTGAACGACCCGTACTTCATCGAGAAGAAACTCTACCCGAACGTAGACTTCTACTCCGGTATCATTCTGAAAGCGATGGGTATTCCGTCTTCCATGTTCACCGTGATCTTCGCTATGGCACGTACCGTAGGCTGGATTGCGCACTGGAACGAAATGCACAGCGAAGGCATGAAAATCGCCCGTCCTCGCCAGCTGTACACCGGCTACGAGCAGCGTGATTTTAAGTCTGATATCAAGCGCTGATGTTAGCAGGGTGCGGCCTGATGCCCTCACCCTAACCCTCTCCCACAGGGAGAGGGAACAAACATTAAAAACGGCAACCCTGGGGTTGCCGTTTTGCTTTTACCTTGTGCGGCCTGATGCCCTCACCCTGACCCTCTCCCACAGGGAGAGGGAACAAACATTAAAAACGGCAACCCTGAGGTTGCCGTTTTGCTTTTACCTTGTGCGGCCTGATGCCCTCACCCTGACCCTCTCCCACAGGGAGAGGGAACAAACATTAAAAACGGCAACCCTGGGGTTGCCGTTTTGCTTTTACCTTGTGCGGCCTGATGCCCTCACCCTGACCCTCTCCCACAGGGAGAGGGAACAAACAT
>NZ_JBIMRC010000010.1:0-174426 GCF_043945575.1 Enterobacter cloacae complex sp. 2024EL-00214 | reverse complement strand
AGTAGCAATCAACATAAAGTGAACGGAATAACCACTACTGCTTTATGTTCCCCCTCACCCCAGCCCTCTCCCTCAAGGGAGAGGGGGTATTCTGTGCCAACCTGTAATTTGTGGGGATCCCTCAACCCACCGGGAGAGGGAGAAAGGCAATTACAGCGTCAGCAGACGCTCAACGGACGGAGCGAAGTAGTAACCACCGGTCACCGGTTTGGTGAAGCGCAGCATCGCATCACGCTTGCCGTCGGTATCACCGAACATGCTCAGCAGCTGTTGTTCAATGTTATACAGACGCGCGCAGTAGGCGCAGAAATAGAGGCCATGAGTACCGCTTGCCGTGCCATACGGCAGGCTCTGGCGGACAATCTTCAGCCCTTTGCCGTTTTCCTTGAGGTCAACGCGGGTCAGGTGAGAGGTTGCCGGACGCTCGTCGCCGTCGATCTCTTCGTTGGCTTCTTTGGTTCGGCCGATCATCATCTCCTGGTCGTGCACGCTCATGCGGTTAAGCTGATTGAGGTTGTGCTCCCAGCGCTGGACGAACACGTAGCTGCCGCCCGCATCCACACCGTCTTTAATAACCGCCACTTCACGGCGTGTCTCAATACCTGCCGGGTTTTCAGTCCCGTCGACGAAACCGCTCAGATCGCGCTCTTCTACCCAACGGAAGCCGTGGACCTCTTCCTGCACCTCAATGCTGTCGCCAAAGGCTGCAACCGCCGCCTGAGCAACAGAGAAGTTCACGTCATGACGCAAAGAGAGAATATGGATCAGCACGTCGTACTGGGTTGCCGGAGCCAGACCTTTCCCGTAAGGGATAAAATCTTTCAGCTCTTCCGCCCCTTCACCACCGCTCAGCTGGTGCCAGACAGTTTTGCCAAAGGCAACAACGGCCCCCAGTTGGGCGTCAGGGAATTTGGCCTGGAAGGAAGCCAGTTTATCAATAAACACTTTACTGGCCGCACGCAGGGCATCCACGTCCCCTTTGACATTGGCTTCAATCCAAATCGCCGCGCGGCAATGTTCTGGCAAAATGCCACTCTGAACCTGAGACATCGCTCCTCCTGAAATAAAGATGCCACGACAACGTGGCATTGATGGCGGTCATTATACCCTGATTTCAACAAGGCGGCTTGCTCAGGCGCAAATTACTGCTTCCAGATAATTTTACTGATTTTCCAGTTCTTCAGCGTATCGTCAGACGGCATCAACCCTTCCGGGCCGCTCCAGGTTCCGGTGAAAAGGTAGCTGATATGCTGACTACCTTCGGCCTTACATTCCACCGCAACCTTGTTGTCAGAAGGGGCACTGGTGCAGTTGCCGAAGGCCTGTTTATAGAGATCGCTAAACGGTGTGCCCACTTTCACGCCGCCTGCCGTCGGGATATTTTCATCCAGTACCGCAATGCGGTTTACCATGCCTTTGTCACCGTTAATCACCAGCGCCAGCTTGTCGCCCTTCATCGCTTCGAAATAGCGCACGATGTTGCCATTTTCGGTTTTCATGCCGCTTCGCAGACGGTAGTCGCTGCTCAGGGCATCCTGTATGGCGTCCTGATCCAGCGCCGTCGTGGCGGTAATTTTACCCACACCCTGCTCGGTCACTTCCATTGAAGAGCCAAACCAGTTCCACGGATAAGCCGCCGACCAGTTGATCGACGAAAGCGTTGAACAGCCGGTTAATGCCAGCGGAAGAGCGCATAAAAGTAAACGCAGCGATTTCATTGAAACGTCCTTTCTTGTTAAATCAACGCTTGTTGGAGTACGACATCGACAAAAAGTGCCGCTTAATCTGACTCTGGTGTAAAACAGGCGCGCAGACGCGGGTTAGTGAGTAGCCACATCAGCGCCACAATATCCGCCACCACCAGCGCAATACCCATTCCCGTGAGGGGTTCGCCGGACAGCCAGAGCACGGGCTGCCAGCACAGCAGCGCAATTTGCGCGAGAATAAGCAACCCACGCAGCGCCCCCCACAGACGGGGGATCATATGCCGTCGCCCGCTGCACAAAAATGCCAGTACCGCAGGCACACCCGGCAATAACCCCCACCAGAACGCATTGTGATCGGGATAGAAGAGCGTCAGTAATGTATCACCCTGCCCGCGCGACGCCCCCGCCATCACAAACAACACCCAGGTTCGTGCCTGCAACAGCAGCACGCACCAGAATAAAAAAGGCAGCCTGACACGCCCCTGCGCGTCATAGTCTGCCGGATGGATATCAGTATTCTTCATCTTCGATCAAACGCTTGCCCAGGCTCAGCACGTCAGAATGCTCATAGCCCAGGCGTTCATACATACCCAGCACCACATCGTTATCTTCCCGCACCATGATCTGAATTTTCGGGCAACCACGGGCAATCAGTTTCTTTTCCAGACGATTGAGCAGCGCATTGGCGATACCGCGCCCTCGGTATTCCGGGTGGACGCCCAGATAATAGGCCGAGCCACGATGACCGTCATAACCACCCATCACGGTACCGACCACCTCACCGTTGACTTCCGCAACCAGGAACAGACTGACGTCGTGATTCACCTTACGCTCGATGTCCATTTCCGGGTCGTTCCACGGACGCAGCAGATCGCAGCGCTCCCAAAGGGTGATCACCTCTTCGAAATCTTCCTGGCGAAAAACGCGTATCTCCATGGTATTAACCGCCTTTTCGGGTTTAAAAACAGTGATTATGACGCGAACGCCACGTTTATCCAATAATCGGGGAAAATCTCGCCAAAATTTGGCATAATGTCACTTTGTCACGTATTGAAATGAAAAGTAAAACAATTCCCAGGTAAGGATTGTCGTAACGTTAATCGAGATACGATATAACACCAGGATCCCAATTTTTTCAATTCAGGCCGCATGAGCACATTCAAACCATTAAAAGCACTCACATCGCGTCGTCAGGTTCTCAAAGCGGGGCTGGCGGCCTTAACGTTAACAGGCATCGCAAAGCAGGCTCAGGCAAAAGAAGAGAGCACGCTTAAAACCAGTAATGGACACAGCAAACCGAAGGCGAAAAAACCCGGTGCGAAGCGCGTTGTCATGCTCGATCCGGGCCACGGCGGCATTGATACCGGTGCGATTGGCAAAAACGGCGCTAAAGAAAAACATGTCGTACTGGCAATTGCAAAAAATGTGCGCGCAATTTTACGCAGCAACGGCATTGACGCCCGTCTGACACGCTCTGGCGACACCTTCATTCCGCTGTATGACCGCGTGGAAATAGCCCACCAGCACGGTGCAGACCTGTTTATGTCGATTCACGCAGACGGCTTTACCAACCCATCGGCGGCGGGTGCATCGGTGTTTGCACTCTCCAACCGCGGGGCCAGTAGCGCGATGGCAAAATATCTCTCCGATCGCGAAAACCGGGCAGATGAAGTGGCCGGGAAAAAAGCCACTGATAAAGATCACCTGTTACAACAGGTACTGTTTGACCTCGTTCAGACGGACACCATTAAAAACAGCCTGACGCTCGGTTCGCACATTCTGAAGAAAATTAAGCCAGTGCACCGACTGCACAGTAAAGGCACCGAACAGGCCGCGTTTGTGGTACTGAAATCGCCGTCGATTCCGTCGGTGCTGGTCGAAACTTCTTTTATTACTAACCCGGAAGAAGAGCGTCTGCTCGGTACCACGGCATTTCGCCAGAAGATCGCCAACGCCATCGCCTCCGGGATAATCAGTTATTTCAACTGGTTCGATAACCAGAAAGCGCACTCCAGGAAACGTTGATGAAACCCAATGCACAACTGGTCAAAACATTCCTGCTGCAGTTGCAGGATGAGATTTGCCAGAAACTGGCCGCCGCAGACGGCGCTGAATTCCAGGAAGATAACTGGCAGCGTGAAGCAGGTGGTGGCGGACGTAGCCGCGTGCTGCGTAACGGCGGCATCTTTGAGCAGGCAGGGGTCAATTTCTCCCACGTTCACGGCGATGCCATGCCCGCCTCCGCCACGGCGCACCGTCCTGAGCTGGCAGGCCGCAGTTTCGAAGCGATGGGCGTTTCTCTGGTCGTACATCCGCATAACCCGTTTGTCCCGACCAGCCACGCCAACGTGCGCTTTTTCATTGCGGAAAAACCGGGAGCCGATCCGGTGTGGTGGTTTGGTGGTGGTTTTGACTTAACACCCTACTATGGCTTTGAAGAGGACGCCGTACACTGGCACACCACCGCGCGCGACCTCTGTCTGCCGTTTGGTGAAGACGTTTACCCAAAATATAAAAAGTGGTGCGATGATTATTTCTATTTGAAGCACCGTGACGAGCAACGTGGTATTGGCGGGCTGTTCTTTGACGATCTGAATACGCCGGATTTTGATACCGCATTCCGCTTTATGCAGGCAGTAGGTCAGGGGTATACCGACGCTTATCTGCCTGTCGTCGAGCGCCGTAAAAACACCGACTACGGCGTACGTGAGCGCGAGTTCCAGCTCTACCGTCGCGGACGCTATGTCGAGTTCAATCTGGTGTGGGATCGCGGCACGTTATTCGGCCTGCAAACGGGCGGACGCACGGAATCGATTCTGATGTCGATGCCGCCGCTGGTACGCTGGGAGTATAATTTCGAGCCAAAAGAAGGCAGCCCGGAAGCTGCCTTAAGTGAGTTTATAAAGGTTCGGGACTGGGTTTAAACACACGTTACCCCTCACCCCTTTGGGGAGAGGGGTAACGAAGTTACAGCGGCTGCGTCTGCGCCTCAACCACTGCCAGTGCCACCATGTTCACGATACGGCGCACGGAAGCAATCGGCGTTAACACGTGAACCGGTTTTGCCACACCCATCAGTACCGGCCCAACGGTGACCCCTTCAGAGCTGGAAACGCGCAGCAGATTATAGCTGATACGCGCGGCTTCCACGTTCGGCATAATCAGCACGTTCGCTGAGCCTCGCAGCGGGCTGTCCGGCATACGTTCATTACGAATGCTTTCTACCAGCGCAGCATCGCCGTGCATCTCACCGTCAATCATCAGCTCCGGCGCACGCTCACGCACCAGCTCCAGCGTCTGACGCATTTTGCAGGCCGCCGGTGATTTAGATGAACCAAAGTTCGAGTGCGACAGCAACGCCACTTTCGGCTCGATACCAAAGCGACGCACAGTTTCCGCCGCCATCACGGTGATCTCCGCCAGCTCTTCCGGTGAGGGATCGTCGTTAACGTAGGTATCAGCAATAAAGGTGTTACCGCTTGGCAGCAGCAGCGCGTTCATCGCCCCGGCGGTATGCACACCTTCGCGATAGCCGAAGATCTCCTGCACCACGCTGAAATGTTCGTGATAGTCACCAACGGTACCGCAGATCAGGGCATCCGCTTCACCGCGGTGAACCATGATCGCGCCGATCACCGTAGTGTTGCTGATCACAGCCCGCTGAGCCTGCTCCTGGGTGATCCCGCGGCGTTTCATGATGGTGTAGTACTCACTCCAGTACTCTTTGAAGCGTGGATCGGATTCGTTGTTCACGATCTCAAAATCAACGCCCGGCTTGATTTGCAGCCCCAGCTTCTGGATACGCATCTCGATGACGCTCGGACGACCAATCAGGATCGGCTTCGCCAGCCCCAGAGTAATCAGCTCCTGAGTGGCATGCAGCACACGCGCCTCTTCCCCTTCTGCCAGTACCACACGCTTCGCGTCGGTACGTGCCTGAGAGAAGATCGGCTTCATAAACAGGTTGGTTTTGTAGACAAACTCGGTGAGCTTATCGACGTAGGCGTCGAAATCCTGAATTGGACGTGTTGCCACGCCGGAATCCATCGCCGCTTTAGCGACCGCTGGCGCAATTTTTACGATCAGACGCGGGTCGAACGGTTTTGGAATGATGTAATCCGGGCCGAAGCTCAGATCCTGATCGCCATACGCCGAGGCGACCACTTCGCTCTGCTCGGCGTGGGCCAGTTCAGCAATAGCACGAACGGCTGCCAGCTTCATCTCTTCGTTGATAGCCGTCGCACCAACGTCCAGCGCACCGCGGAAGATGAACGGGAAGCAGAGCACGTTGTTCACCTGGTTCGGGTAGTCCGAACGACCAGTACAGATAATGGCATCTTCACGCACCGCTTTAGCCAGCGGCGGCAGAATTTCCGGTTCAGGGTTAGCCAGTGCCAGAATCATTGGCGCACGCGCCATTTTCTGCACCATTGACTGAGTCAACACTTTCGGGCCAGAACAGCCGAGGAAGATGTCCGCGCCGTCAATCACGTCGTCCAGCGTACGCTTGCCGTCGTCTTCCACCGCGTAGGCCGCTTTGGTTTCCGCCATGTTCGGCTCGCGGCCTTTATAAATAACGCCTTTGGAGTCACAGACCACAATATTGTGTTTCTGCATCCCAAGCGCCACCAGCAGGTTCATACAGGCGATAGCCGCCGCACCCGCACCGGACACCACCATGCGCACGTCAGAGAGATTTTTCTCCACCACCCGCAGGCCGTTCAGAATGGCCGCCGTGCTGATAATCGCCGTACCGTGCTGGTCATCATGGAACACGGGAATGTTCATACGTTCACGCAGTTTCTGCTCAATGTAAAAACATTCCGGCGCTTTGATGTCTTCGAGGTTAATACCACCAAACGTTGGCTCCAGAGCGGCCACCACGTCGATGAATTTGTCGGGATTGAGCTCATCCACCTCGATATCAAACACGTCAATACCGGCGAATTTTTTGAACAGAACGCCCTTCCCTTCCATAACCGGCTTACCGGCCAGTGCGCCGATGTTACCTAAGCCCAGCACCGCCGTGCCGTTAGAAATAACCGCCACCAGGTTGCCGCGCGCGGTGTATTTGTAGGCTGCCAGCGGATCTTTTTCGATTTCAAGGCAAGGTGCTGCCACGCCTGGCGAATAGGCCAGCGCCAGATCGCGCTGGGTTGCCAGCGGTTTAGTTGGGGAAACCTGAATTTTGCCCGGGACAGGAAACTCGTGAAAATCGAGGGCACTTTGCTTCAACTGCTCATCCATCTTGTTATTCCTTTCACGTTTCGGTCAAAAAGGGTGATGTTTACGATCCTGATGCCACACCCTGGGGTGCCACATAGTATCGCCGCAGGCAGCCTCACAAACTTTGAAGGCCGCCAAACTCTCACCATTGCAGCACAAAAATTGTTATCAATTTATAACTGGCATGTTACCCGTCTCAGGGCGCAATGCCTCCCCCGTCTGCTATGCTTTTTTTGTTAAGTCCATCATGCATTTTTCAGAAGTGTGAACTAACGCACTCGGGTAAGTCTTTTATTTCCATGGAGTAATTACTTATGAACCAACTAGATGGCATCAAACAATTCACCACCGTGGTCGCCGACAGCGGCGATATTGAGTCGATTCGTCACTATCAGCCTGAAGATGCGACCACGAATCCCTCGCTGCTGCTCAAAGCGGCAGGGCTTGCTCATTTTAGTCATCTGATTGATGACGCCATTGCCTACGGTAAACAGCGCGGGAAAACACAGGAGCAGAAGGTCATCGAGGCCAGCGACAAACTGGCCGTTAATTTCGGTACCGAAATTCTGAAAAGCATTCCGGGACGCGTGTCGACTGAAGTCGATGCTCGCCTCTCCTTTGATAAAGAAAAGAGCATCAGCAAAGCCCGTCATCTTGTCGAACTCTACCAGGAGCAGGGTATTGATAAGTCACGCATTCTGATTAAGCTCGCCTCAACCTGGGAAGGAATTCGCGCCGCAGAAATCCTGGAAAAAGAGGGTATCCACTGCAACCTGACGCTGCTGTTCTCGTTTGCTCAGGCTCGCGCCTGCGCGGAAGCGGGCGTGTTCCTCGTCTCACCTTTTGTCGGACGTATCTACGACTGGTATCAGGCTAAACAGCCGATGGATCCGTATGTGGTGGATGAAGACCCCGGCGTAAAATCGGTTCGCAATATCTACGACTACTTCAAACTGCACCGCTATAACACCATCGTAATGGGAGCCAGCTTCCGTCGTACCGAGCAAATCCTGGCGCTGGCAGGCTGTGACCGCCTGACTATCTCCCCTAACCTGCTCAAAGAGTTGCAGGAAAAAGAAGAGACGGTGGTGCGCAAGCTGGTGCCCTCCTCAACCGTGCTCCCGAAACCCAAAGCCATGACCGAAGCGGAGTTCCGCTGGGAGCACAATCAGGACGCGATGGCCGTGGATAAACTGGCGGAAGGCATCCGCCTGTTCGCCGTCGACCAGCGCAAACTGGAAGATCTTCTCGCCGCCAAACTTTAACCTTGCCACGGAGTGAACTATGTCCCGTAAAGAGCTTGCCAATGCCATTCGCGCCCTCAGCATGGATGCCGTGCAAAAAGCCAATTCCGGCCATCCTGGCGCACCGATGGGCATGGCAGATATTGCCGAAGTGTTGTGGAACGACTTTCTGAAGCACAACCCGAACGATCCCACCTGGTACGACCGTGACCGTTTTATTCTCTCCAATGGTCACGCGTCAATGCTGCTCTACAGCCTGCTACACCTGTCCGGTTATGACCTTCCTCTTGAAGAGCTAAAAAACTTCCGCCAGCTACATTCGAAAACACCAGGCCACCCGGAGATCGGCTATACACCGGGCGTTGAAACGACCACCGGACCGCTCGGCCAGGGGTTAGCGAATGCGGTTGGAATGGCGATTGCCGAACGCACGCTGGGCGCACAGTTCAACCAGCCAGGGCACGACATTGTCGATCACTACACGTACGTGTTTATGGGCGACGGCTGTCTGATGGAGGGGATTTCGCACGAGGTATGTTCTCTTGCGGGCACGCTGGGGCTGGGCAAGCTGATCGGTTTTTACGATCACAATGGCATCTCCATCGACGGGGAAACCGAAGGCTGGTTTACCGACGATACAGCAAAACGGTTTGAGGCGTATCACTGGCACGTGGTGCATGACATTGATGGTCACGATCCTGACGCGGTGAAAAAAGCGATTCTTGAGGCACAAAGCGTGAAGGACAAACCGTCGCTGATTATCTGCCGCACGGTAATTGGTTTCGGCTCACCGAACAAGGCGGGTAAAGAAGAAGCGCACGGCGCAGCGCTGGGTGAAGAGGAAGTGGCGCTGACCCGGCTGAAACTGGGCTGGAAATATCCCGCTTTTGAGATCCCAAAAGAGATCTACAGAGCGTGGGATGCCCGTGAAGAAGGTGAAAAGGTTCAGCACGCCTGGAACGAGAAATTTGCCGCCTACAAAAAAGCACACCCGGATTTGGCCGCCGAATTTTCCCGCCGCATGAGCGGAGGGTTGCCGGAGGACTGGGCAGCGAAAACCCAGGCGCTGATTGAAAATCTGCAGTCCAGCCCGGCAAAAATTGCCACCCGTAAGGCGTCACAAAACACGCTGAACGCCATCGGACCAATTCTGCCCGAACTGCTGGGCGGTTCGGCGGATCTGGCTCCCAGCAACCTGACTATCTGGTCTGGCTCGAAATCCCTGACGGAAAATAGTGCCGGGAATTATATCCATTACGGCGTGCGTGAGTTTGGGATGACCGCCATTGCCAATGGCATCGCCCACCACGGTGGTTTTGTACCTTATACCGCCACCTTCCTGATGTTTGTGGAGTATGCCCGTAACGCAGCGCGTATGGCGGCGTTAATGAAAGCGCGGCAAATTATGGTCTACACCCACGATTCGATTGGTCTGGGCGAAGATGGCCCGACGCACCAGGCGGTCGAGCAGCTGGCAAGCCTGCGTCTGACGCCTAATTTCAGCACCTGGCGTCCGTGCGATCAGGTCGAAGCGGCAGTGGGCTGGAAACTGGCGGTTGAGCGCCACAGCGGGCCAACGGCGCTGATCCTGTCGCGTCAGAACCTGACGCAGATGGAACGCACGCCGGAGCAGGTCAAAAACATCGCCCGTGGCGGGTACATCCTGAAAGACAGCGGCGGCAAACCGGACGTCATTCTGATTGCCACCGGTTCTGAAGTGGAAATCACGGTGAAAGCGGCGGAGAAACTGACCGCCGAAGGTCACACCGTGCGCGTGGTTTCCCTGCCTTCAACCGATATTTTTGACGCCCAGGACGAGGCCTACCGTGAATCGGTTTTACCCGCAAACGTCGCGGCTCGCGTGGCGGTTGAGGCCGGTATTGCCGACTACTGGTATAAATATGTCGGGCTGAAAGGCGCGATTGTCGGGATGCGGGGTTACGGTGAATCGGCTCCTGCCGATAAACTGTTCCCGTATTTTGGCTTTACCGTTGAGAACGTGGTTGAGCAAGCATTGAGCATTATGTAACACCGGAACTGTCGTTTTGCAGGCCGGGTAAGGCGTAGCCCTCACCCGGCTTTTTTTATACCACCCGCACACCAGCCGGCATCACCCGCTCCGGCGTTAACAATACGCTTTCACTGGCATCATCGGTTTCAGCACAGAGCAGCATGCATTCGGAGGTTTCGCCGCGCATTTTGGCCTTGGCCAGATTGCATAACACCACCACGGTTTTCCCCATCAACTCCTCTTCCCGGTAATAGGGTACCAGGCTGGTGACGGTTTGCAGCGTTTTACCACCCACCTCTATCTGCGCGATATAGAGCTTGTCGGCATTAGCGTGGCGTTTGACGTCCACAATCGTCCCTACACGGATCTCCAGCTTTGCAAAGTCATCGTAGGCTATCGTTTCCATTATCACTCCTTAGTAAAATTTTACTAAATACTAGCACACCATTTGCCCAAGGCAACCGCCGGGAAATTTACTAAAAACAGATGCATGTCCGAACGCATCCTTTACAATGGGATAAAACGTGGGGAATAAGGAAAAACATGGCAACGCTCAAAGACATTGCGACGGAGGCTGGCGTCTCACTGGCAACGGTGTCCCGGGTTCTCAATGACGACCCAACACTGAATGTAAAAGAAGAGACCAAACACCGCATTCTGGAGATTGCCGAGAAGCTGGAGTACAAGAGCAGCACATCCCGAAAAATGCAGGCAGGTACCACCGGTCAGCAACATATCCTGGCGCTGTACAGCTACCAGCAAGAGCTGGAAATTAACGACCCGTACTACCTTGCCATCCGCCACGGTATCGAGACGCAGTGTGAAAAACTGGGTGTTGAGCTAAGTAACTGCTATGCCTTTGCCACTCTGCCAGACATTAAAAAGCTCACCGGCGTGTTGATTGTCGGCAAACCGTCCCCGGCCATCCGGAGTGCGGCAACCGCGTTGACTGACAACGTCTGCTTTATCGACTTTCACGAACCGGGCAGCGAGTACGATGCCGTAGATATCGACCTCTCACGCATCAGCAAACAGATCATCGATTTCTTTATTGCTCAGGGTGTTAAGCGCATTGGTTTTATCGGTGGTGAAGATGAACCAGGCAAAGCCGATATCCGTGAAGTTGCCTTTGTGGAATATGGCCGCCTGAAAGGGGTCGTATCGGAACAGGACATCTGGCGCGGTGGTTTTTCCAGCTCCTCCGGCTACGGGCTGGCAACAATGATGCTGTCACAGAAAACCTGGCCCTCCGCGCTGTTTGTGGCCTCCGACTCCATTGCCATCGGCGTATTGCGCGCCATCCATGAGAAAGGGCTGGCGATCCCGGAGGATATCTCGCTGATTAGCGTGAACGATATCCCGACCGCTCGCTTCACCTTCCCGCCACTCTCCACCGTGCGTATTCACTCTGAAATGATGGGCAGCCAGGGCGTTAACCTGTTGCTGGAAAAATCCCGCGATGGCCGGGCGCTGCCGCTGCAGGTTTTCGTACCGAGCGTACTGAAACTGCGCGGCACTACACGCTAATTCTCTCCCTTCAAACAGTTTGCCGGGCACGCCCGGCATTTTTTTATTTCGTGATCGGGTTAAAGCAAATCGGCTTTACTGATTTTATTTAGTAAAATTTTTACTAAAATACTCAGCAATGATGTTTTACCCCACAGGGAGATCACATGAATCGCTGGGAAAATATTCAACTCACGCACGAGAACCGGCTCCCGCCGCGTGCGTACTTCTTCGCTTACGATACCGTTGCCCAGGCTCGCACATTTGCCCGCGAAGCCAGTAGCCACTTTCTGTCATTAAGCGGCCAGTGGAATTTTCGCTTTTTCACTCATCCACTGCTGGTGCCCGAAAACTTCACCTCACACTACATGGCGGACTGGGGTGATATTACCGTGCCCGGTATGTGGCAAATGGAAGGCCACGGCCAGCTGCAGTATACCGATGAAGGCTTCCCCTTCCCGGTAGATGTACCGTGGGTACCAACGGATAACCCAACCGGGGCATATCAGCGCTGGTTCACCCTGTCAGACAACTGGCAAGGCAAGCAGACCATTATCAAATTTGACGGTGTCGAAACCTACTTCGAAGTCTACGTGAATGGCCGCTACATTGGCTTTAGCAAGGGTAGCCGACTGACCGCTGAGTTTGATATCAGTGACGCGGTTCATGGCGGGCAAAACCTGCTGTGCGTGCGGGTCATGCAGTGGGCAGATTCCACCTATATTGAAGACCAGGACATGTGGTGGACAGCGGGCATTTTCCGCGACGTCTATCTGGTAGGTAAAAAACCGACCCACGTGCGTGATGTGACGGTCAAAACTACCTTCGACGAGGCGTACCAGAACGCCACTCTCTTCTGCCAGCTTGAGCTGGAAAATCTTGCTCCGCAACCTGCCAGCGTATCGCTGGACTATACCCTCTATGACGGTGAGACGGTGCTCCATCAGGGCGTGACCGGCAGCCTGACCATCGGCCGCAGCGGTGAGACATCCTTTAGCATGGAGGTCAGGCAGCCGCAGCAGTGGTCTGCAGAATCACCGTATCTCTACCACCTGGTCATAACATTAAAAGATGAGCACGGACAGACGCTGGAAGTGATCCCACAGCGTATCGGTTTTCGTGACATCAAGGTGCGTGACGGCCTGTTTTACATCAATAACCACTACCTGAAGCTGCACGGCGTTAACCGTCACGATAACGATCATCAGAAAGGCCGGGCCGTGGGAATGGATCGCGTTGAGCGCGATCTGATCCTGATGAAGCAACACAACATTAATTCGGTTCGTACCGCCCACTACCCGAACGACCCACGCTTTTATGAACTGTGCGACATCTACGGCCTGTTCGTGATGGCGGAAACAGATGTGGAGTCTCACGGTTTTGCCAACGTCGGTGACCTGAGCCGCATCACCGACGATCCGGTGTGGGAACATGTCTACGTTGAGCGTATCGAACGCCACATTCATGCGCAGAAAAACCACCCGTCAATCATCATCTGGTCGCTCGGAAATGAGTCTGGCTACGGCTGCAATATCCGCGCGATGGCCCGGGCGGCAAAAGCGCTGGATGACACGCGCCTGCTGCACTACGAAGAAGATCGCGACGCTGAGGTGGTGGATATCATCTCCACCATGTATACCCGCGTGCCGCTGATGAATTTATTCGGTGAATATCCGCATGCCAAACCGCGCATTATCTGCGAATACGCCCATGCAATGGGTAACGGCCCCGGCGGGTTAACCGAGTATCAGAACGTATTCGACCGCCACGACTGCATTCAGGGTCACTATGTCTGGGAGTGGTGTGACCACGGCATTCAGACGGCTGATGCCAGCGGTAACACGTATTACGCCTACGGCGGCGACTTTGGCGATTACCCGAATAACTACAACTTCTGTCTCGACGGACTCATTTACTCCGATCAAACGCCAGGCCCGGGACTGCGCGAATACAAACAGGTTATCGCTCCGGTCAAACTGCGCTGGCAGAACGGTGAGCTGAACATTGAAAACCGCTTCTGGTTCACCACGCTGGATGATTACACCCTGCTTGCCGAAGTGCGTGCTGAAGGTGAAACGCTGCACAGCCAGCCGCTGGTTGTGACCGGGCTGGCACCAGACAGTTCGCGCAGCGTGAGCCTGGACTTGCCTGAACTCGATGAGCGCGAAGCGTTCCTGACCGTGCGCGTCAGCAAAAATAGCCGTACCCGCTATAGCGAAGCGGGACACAACATTGCGGTGTACCAGTTCCCGTTAAAAGCGCGCACTGCGCATGCGACGCCGCTGATCAACACCAACGCCACGCCGCTGAAACGGGAAGAAGACCGCCTGAGTTACACCGTGACCGGGCATAACTTCCGCGCGATCTTCTCTAAAGTAACGGGAAAACTCAGTGTCTGGCAGGTTAACGGCGAGGAAAAGATTACCCGCGAACCGAAGATTAACTTCTTCAAGCCGATGATTGATAACCACAAGCAGGAGTATGAAGGGCTGTGGCAACCCAACCATCTGCAGATCATGCAGGAGCATCTGCGTAGTTTCGACGTTGAGCAGCATGACGACGCGGTTGTCATTACCACCCGCACGCTGATTGCCCCGCCGGTGTTTGATTTTGGAATGCGCTGCACCTATCGCTGGCGCATCACCGCCGACGGGCAAATCAACGTTGCGCTGAGCGGTGAACGCTACGGCGATTACCCGCACATCATTCCGTGCATCGGCTTTACGCTCGGCATCAACGGCGAATTTGACCAGGTGAGCTACTACGGACGCGGGCCAGGGGAAAACTACCCCGACAGCCAGCAGGCCAGCACCATCGATCTGTGGCACACCACGGTGGATAAGATGTTCGAAAATTACCCCTTCCCGCAGAACAACGGCAACCGCCAGCAGGTGCGCTGGGCAACGCTTGCCAACCGTCACGGCAGCGGACTTCTGGTGGTGCCTGAGCAACCAATCCACTTTAGCGCATGGCACTACACGGCAGAGAACATCCACGCGGCACAGCACTGCAATGAACTGCATCGTTGCGATGACATTACCCTCAACCTTGACCATCAGGTACTGGGTTTAGGCTCCAACTCCTGGGGAAGCGAAGTGCTCGACTCCTGGCGCGTCTGGTTCAGACCGTTCCGCTACGGGTTCACCCTGCTCCCACTGGACGGTGGACAAGCCGCCTCGCAGGCGCTGGCGCACCATCAGTTTGGCACCGGTTTCTTCTCCATGAATTCGCACAGCGAGGCAGACAAATGATCGTTCTCGACAGCCTGGAACAGTTCCAGCAGCTTTATCGCACGGGCCGCAAGTGGCAGCGCTGCGTAGAGGCCATAAACAACATCGACAATATCCAGCCCGGCGTTGCCCACTCGATTGGCGACTCGCTGGCCTACCGTGTGACCGGTGATGCCAGTACCGACGCATTGTTCGTCGGCCATCGCCGCTACTTCGAGGTGCATTACTACCTGCAGGGAATGCAAAAAATTGAATTCGCCGCAAAAGAAACCCTTCAGCTTGTGGCGTGTTATCGCGATGAAACCGACCGCGAATACCTGAAAGGTGTGGGTCACACCGAACAGGTGCGCGAGGGGCAAATCGTCATTTGTGAGAACCACGAGGCGTATCGCTTCATCAGTGATACGCCTGCAAAAAAAGTCGTCCTCAATGTGACCATCGAAGACGGTTATTTTCATAACAAATAAAAAAGCCAGCGGTGCCAATGAAGCACCGCTATCCTCCTCGTACCCGGAGATATGTTATGTCTGAAGTCACTAAGCGTAATACCATCGGCAAATTCGGCCTGCTGTCGCTGACGTTTGCCGCCGTGTTTAGTTTTAATAACGTCATCAACAACAATATCGAGCTGGGCCTCGCCTCAGCGCCGATGTTCTTTTTAGCCACCCTGTTCTATTTCATTCCGTTCTGCTTAATCATTGCAGAGTTTGTTTCACTGAATAAAAACTCCGAAGCCGGGGTTTACGCCTGGGTGAAAAGTTCGCTGGGTGGACGCTGGGCGTTTATTACCGCCTATACCTACTGGTTTGTTAACCTGTTCTTCTTTACCTCGTTATTACCGCGCGTCATCGCCTACGCCTCTTACGCCTTTTTGGGTTATGAGTACATTCTTACGCCGTTTGCCACCACAGTACTGAGTATGGTGCTGTTCGCCTTCTCCACCTGGGTGTCTACCAACGGGGCGAAAATGCTGGGGCCGATTACCTCCGTCACCTCCACGCTGATGCTATTGCTGACCCTCTCTTATATTCTGCTGGCGGGCGCGGCTCTGATGGGTGGCGTTCAGCCTGCCGACCCTATCACCGTGGATGCGATGATCCCGAACTTCAACTGGGCATTCCTCGGTATTACCACCTGGATATTTATGGCTGCCGGTGGTGCGGAATCCGTTGCGGTATACGTCAATGACGTTAAGGGCGGCTCCAAATCCTTCGTTAAAGTGATCATTCTGGCGGGGATATTCATCGGCGTACTGTACTCCATCTCCTCGGTGCTGATTAACGTCTTTATCAGCAGCAAAGAGCTGAAATTTACCGGCGGCTCGGTGCAGGTGTTCCACGGTCTGGCGGTATGGTTTGGCCTGCCGGAAGTGCTGATGAACCGCTTTGTCGGGCTGGTTTCCTTTACCGCGATGTTCGGCTCCCTGCTGATGTGGACGGCAACCCCGGTCAAAATTTTCTTCTCTGAAATCCCGACCGGCATTTTTGGCCCCAAAACCGTGGCGCTGAACGAAAACGGCGTACCGGCACGCGCGGCGTGGATCCAGTATCTGATTGTGATCCCGTTAATGATTATCCCGACAATGGGGTCGAATACCGCGCAGGAACTGATGAACACCGTCATCAACATGACCGCCGCCGCATCAATGCTGCCGCCGCTGTTCATCATGCTGGCGTACCTGAACCTGCGCCGTAAGCTCGATCATCTGCCACGCGATTTCAAAATGGGCTCACGCACCACGGGCATGGTAGTGGTATCGATGCTGATTGTGATTTTTACCATCGGTTTTGTGGCCTCAACCTTCCCGACCGGTGGCAATATTCTGACGATTATTTTCTATAACGTCGGCGGCATTGTTTTATTCCTCGGATTTGCCTGGTGGAAATACAGCAAATACGTAAAAGGATTATCAAAAGAACAACAAGAAATTGAAGCATCACCGGCCTCGAATATTAACTAACACTGAAGGCATGGATTTTTTCTCATTGGGATGAGTGCATGAAAATTAAAGTAAAAACATTTGGGGCACTCGCTGCCCTCTCTTTTTGCTGCCCGTCATTTGCCGCAGAGGAGGCACGACCTGCCGAACACGACGATACCAAAACGCCGGAAATCACCTCTTCGTCATTCCGTTTTTATGGCGAACTGGGTGTCGGCGGATATATGGATTTAGAAGGTAAAGATAAACATAAATACAGCGACGGCACCTATATTGAGGGCGGTCTGGAGATGAAACAGGGGAGCTGGTTCGGCCTGATTTACGGTGAAGGCTGGACCGTTCAGGCTGACCATCAGGGTAACGCCTGGGTGCCTGACCACAGCTGGGGCGGTTTTGAAGGCGGGCTCAACCGCTTTTACGGCGGTTATAAAACCGATAACAGTACCGAGATCATGCTCAGTCTGCGGCAGGATTCCTCCCTGGATGACCTGCAATGGTGGGGGGATTTCACCCCCGACCTGGGTTATGTGATCCCCAATACCCGCGACATTATGTACGCGCTCAAGGTGCAAAATCTCTCCGGCGACCTGCGCTATAGCATCACCGCCACGCCTGCCGGGCACCATGACGAGAGCAAGGCATGGCTGCACTTTGGCAAATACGATCGCTATGACGATAAGTACACTTATCCGGCAATGGCGAATGGCTATATCCAGTATGACATTGTGAAAGGTGTCACCTGGATGAACGGCCTTGAAGTCACCGATGGTACCGGCCAGCTCTTTTTAACCGGTGTTTTGTCACCAAACCTGGCCGCACGCGCCTGGCATCATACCGGACGCGCCAGAGGCCAGCATGTCTCCGGCACCGAAACCGGCTATATGCTCAGCGCCATGATTGAGGCGTTAAAAGGCGTGTATCTCTCCACCGCCTACAGCTATGCAAAGCATCGTCCGGACAATGCCACCGATGAAACCACGTCGTTTATGCAGTTTGGTATCTGGTACGAGTACGGCGGTGGACGCTTTGCCACTGCTGCCGACAGCCGCTTCTACATGAAAAATGCCTCCGGCGACCCCAGTGACCAGGTCTTCCTGATGCAATACTTCTACTGGTAAAAAAGGGATCTTCCACCATGAAATTTACATCCACACTTACGCCACTGGCCTGTGCTCTGGCGCTGAGTTTTTCGGCCCATGCGGCAACCGCAAACGACTTTAAAAACGTCGTCAACCGCACCGGTGCGCCGGAGTATATGCACGATTTCGACTATGACGACCACCAGCGCTTTAATCCCTTTTTCGATTTGGGTGCCTGGCATGGTCATCTGCTGCCAGACGGGCCACACACTCAGGGAGGGTTTCCCGGCGTAGCGCTACTTACCGAAGAGTACATCAACTTTATGGCGACCAATTTTGACCGCCTGAGCGTGTACCAGAACGGCAAAAAAGTGGATTTCACCCTTGAGGCCTGGAGTGTTCCCGGTGCGCTGGTGCAGAAACTGAGCGCGAAAGATGTACAAATAGAGATGACGTTACGCTTTGCCTCCTCCCGCACGTCACTGCTGGAAACCCGTATCACCAGCAAGACTCCGCTCGATCTGGTGTGGGACGGCGAACTGCTGGAAAAGCTGGAGGCCAAAGAAGGTAAACCGCTTTCGGATAAAACCATCGACGGAGCATTTCCCGATTATCAGCGCAAAATTGTCACCACCCGCGATGGCCTGAAGGTCACCTTTGGCAAAGTGCGTTCGACGTGGGATCTGCTGACCTCCGGCAGTTCTGAATATCAGGTGCATAAATCATTACCCGTCGAAACCACGGTCGACGGGCATCGTTTTACCAGCCGGGCGCACATTACAGGCAGCACCACGCTGTATACCACCTATTCACATTTGCTGAATGCAGATGAGGTCAAACGCGAACAGCCGCAAATCCGCGATATCCTGGCGCGTCCCGCCTCCTACATTGCCGCCTCACAACAACGCTGGGAGGGCTATCTGCAGAAAGGGCTAACCAACCCGAATGCAACACCGGAACAAACCCGCGTGGCGGTGAAAGCGATTGAAACGCTGAACGGTAACTGGCGCTCGCCTGGCGGCGCGGTACGTTACAACACGGTAACACCATCCGTAACCGGACGCTGGTTCTCCGGTAACCAGACCTGGCCGTGGGATACCTGGAAACAGGCGTTTGCAATGTCGCATTTCAACCCGGATATCGCCAAAGAGAACATCCGCGCGGTCTTCTCGTGGCAAATCAAAGCCGACGATCCTCTGCGCCCGCAGGATGCCGGTTTTGTACCAGATCTTATCGCCTGGAACCTGAGCCCGGAACGCGGTGGTGACGGAGGCAACTGGAACGAGCGCAATACCAAACCGAGCCTGGCGGCCTGGTCAGTGATGGAGGTCTACAACACCACGCACGATAAGGCCTGGCTGGCAGAGATGTATCCAAAACTGGTTGCCTATCATGACTGGTGGCTACGTAACCGGGACCATAACGGCAACGGCGTGCCGGAGTACGGTGCGACACGTGACAAAGCCCATAACACCCCTGACGGTGAAATGCTGTTTACCGTTAAGAAAGGCGATAACACGGAATCACTCTCTGGTCTGAACAACTACGCCAGGGTGATCGACAAAGGGCATTATGACAGTCTGGAGATCCCGGCGCAGGTTGCCGCCTCGTGGGAATCCGGACGTGACGATGCCGCCGTGTTCGGGTTTATTGATAAAGCACAGCTGGATAAATACGTCGAAAACGGCGGGAAACGCAGCGACTGGACGGTAAAATTCGCGGAAAACCGCAGCAAAGAGGGCAACTTGCTGGGCTATTCGTTACTGCAGGAGTCCGTCGACCAGGCGAGCTATATGTACAGCGACAATCACTATCTGGCGCAAATGGCGAGCCTGCTTGGGAAAGAGCAGGAAGCCAGCCACTATCGCCAGCTGGCGGATAAGCTCGCGACCTATATCAATACCTGTATGTTCGATGCGAAAAGCGGTTTTTACTACGACATTCGCATTGAGGATAAGCCGCTGGAGAACGGCTGCGCGGGCAAACCTATCGTCGAACGCGGTAAGGGGCCGGAAGGCTGGTCGCCGTTGTTTAATGGTGCAGCAACGCAGGAACATGCTGACGCCGTGGTGAAGGTGATGCTGGATCCGCAAGAGTTCAACACATACGTGCCGCTCGGCACGGCCGCGTTGACCAACCCGGCGTTTGGCCCGGATATCTACTGGCGTGGCCGCGTCTGGGTCGACCAGTTCTGGTTCGGATTAAAAGGGATGGAACGCTATGGCTACCGTGAACAGGCACAAACTCTGGCGGAAACCTTCTTTAAGCATGCGAAGGGGTTAACGTCCGATGGCCCAATTCAGGAAAACTACAACCCGCTGACCGGCGCGCAGCAAGGCGCACCTAACTTCTCCTGGAGCGCGGCACATCTGTACATGCTGTATAACGACTTTTTCCGCAAAAACTAACGGGTCGGGCTTTCGCCCGTGCAAGCGTAGTTGCCACCCGGCAAAACGCTACCTCGTGATCCACAACGTGGGCCAGGCATCTGGCCCATTCCAGTTATCACAGCTGGGTTCTTCGGCATAACGCACCAGACGGAAGTGCTGACCGTCAAAACGCCAGCGAGTCTGGATCCCGCAATCCGCAATACCACGCCCTAACGCGAGCGTGGTCAGTTCACGCGTTTTTTCATCAAAGCGGGCATTCATCAGCTCCATTTCACTGCTGTCGCTTACAGGGGTAAACGGCAGACGCAGCCTCACGCTGCGGGCGGAAAACGGTTTTTTGCGCGACACCAGCCACGCCAAATCGACGGTATTGTATGCCCCTGCTTCACAGCTGATGATCAGCAGCGCTTTGTCGTCGGTTAGCGCAGTCACGCGCACTTCCCGGCGGTTTGGATCAAGCGAGCACTGGCTGTTATTCATCCGCCAGGTACCGTAATCCAGCAGGTCGTTCAGTTCACCGTGAGACAGCGGCGTGGGTGTCGGGTTCACCACCGCCACCTCTTTTAAGGCCGGTGCAGGCGGTACGCTCAACGACGGCTCGCCCCCTTTTTTAATCCAGGCCGTTTCGCTGCCAACGCGTTTTTGCTGGGCGTCAATAAACAGCAAGGCAGCTTTCAGACCGACCAGCGAGATAACCTGGTTGCCGCCACGCAGGGTCAGCGCCTTCCCTTCCTGAATGCTTTTCAAAAATGCCGTGATGGTAGCGGCGACATCCGTTTTCAGATGCCAGGGGGTTAACTGCCAGTGCAGCGGTTCAAATTTAAGCGGGGCATTATCCAGCAGCAGGCGTGGCGCAATGTCGGGTTCTTTTACGGAGGGGGCAGAAAGGCCGCCAAGATCGATACGCAGCGTGGCATCGGTTTTCGCCCCGGCGCTGCGGCTGAGCGTCATCACCAGACCGCGATGTTCACCGGTATTGCGCGCAACGCAAAAATTCTGGTTATTGCAGGTGACCTGCCAGTCAGAGAACGATTGCTGAGAAGGCGCAGCCCACACCCACGGCGTGGGGAGTACGCAAAATAAACAGAGAACAAAAACGCAGTGGCGCATGAATGGCACAATCCCGGAAACAAAAACGCATATCTGGATAATATCTTCGTGTTCAAGCCTGGCGTGCTCAATCGGATTTATCAGATAGAGTTGTCCGAAACATCGCCCATTAAGCCGGATGTTTGTAAATACTGCAGCAATATCACAGCCTTACCGTCTTTAACCTCCCCTGAATGGACCATCGCCAGCGCCCGGGAAAAGGGAAGTTCCAGCACTTCAATATCTTCATCGTCTACGCCGCCGCCCCGGTGCGTTCGCTGGGCATCGCTGTATTCCGCAATGAAGAAATGGATGAGTTCCGTCACGCCGCCTGGCGACATAAACAGCTCGAAGACTTTTTTAACGTTCCCCACTTCAAAGCCCGTCTCTTCGATGGCCTCTTTGCGGATACACACTTCTGGCTCATCGTCGTCAAGAAGACCCGCGCAGGTTTCAATCAACCGTCCATCCGGGTTGCCATTGACCCATGTCGCCACCCGAAACTGGCGAATCAACACCACACTTTGCTTTTCACGGTTGTAGAGCAGAATGGTTGCCCCGTTGCCACGGTCGTAGACCTCGCGTTTATGGCGGATAACTTCACCGTTATTACGCGTTAAATCATAGGTGATGTTACGCAGGACAAAGTAATTTTCAGATAGGATTTTGTCTTTGATAACGTCGATTTTCAGGGTCATACGGGCTCCACGGCATAATAAGTGCATTTATACTACGCCGTGAACCCCGCTTTGTCGCTCGCCGGATTTAGTGCATTTTTGGCGCGTTTACTTCAAGCCAGTCGAGAATGCCCTGCGCGGCATGACGTCCTTCTGCCATCGCAGTCACCACCAGATCCGCACCACGTACCGCATCACCCCCGGCAAAAATTTGCGGGTTGGTGGTCTGGTAGCGATAGCGCCCCTCTACGGAGGCAATGATACGCCCCCAGTCATCCGTCTCGACACCCTGCGCCTGCAGCCACGGCATCGCGTGCGGATTAAAACCAAACGCCATGATCACCGCATCAGCAGGCATAACAAACTCACTGCCCGCCACCGGAACAGGCCGACGGCGTCCCTGGGCATCCGCGTCACCCAGTTCGGTGCGCAGCATCCGAATGCCGTTAACCTGCCCGTCAGCGGCAAGCACCAGCTCAACGGGCTGGACGTTAAATTCAAATTCAGCGCCCTCTTCTTTTGCGTTCTTCACCTCTTTTTTCGAGCCAGGCATGTTGGTTTCATCCCGGCGGTAGGCGCAGGTGACCTTCGTCGCACCGTGACGTAACGCGGTACGCACGCAGTCCATCGCGGTATCTCCCCCACCGAGCACCACCACGTTCAGACCCCGGGTGTCGATAAACGGCTCTTTGACCGTCGATTCCAGCCCCATCACATGGCGCGTGTTCGCCACCAGGAAAGGCAGCGCGTCATACACGCCCGGTGCGTCCTCGTGCGGTATACCGGCCTTCATGGAACGGTAGGTGCCGACACCAATAAACAGGGCATCGTAATCGCTTCGTAGCTGAGACATCGACACGTCCTGGCCCACTTCACAGTTCAGCTCAAAATGGATCCCCATCGCAGTAAATATCTCTCTGCGCCGCGCGAGCAACGATTTATCCAGCTTGAAGGCCGGAATGCCAAACGTCAGCAGACCGCCAATTTCCGGGTGACGATCATAGACGGTGACGCTCACACCGCTGCGCACCAGCACATCCGCGCAGGCGAGTCCGGCAGGCCCTGCTCCGATAACGGCCACCCGTTTCCCCACCGGGGAAACATTACTCATATCCGGTTTCCAGCCCATCGCCAGCGCCTGGTCAGAGATATAGCGCTCGATGTTACCAATGGTCACTGAACCTGATTCATCACGCACTGTGCAGGCCCCTTCACATAATCTGTCCTGCGGACAGACGCGGCCGGTAATTTCAGGTAAACAGTTGGTCTGGTGAGAGAGCGCCACGGCACCGGCGATATCTCCTGCGTTGACACGTTCAATCCACTGCGGGATGTGGTTGTGCAGTGGGCACGTCCATTCGCAAATACTGTGTTCCCCGCATTTCAGGCAGCGCGAGGCTTCACGTTGAGCCTGTTCTGCCCGAAACGGCAGGGTGATTTCATTAAAATGGCCGGCGCGTTCCTGCGGGCTGAGCTTATCCGGCTCACCGCGTTGCGGCGTGTTTTGCATCTGCTGCAGTTTAGTTTGCACCACGTCATGACCAACCGCTTCGCCATGCCAGGGTTGCGCTTCCAGACGAGCAGTGCGCTGACGACGCGATTTTGCCAGATTGTCGAGGACGGCGGGTGTCGCCAGCGTCAGGACATCCGCCGGGCAATTTTCGATACAGGCCGGGCCTTGCGGGCGCGTCAGGCAGAGGTCACATTTGTGTGCTTCGGCCTTCACGCTGCCGTTGTCGAGCGGCGTGACGATAATCTCCATCGTGCCAAATGGGCAGGCGACCACACAGGCTTTGCAACCAATGCATTTTTGTTGATTCACCTGTACGCTGTGGTCGTGTTTGCTGATGGCCCCGTTCGGACAGCTTTGTGCACAGGGCGCATTTTCGCAGTGGTGGCAGGTGACGGGGGTTTTCTTTTCGCCTGACCTGAGCACCGTAATGCGGGGATGAAAATGGCGCTCGCTCAGGACGTGCTCTTCACCGTTGTGCGCCATCACGCAGGCAACTTCGCAGGCACGACATCCAATACAGTGCTGGCTGTTGGCCATAATAAAACGATTCATAACAACACCTGTTTTTGGTTCAATAACCTTATTCTTTATATAAGTACTGTATTTACCCACGGTGGCGCGATCAGGCAATATTCACATGCCCGGAAGCCAAACTATTTCCAGTGAACCTGTGGCAGATCAATTTTATTCAGGAAGCTGTTCTGTGACCGTTAAACGACCCGTTTCCGGAAGCCTGGCCCGGGCTTTCTTTTCGATTATTGTGCTGTCGGTTCTGACCAGCACCATCGCCCTGCTGACGCTCGCCAGTAGCCAGCGTGACGCCGAAGCCATCAATATTGCCGGTTCACTGCGCATGCAGAGTTACCGACTGGGCTACGAGATGCAGCGACACAGCCCCTCGCTGGTGGCGCATCGCGAGATCTGGCAACAAACCCTGAGCGCGCCTGCCCTGCAGAAATTGAACCGCTGGTACGTACCGGACGATGTCAAACAGCGCTATCAGCAACTGCATCTTGCCTGGCAGGAGATGGATAAGCGTATCGCCAGCGGAGATACCGCGTGGTATCAGGATCACATTGAAGATTTTGTCGGCCACATCGATACCTTTGTGCTCACGCTCCAGCATTACACCGAACATAAAATACAGCTGGTCATCCTGATATCGCTGGCTGGCGGTCTTGGCATCCTGCTGCTGACGGCGTTAACCCTGCGGCGGATCCGTCGCCAGGTGGTTTTGCCGCTGAACAATCTGGTGGCAGCAAGTGAACGCATTGAGCAGGGACAATTTGATACCCCCGCACCAGATACCGCTTTGCCGAATGAACTGGGTCAACTTTCCCACGCGTTCAACCATATGTCGGCCGAGCTACACACGCTTTATCGCTCGCTTGAGCACTCCGTTGCGGAAAAGACGCAGCATCTGAATGAAGCCCATCAACAGCTCGAAATGTTGTTCAAATGTTCTCAGGCACTGAATACCGGCCAGATAGACAGCCACAGTTTCAGACATATTTTGCAGATTGTGCACGAATACACGCAGATGAATTACCTGGAGCTACGAACCAGCGACGACTGGCGGCTATGCGAAGGGAATGCGTCGAAGAGTGCCCCACTGCAAAGCCTGCCAGTGCTGATGCAGGATACCCTGTATGGTGAGTTGCGCTGGCAAAGCGAAACGGGCACGGTGCCCCAAACGCTGATGCAAAGCGTGGCGACAATGCTGGGGCGCGGGCTTTATTTCAACCAGGCACAAAAGCATTACCAGCAATTGCTGTTGATGGAAGAGCGCGCGACGATTGCCCGCGAGCTGCATGATTCGCTGGCGCAGGTGCTGTCGTATTTACGCATCCAGCTTACGCTCCTCCGTCATGCCATACCGGAGGAGAACACCCCGGCGCAAACCATCATCACGGACTTCTCCCGCGAATTAAACAACGCCTGGCATCAGCTACGTGAACTGCTCACGACGTTCCGTCTGACGCTTAACCACGCCAATCTTCCCGCCGCACTCCAGGAGTCGCTGGACGGGTTGCAGAGTCAAACACAGGCAAAGCTGTATCTTGACTGTCGTCTCTCTTCCCTGGCACTGGACGCACAAAAGCAGGTGCATTTATTACAGATCGTGCGTGAAGCCGTGCTGAATGCCATTAAGCACGCCCAGGCCAGCGAGATCACCGTGAGCTGCGTGACCTCTGCGGATGGCACTCACATCGTGAACATTCGCGATAACGGTATCGGCATTGGCGAGGCCAGCGAACCGCCGGGACATTACGGGCTAAACATTATGCGCGAACGCGCGGGGCGGCTCGGAGGAGCGCTGCACTTTTCACAGCCGCAAAACGGTGGAACGCAGGTGAGTGTAACATTCCGTTCTCCCTCCCCGCTTGCGGATAAATAACGGCAAAGTAAGGCGCTATATCAACAGCCCGTCTTACGGATACGTGATATTTTCACCCGAGCCTGCGTGGGGGAGAAGGTAAAAAGGGAATGATAATTTACACTATCTCCTTTATTTCTCCACGTTTGGCCTTTGTCTTGCCGTTACAGTGTTGCAGGCAATATACAATAATGACGTGCAGCAAAACGAGGTCACACTTTCATGGCGAATTTTTTCATCGATCGCCCCATTTTTGCCTGGGTACTTGCCATTCTGTTGTGTCTGACAGGTGTCCTGGCCATTACTTCACTTCCTGTTGAGCAATACCCCGATCTGGCTCCGCCAAACGTGCGCATCACGGCTAACTACCCTGGTGCTTCGGCGCAGACGCTGGAAAATACCGTGACGCAGGTTATCGAGCAGAACATGACAGGTCTGGATAACCTGATGTACATGTCCTCACAAAGCAGCGCCACGGGCCAGGCCACGGTCACCCTGAGCTTCACGGCGGGTAGCAACCCGGACGAAGCGGTGCAACAGGTGCAAAACCAGTTACAGTCGGCCATGCGCAAGCTGCCTCAGGCGGTTCAGAACCAGGGCGTTACCGTGCGTAAAACCGGTGACACTAACATTTTGACCATCGCTTTTGTCTCTACCGACGGCTCAATGGATAAGCAGGATATTGCGGACTACGTTGCCAGTAATATTCAGGATCCGATCAGCCGTATTAACGGCGTCGGCGATATCGACGCCTACGGCTCACAGTACTCCATGCGTATCTGGCTTGATCCCAACAAGCTGAACAGCTTCCAGATGACGGCAACCGACGTCACGAATGCCATTAAATCCCAGAATGCTCAGATAGCCGTAGGGCAACTGGGGGGAACGCCTTCCGTCGATAAACAAGCGCTGAATGCCACCATTAACTCGCAGTCGCTGCTCCAGACACCCGATCAGTTCCGCGATATTACCCTGCGCGTGAATCAGGACGGTTCTGAAGTCCGCCTGGGCGATGTCGCCACGGTGGAAATGGGGGCGGAGAAGTATGACTACCTGAGCCGCTTTAACGGTAATCAGGCCTCCGGTCTGGGCATTAAGCTGGCCTCCGGTGCAAATGAAATGGCTACGGCGAAGCTGGTGTTAGACCGACTGGATGAGCTGTCGCAGTATTTCCCGCACGGTCTGGAGTACAAAGTCGCCTATGAAACCACCTCCTTCGTTAAAGCCTCGATTGAGGATGTGGTGAAGACCCTGCTGGAAGCCATCGCGCTGGTGTTCCTGGTGATGTACCTGTTCCTGCAAAACTTCCGCGCCACGCTGATCCCAACCATTGCCGTGCCAGTAGTGCTGCTTGGCACCTTTGCGGTGCTTTACGCGTTTGGTTACAGCATCAACACCCTGACCATGTTCGCAATGGTACTGGCTATCGGCCTTCTGGTGGATGACGCCATCGTGGTGGTTGAAAACGTCGAGCGTATCATGAGCGAAGAGGGGCTTTCGCCGCGCGAGGCGACGCGTAAATCAATGGGGCAAATTCAGGGAGCATTAGTCGGCATCGCGATGGTGCTCTCGGCGGTCTTTATTCCGATGGCCTTCTTTGGCGGCACAACCGGTGCCATTTACCGTCAGTTCTCGATAACCATCGTCTCCGCAATGGTGCTTTCCGTGCTGGTGGCGTTGATCCTCACCCCTGCCCTCTGTTCCACCCTCCTTAAGCCGCTGAATAAAGGTGAACACCACGGCCAGAAAGGCTTTTTCGGCTGGTTTAACCGTATGTTCAACCGCAATGCCGCACGTTATGAAATGGGCGTCGGTAAGGTGCTGCACCGCAGCCTGCGCTGGATGATGATTTACGTTGTGCTGTTGGGCGGAATGGTCTGGCTGTTCCTGCACCTCCCCACCTCATTCCTGCCGATGGAAGACCGCGGCATGTTCACCACCTCGGTGCAACTACCGAGCGGCGCAACGCAACAGCAGACTCTGAAAGTGGTCGAAAAGGTGGAACAGTACTTCTTCACCAAAGAGAAAGATAACATCATTTCGGTATTTTCGACCGTCGGCTCAGGCCCGGGTGGTAACGGGCAGAACGTCGCCCGTATGTTTGTACGCCTGAAGGACTGGAACGAGCGCGACACAAAAACGGGCACGTCGTTTGCCATTATCGAGCGCGCGACAAAAGCCTTTGCACACATCAAGGAAGCGCGCGTCTTTGCCAGCAGCCCTCCGGCCATCAGCGGCCTCGGCAGCTCCGCCGGGTTTGATATGGAACTGCAGGATCACGCGGGCGCTGGCCACACGGCACTGATGGCGGCGCGCGATAAACTGTTAGAGCTGGCGGGAAAAAATCCTGACCTGACCCGCGTCCGACATAACGGTCTGGATGACAGCCCGCAGCTGCAGGTTGATATCGATCAGCGCAAAGCGCAGGCACTGGGGGTGTCCATCGCCGATATTAACGACACCCTGCAGACGGCGTGGGGCTCCAGCTATGTGAATGATTTTATGGATCGTGGCCGCGTGAAAAAGGTGTATGTTCAGTCTGCCGCACCGTTCCGTATGTTACCGGACGATATCAACCGCTGGTTTGTGCGTAATAATTCAGGCGGCATGGTGCCGTTCTCAGCCTTTGCCTCTTCGCACTGGGAGAGCGGTTCACCACGTCTGGAACGCTATAACGGCTATTCTGCTGTTGAAATCATCGGTGAGGCCTCCCCGGGCGTCAGTACCGGTACCGCAATGGACACGATGGAAAAACTGGTGCAACAGTTACCCACCGGGTTTGGTCTGGAGTGGACGGCAATGTCTTACCAGGAGCGTCTCTCCGGGGCTCAGGCTCCTGCACTGTATGCGCTGTCGCTGCTGGTGGTATTCCTTTGCCTTGCCGCGCTCTATGAGAGCTGGTCAGTGCCGTTCTCGGTCATGCTGGTGGTACCGCTTGGTGTGATCGGCGCACTGCTGGCAACCTGGATGCGCGGTCTGGAAAACGACGTTTACTTCCAGGTAGGGCTGCTCACCGTTATCGGTTTGTCGGCAAAAAACGCCATTCTGATCGTCGAATTTGCCAACGAGATGAATGCCAAAGGGCATGAGCTAATGGCTGCCACGCTACACGCCTGCCGTCAGCGCTTACGCCCGATCCTGATGACCTCTCTGGCGTTTGTCTTTGGCGTATTACCTATGGCAACCAGTTCAGGCGCAGGCTCCAGTAGCCAGCACGCGGTGGGTACGGGCGTCATGGGTGGCATGATTTCAGCCACAATCCTGGCCATTTATTTTGTTCCTCTGTTCTTTGTGCTGGTGCGTCGCCGCTTCCCTCTCAGGGAACGTTCTGAATAACCCAATGAATTATTTAGGGTATAAAAAAAGGCGGCTCTTATAGCCGCCTTTTTACTGTGTGATTAACTCACACTATGGTTATTTTACTTATTTTAGTGCTCTTGCAATTCTTCCTGAATGTCATTTACGAAGCATGCCTTCGATAAAATCTTTCCAGTTCCCCAGTTCACGTTCAATCATAACAACCTCTCTTATTATTATGCGTATTCTACGAAAACGTACCATCATTGTGAAGACAATCTAACCAGATGCACCGATTGTACCCCGCTACCGTCCTGGATTTATGATAAATATGAACGCAGGGTCGTAAATTTTGTGTGACGTATAGCAATATTTTGAAATAACCTTACAGGCAGGTAAATTCTAAATTACTGACTGAGTTTATTAGAAATTTAACCCTTATGAACATCTATGCTTAAATGATGAAAGAATATTCAGCTTACAGGTGTGAGTTGAATTAAGAAGAATTGTAAATTAATAGAATTCCCGAATGTGTTATATTCCACTTAAGGATAAAAATTCGAAATTACTGAACATTTAATCATCATAAGAACAAAAGGATTCACCATGATTGTGATGTACGGCATTAAAAATTGTGACACCATCAAAAAGGCTCGCCGCTGGCTGGAAGCACACAATGTGCAGTATCGCTTCCACGACTACCGCGCCGATGGGCTTGATGCAGAATTTCTGCATACTGCCATCAGCGAACTGGGCTGGGAAGCGCTGCTCAATACCCGTGGAACCACCTGGCGTAAACTGGACGAATCACTGCGTGCCAGCATCAACAACGCCGACAGCGCAGCCAGTCTGATGCTCGAAATGCCAGCAATTATCAAACGCCCATTGCTCTGCGCGCCCGGGCAGCCTATGCTGCTGGGTTTCAGTGAAACCCTTTATTCTGACTTTTTTCGTTGAGGTGTAGTTTATGTCATGCCCGGTCATTGAGCTGACTCAGCAGCTTATTCGCCGTCCTTCCCTTAGCCCGGACGACGCAGGTTGTCAGGCATTAATGATTGAGCGCCTGCGTGCCATCGGGTTTACCGTTGAACGTATGGATTTTGGCGACACGCAGAACTTCTGGGCATGGCGCGGCCAGGGTGAAACGCTGGCCTTTGCTGGTCATACCGATGTGGTTCCCGCAGGTGATGCGGACCGCTGGATCAACCCGCCGTTTGAACCCACCATCCGCGATGGCATGCTATTCGGCCGCGGTGCGGCAGATATGAAAGGCTCGCTGGCGGCGATGGTCGTGGCGGCGGAACGCTTTGTTGCCCAGCACCCGAACCATAAAAACCGCCTCGCGTTTCTGATCACCTCCGACGAAGAAGCCAGCGCTCATCACGGCACCGTGAAGGTGGTAGAGGCGCTGATGGCGCGCAACGAACGTCTGGACTACTGCCTGGTCGGCGAACCGTCCAGTACCGAAGTGGTGGGCGATGTGGTGAAAAACGGTCGTCGCGGATCGCTGACCTGTAACCTGACCATTCATGGGGTCCAGGGGCACGTAGCTTATCCTCACCTGGCCGATAACCCCGTGCATCGCGCAGCACCGATGCTGAACGAGCTGGTAGGCATTGAGTGGGACAAAGGCAATGAGTTCTTCCCGCCTACCAGCATGCAAATTGCCAATGTGAAGGCCGGTACCGGCAGCAACAACGTGATCCCGGGTGATTTCTTCGTCCAGTTTAACTTCCGCTTCAGTACGGAACTGACCGACGAGATGATCAAAGCGCGCGTGATCGCGCTGCTGGAAAAATATCAACTGCGCTATACCGTGGAGTGGTGGCTTTCCGGCCAGCCGTTCCTGACGCAGCGCGGGAAACTGGTGGATGCGGTAGTGAGTGCCATCGCACACTATAATGAAATTAAGCCACAACTGCTGACGACGGGCGGTACTTCAGACGGACGCTTTATCGCCCGGATGGGCGCTCAGGTTGTCGAACTGGGGCCGGTGAACGCAACCATTCACAAAATAAATGAATGTGTAAATGCGGCAGATTTACAACTACTGGCCCGTATGTATCAACGCATCATGGAGCAGCTCGTCGCCTGACGACTGTTCTGAGAAGGAATAGCAAATGGATTGGCTTTCAAAGTACTGGTGGATTCTGGTGTTGGTGTTTCTGGTTGGCGTGGTGCTTAACGTAATTAAAGATCTTAAGCGCGTTGACCACAAAAAATTCCTCGCCAACAAGCCTGACCTTCCGCCACATCGTGATTTTAACGACAAGTGGGACGATGACGACAACTGGCCGAAGAAAGACCAGAAGAAGTAATTCGTTCATCCCCCTCGCACTAACCCTCTCCCCACAAGGGGAGAGGGTCTTTTCTCACATAAACTCTACAATATCATCGTTATCCGGCTTACCGCCGCTGAGCGCTTCATCAAAGTAGTGCTTCGGTACGGTATAACGCAGATGGTCGAGTGCAAACTGCATGCTGCGATCGTCAATCGCGTGACCCAAATCGTCAACGATATCCAGCGTGACATCCCCGCCTTCGCGGATCAGGGCTTCCTGCGCGGCAACCGCATGCGAAAGCTCAATCACCCGGTCGTCACCACCGTGGATCAAATGGATTGTGGTCTGCGTTGTTGCGCTTTGCGGTAGCGTCGCAAAACGGCCGTTAAAGGCAATAACACGTGAGACCAGACCCGGCTGCGCTTTTACACTCTCCAGCGACATGATGGCCCCTTGCGAGAAGCCAATCAGCGCCGTGGCATCCGCGCCTACGCCGCTTTGCTGCTGCCAGTAGCGTACCGTTTCGATAAAGGTCGGCATGATGGCATCAATCCGCGCCTGACGATTTTCTTCCGTCACGCCCTGCACGGAGAACCACTGTCGCCCGTTCGGGCCACACGGCTCCACACCACCAATGCTGACAATCAGCGCCTGGGGAAAAACAGGTGCAAACCAGCTGCCAATCTGCCCCATATTGACGGCGTTATCGCCAACACCATGAAACAGAAGCAGTAACTGTTTAGCCGGTTTGTCGGGACTTTGAACAACAAAATGGTCGTGTTTCATGGCGGTCTCCTTAATTGATGACCTGGATCCTACACCTCCCGGAGTGAATGACCATGCCACTTTACTGAAGAAGTCATTGAAAAAATTGCCATTGCAAAACCGTGTTCTTCAGCGTCTGACAGCGCGGATTATCAAGACATTCAAGCGCCTGTATCGCTTCGCTGCGAAGCCTTGCCAGCAGCGCTTTTCGCCCGGAGAGCGCCAGTTCAGCACTGAGTTGTGCGTCGTCTTTTTTCCCCTCAATTTTACCGCGCAGGGCCGGGAGCGGCATCTCCACGGCGAGCAGCAAGCGTGTTAACGCGGCAACAGAGGTAGAAAACGCCCGGTGGGCAAAGGCAAACCCCGCCAGTTCCAGCCAGTCGTCATTATTAAGGGTAGCTTCCCAGCCATCCTCCACCGGGATCTTTTCGTCATTCCAGAACGACAGGATCCGCGCATCGCGACGCAGGCGTTGTTGCGCCTGTTCACACAGCCGATGCCCCGCTTCGCTCTGTGGCAGTAACGCCATTGCGGTGTAGCAGCCACTGCTGGCTTCGCGATGGCTGCCCATTCGCACCAGCACAAAACCACATCGTTGCCAGAAACGCCACAGCTCGTCGGTATAACCAAAACTGACCGACAGATAATCCTGACCCCTTGCATTGTGGATCAGCGCCTGTCCGATACCTTCCCGTTGACGCCAGGGATGAACGGCAATGCGGGTTATCCGCCGCCCCTTAAGCGTCGCCGCCAGAGGAGAGCAGCCATGTGCCGCCAGCGACTGCGCCACAAGGTTCCCACGAGGCCGACGAAAACCCGCCCACACCGCGCGGCTCAGTTCAGGGCTTAAACCGCCCTCATCCACCAGCCAGAGCGCGCCAGCAATGGCAGAGCCGGTTTGTGCGACAGCAAAGTGTTGGCCGGGCGCATCCATCATGCGGCGTAAATCCAGCGGTGATGTGCGGTAATGCGCGGCACACAGCAGTTCATAAACGCTCGCCACAAGCGCCGGGTTGCTTTCCCACGCCTGTGGCTCCAGTGAGGTTAAACATACTTCACCTTCCGGTTTTTGGTCGATGAGCGCATCGTCAAACAACAGCGCGCGGGCGACCACCCGTTCAAGTGGACACCCGGCAGCCCAGCGAACCGGTGTTGATAAGCTATAGCGTTGCAAGTCGCTGAAGCGGGTGCAGAATTTCAGCAAAAATCCTCGCCCCGTACCTTCATAGCCCTGAACCGTCGTCGTCAGCAGTACGCGAGGAAAACGCGCGGCCAGTTTCTCCAGAAGCGGGCCAGGAATAGCCGCCGCCTCATCAACAACAAGCCAGTCAGCCTCCAGCGTGGACGCCAGCAGCGCATCCGGAGCCATAAAGTAAAAATGTTCCCCGGCAAAACGGGCTATCACATCCGTGGCCCCTTTTGTCGGAGCGGTGACAACGGCCCGGCCCGGTATGCGATTTAATAGCATCCCCGCCAGCGCCGACTTTCCGCGCCCGCGCGCAGCCGTGACGGCCACCACGCCGTTTTTCATTGCCAGGAGTACCGCCAGAATATCGGCCTGCTCGCGCTGCGGCGCACCGCTGGCAGGCAGCCAGTCAGGTTCATCAGAAAATGGAGGAAGTGATAAAGGCTGCTCTTGTTGCCACACGATCGCATCAGGATCGGCGATAATCGTCCGGCAAAAATGGTACACAAAATGCGGAGTGGCAATCGGTTCGGCGGTGTCGCTCCAGCGAAGGGAATCGCTGTCCGGCGTCCTCGCCCAGCCAGAGAGAGGAGGAACCAGCAACACCAGCAGGCTCCCGGCACGCAGCGTCCCGCTCAGTGCTGCAAAGGCTGAAACATCAAACCCGGTACGGGCATCAAAAACCGCGTGCAGAAACTCGCGTCCCAACAGCCCACTGATGGCCTGTGAGTGGTTTTCATCCAGCCACAGCCAGTCGCCAGGCAGGGTATCTCGCAGAGCAACGGCCTGTGCCTGTGCCCACGGCGCATCGCCGCTGAGCACCACCAGCCGACGATGCCCTTTACGCTGGAGCTGGTTAATCAGACGTTCAAACGGCAACATCACATGGCTTTGCCAAAGGTATTGCACTGCGCCGGGTTGCCGCTGTCGAAACCGCGCTTGAACCAGCTGTAACGTTGTTCAGACGTACCGTGTGTGAAACTGTCCGGTACCACCCTCCCCTGGCTCTGCTGCTGAAGGCGATCGTCCCCAATGGCCTGCGCGGCATTTAACGCCTCTTCCAGGTCACCTGATTCAAGAACGCCCTGCTTCTGCATGGTATGGCCCCAGACCCCCGCAAAGCAGTCTGCCTGTAGCTCCATACGCACAGAAAGACGATTCACCTCTGCCTGAGAGGCATTTTGCTGCAGCTGACGTACTTTAGGCTCAATACCCAGCAATTTTTGCACGTGATGTCCGACTTCATGCGCAATCACATACCCCTGGGCAAAATCGCCGTCGGCACCCAGTTTGCGTTTCATATCATCGTAAAAAGAGAGATCGATATAGACAGTGCTGTCAGCCGGGCAGTAGAACGGCCCCATCACCGACTGCCCGGTTCCGCATCCGGTACGGGTCGCGCCACGGTACATCACCAGCTTCGGCTGCTGGTAGGTTCGCCCCATTTTATCGAACAGCTGACCCCACGTGTCTTCTGTGGTGGCGAGGATAACGGAGGTAAATTTAGCCGCTTCATCTTCATTCGGGCTGATGGAGCGCTGAGAGTGTTGCTGCTGTTGGAGAGGTTGTCCGGTCATTAAACCGGTAAGATCGACACCGTAGTAACCCGCAACCAGAACCACAATAAGCAGAATGATACCGCCCTTTCCGCTGGGTAGCCGGAAGCCAGGGCCGCCCATTGAAGGGCCACCGCCATCATTGCTGCGTCTGTCTTCTACATTGTCACTTTCACGACGCCCTTGCCAGCGCATAACTACCTCGAACTATTCCATTTATAATAGTTATGATCGTAGGCGGTTAGCGGCAAGATTACCATAGGAAACAACGGTAAGAAGCCAAAGGATGCGAACATCCTTTGGCGACAGAGGGGTTAGTCGAGCTTAACACCTAAGCGGTGGGCAACCGCTTCATAGGCTTCAATCAGGCCACCCAGGCTCTGACGGAAACGGTCTTTGTCCATTTTATCCAGAGTTTCTTTGTCCCACAGACGGCTGCCATCCGGTGAGAATTCATCACCCAGCACCACTTCGCCTTTGAACAGACCAAACTCCAGCTTGAAGTCGACCAGGATCAGACCCGCATCATCAAACAGTTTTTTCAGCACGTCGTTGGCTTTGTAGGTCAGCTCTTTCATGCGCGCCAGGTTCTCTTTGTTCACCCAGCCAAAGGTTTCGCAGTAAGAGTCGTTGACCATTGGATCGTGCATGGCGTCGTTTTTCAGGAACAGGTCGAACAGCGGTGGGTTCAGTTCAATACCTTCTTCAATGCCAAGACGCTTCACCAGGGAGCCCGCGGCACGGTTACGAACGACACACTCAACCGGAACCATATCCAGTTTTTTCACCAGACATTCCGTATCGGACAGCAACGCTTCCATCTGGGTCGGGATACCCGCTTCGGCCAGTTTGGTCATAATGAAGTGGTTGAACTTGTTGTTCACCATGCCCTTACGATCGAACTGCTCAATGCGCGCGCCATCCCCTGCTGACGTATCATTGCGGAACTCGAGCACCAACAGATCCGGGTTTTCCGTGCTGTATACGGTCTTCGCTTTGCCACGATACAACTCAGCTTGCTTCTGCATCTTCATTACTCCTGGTGTGATGATTTGTGTTCAAAACTGGGGATATTATGCCACGCACACGTTTGCGTAGCACTAAAATAAAAAGGGCTGGATTAACCAGCCCTCATATTTATTTGCTGAATGCAGCCTGGAAGACCGCGACCAGCGCATCGTTCTGCGACTGGGTCAGCGTATGACCTTTCGGATCGATAAACTGCAGGCTACTGCGGTTATCGAGGTCGCCTACCTGAATCTTGTAGTCGCCGGAGGCCAGTTGCGGATCATGCGCACCCAGTTCCTGCCATGCGCTGTCAGACAGCGGTTTATATGTTGCCGTGACGCTACCCGTTGAACGCGTGCTGTCGGTCACTTTCATGCCCACTTTTTCCAGCGTCGCTGGCAGGCGCTGCCAGGTCTGGTTAAACGGCGCACGTACCACCAGCATTGGCAGACCGGTTTCGTCTGCAGCGCTCTGGACATCGAAGGTCACACCGTTGCGGCCCTGTGCAGAGTTCGCCGCGTCGGTCGCGTTCTTATCAAGACCTGCGGCAATCACGTTCAGCATTTCGGTGCTGTAACGCTGCATGGAGGCTGGGTCAGCAACCGGTTTACCCGCCTGCTCCAGGTTTAACAGCTTAACGGTAACCGCCTGCTGATAACCCTGTGGTTTAACGGAGACTTGATAACGACCACGGTACTGCTGATCTTCATCCAGACGGTTCCACTCAACCCAGTCGGTGGTTAAGCTCTGGCTGGCGTCATCGCGTTTTGCAATCGTGTAATTCTTCGACTGAATAACGCTAACAACCTGCGGCCACAGCGTACTGTTACGACTGTTTTCAACCATCAGAGACGCCGTATCACCGGTAAACTGGGTACGCGCCCCGTTCACCAGAGCCAGAGGCTGAGCTGGCGGACGGATATCAAGTGCTTTACCAACCAGACCGCTGCCGTTAGCCACGGGGATATTATAATCGCCGTTCTGAATCGGCAGGATCATGCCAGCCGGTGCGTGAAGTTCAGCAAGCGGTGTCGCATCCAGATAGGATTCATCACCGCTCACCTGGCGCTTGTAGCGCGAGTCTGAACTACAGGCAGCGAGCAGCATAGCAAGCGAAACACTCGCAACCTTCGCCAGGCGCGACTTCTGTACTGAATAAGCCATCAAATCTCCCTAAACTTTACAGCAAACCGGCATGCTTCAGCGCAGCAGTGACGATTTCACGACCGTGGTCGGTAATCGGTGTCATTGGCAGACGCAGCGTATCGGTTGCTACAAGTCCCAACTCCTTACAGGCCCATTTCACTGGGATCGGATTGGGTTCGACAAATAATTTATTGTGCAATGGCATCAGACGATGATTGATCACGCGAGCTTCATTAAAGTGACCCGCTGCCGCCAGCTTGCACATTTCAGCCATATCACGCGCCGCAACGTTCGCCGTTACGGAAATCACGCCGTGACCACCGAGCTGCATAAAGTCCAGCGCGGTCGCATCATCACCGCTCAACAGGATAAAGTCATCTGAAACCAGCTCTTTGATCTGATGAACGCGGCTTAAGTTCCCTGTTGCCTCTTTAATCCCGATAATATTTTTTACTTCCGCGAGACGACCAACGGTTTCCGGCAGCATATCGCAGCCAGTACGGGACGGCACATTATACAGAATTTGTGGCAAGTCAGTATGTTCAGCGATGGCGCTGAAATGCTGGAACAAACCTTCCTGAGTAGGACGGTTGTAGTATGGTGTCACCGTCAGACAACCCACGATGCCACTGTCGTTAAAACGTTTGGTCAGGCTAATTGCCTCTGCGGTTGCATTGGCTCCCGTACCTGCGATGACCGGAATACGCCCATCAGCCAGTTCAAGGGTCAGCATAACCACATCGCCGTGCTCTTCGTGGCTCAGCGTTGCAGATTCACCGGTAGTCCCTACCGAAACGATCGCCGAGGTTCCATTGGCGACATGGTAATCAATGAGCTTCTTCATGCTTGACCGGCAGACATTACCTTTTTCATCCATCGGTGTAACAAGCGCGACAATACTTCCCGTGAACATGGGCCATCCTCTGTGCGAACAAGAGTCTCAATGGTACGTTTGGAACTGTAATAAAAGCAAGCGACCTGAGGCCTTCAGGCGGTTGTATGCATGTTTTTTTTATGCTTTCCTTAGGAAGACTTAACCAAGCAAAGGAAGAACGGGTTTGACAACCTCATCACAACATTACCTGGTTATCACTGCGCTGGGTGCTGACAGGCCGGGGATAGTGAATACCATCACCCGCCACGTAAGCAGCTGCGGCTGTAATATCGAAGACAGTCGTCTGGCGATGCTGGGCGAAGAGTTCACATTTATTATGCTGCTTTCCGGGACATGGAATGCCATTACGCTTATCGAATCGACCCTGCCGCTCAAAGGCGCAGAGCTGGATTTGCTGATCGTGATGAAACGCACCACCGCACGTCCACGTCCGGCAATGCCTGCAACCGTCTGGGTGCAGGTTGAAGTCCCTGATTCACCGCATCTGATTGAACGTTTTACAGCGCTTTTTGACAGCCATCAGATGAACATTGCTGAACTGGTCTCCCGCACACAGCCTGGGGATGACAGTGCCGTTCCCACGCTCTTTATTCAAATTACCGCGCATAGCCCTGCCTCGCAGGATGCGTCAAATATCGAGCAAGCGTTCAAAGCCCTCTGTACAGAGTTAAACGCGCAAGGCAGTATAAGCGTCGTCAATTATTCGCAGCATGAACAGGATGGAGTTGAGTAATGAATCCACTGAAAGCCGGTGACATCGCACCGAAATTTAGCTTACCGGATCAAGACGGTGAGCAAGTAAATTTGACCGACTTCCAGGGACAGCGTGTTCTGGTCTATTTTTACCCGAAAGCCATGACGCCTGGCTGTACCGTGCAGGCTTGTGGGTTACGCGACAACATGGATGAGTTGAAAAAAGTCGGCGTGGAAGTGCTGGGCATCAGCACCGATAAACCAGAGAAGCTGTCACGTTTTGCGGAAAAAGAGCTGCTGAACTTCACGCTGCTTTCCGACGAAGACCACCAGACATGCGAGCAGTTTGGCGTCTGGGGTGAGAAGTCCTTTATGGGCAAAACTTACGACGGTATTCACCGCATCAGCTTCCTGATTGATGCCGACGGTAAAGTTGAACACGTGTTCGATGACTTCAAAACCAGCAATCACCACGACGTGGTGTTGAACTGGCTGAAAGCGAGCGCCTGATAAACAGTAAAACGGTAACCCCGGTTGCCGTTTTTAGTGTTTACGCCCTCTCCCGTCGGAGAGGGTTGGGGCGAGGGCATCAGGCCCCACTATCTCTACGTTTTGTCAACCGCAGGCGCATCCGGCCACGCATGGACTACGGCTTTAATCAGCGTTGCCAGCGGAATAGCAAAGAACACGCCCCAGAATCCCCACAGACCACCGAAAATCACCACGGATAAAATAATCACCAGCGGATGCAGGTTCACCGCTTCCGAGAACAGCACCGGCACCAGCAGGTTTCCATCCAGCCCCTGAATGATCAGGTACACCGCGAAGCAACTCCAGAACTCGGTACCCAGGCCAAACTGGAACAGCGCGACACCCACCACCGGGATAGTCACCACAAACGCACCGATGTACGGAATCAGTACTGAAAACCCCACCAGCACGGCTAACAGCAAGGAGTAGTTCAGACCAAAGATCAGGAATCCAATCCAGGTCGCGACGCCCACGACAATCATCTCCAGTACCTTGCCGCGAATGTAGTTGGTGATTTGTTGGTTCATCTCCTCCCAGACCTGCCCGGCCAGACCACGGTTGCGCGGCAGAATACGGCGAACGGCATTCAGCATCTGGTCCTTATCTTTGACCAGGAAGAAAACCATTAACGGGACGAGCACAAGGTATACAGCCAGAGTGAGCAGCCCCACCAGCGACGCCAGAGAGTACTTCACCACCGAATCCCCCATCGTCATGATGCGGGCACGCATGTTTTCCGCCATCGCATCAATAATCCCGGCATCCATCAGCGCAGGATAACGACGCGGCAGCGTGGCGGCGAAATCAGAAAGCTTATTCAACATACCGGGCATATCGCGGATAAGGTTGATCCCCTGCTGCCAGGCAACAGGCATTACCACAAATGACATCAGCAGCAATATACCGACAAACAGTACCAGCACGATACTGGTCGCCCAGCGGCGCGAACAGCCGATATTTTCCAGGCGCGCCGTTGGCCACTCCAGCAGGTACGCCAGTACAATCGCCACCAGCAGCGGAGCCAGAAGACCACTAAAGAAGAACAGAATACCGAACCCGGCAACCAGGATAACCAGCAAAGCAATGGCTTCCGGGTCACTAAACCGACGCCGATACCACTGCATTAACATTTCGAGCATACAACCCTTCCCTGAATCGGATGGCGGGAGTGAGAATGTGAATTGTATCTAACTGCCACAAAAAAGACTTTCCTTTTTGACGCACTGTCACGAATTGCAAAACCCTGATGAATGGGATTTTCTTCATGCTTCAACACGGCTACACTCGCAGGGCAGTGGAGATGAACGATATGCCGGTTCATCGGTCAAATTAGCACATCCAAAATACAGGACAGTGGTTATGTTCAGGCAGTTGAGAAAAACACTGGTTGCGACACTGATTGCCGCACTGACGGTCGGTCAGGTGTTGCCAGCTTTCGCTGACTCGGCCGATTCATTGCCGGATATGGGCACCTCAGCAGCAAGCACGCTCTCCATTGGGCAGGAGATGCAAATGGGTGATTACTATGTCCGCCAGCTTCGCGGCAGCGCCCCACTGATTAATGACCCTTTACTGGTACAGTACATCAACGGTCTGGGGATGCGCCTGGTTGCACATGCCAATTCAGTCAAAACCCCCTTCCACTTCTATTTAATTAATAACGACGAAATCAACGCCTTCGCCTTCTTTGGCGGTAACGTGGTGCTGCATTCGGCGTTATTCCGTTACTCTGATAACGAAAGCCAGCTGGCTTCGGTCATGGCGCACGAAATTTCACACGTCACCCAGCGCCATCTGGCGCGTGCAATGGAAGACCAGAAACGTAACGCCCCGCTGACCTGGGTCGGCGCGCTGGGTTCTATTCTGCTGGCCATGGCCAGCCCGCAGGCCGGGATGGCAGCGTTAACCGGTACGCTGGCGGGAACGCGTCAGGGGATGATCAGCTTCACCCAGCAAAACGAACAGGAAGCAGACCGTATCGGGATTCAGGTATTGCAGCGTGCGGGTTTTGATCCCCAGGCCATGCCAACCTTCCTGGAAAAACTGCTCGATCAGGCGCGCTATTCCACGCGTCCTCCTGAAATTCTGCTGACTCACCCGCTGCCAGAAAGCCGCCTGTCGGACGCGCGTAACCGCGCCAACCAGATGCGTCCGGTGGTCGTACAGTCTTCACAAGACTTCTACATGGCGAAAGTCAGAACGCTGGGTATGTACAACTCCGGGCGAAACCAGCTCACCAGCGACCTGCTGGATGCCCTGGCAAAAGGCAACGTGCGCGAGAAAAATGCCGCGCAGTATGGTCAGGCACTACAGGCGATGGGAGCCAGCAAATACGATGAAGCACGTAAAATGCTGCAACCACTGCTGGCCGCCGAACCGGGCAACCCATGGTATCTCGATCTCGCGACCGATATCGATCTGGGACAGAAAAAAACCACCGATGCGATTAACCGCCTGAAGGGAGCAAAAGATGTACGTACCAACCCGGTACTGCAGCTTAACCTGGCGAATGCTTACTTACAGGGCGGTCAGCCGGGTGAAGCGGCAACCATTCTGAACCGCTACACCTTTAACAATAAAGACGATCAAAACGGCTGGGACTTGCTCGCCCAGGCCGAAGCGCAGCTCGGTAACCGCGATCAGGAGCTGGCTGCGCGTGCTGAAGGCTTTGCGCTGGTAGGCCGTCTTGATCAGGCCATTTCCATGCTCAGTAACGCCAGCTCGCAGGTCAAGCTCGGCAGCCTGCAACAGGCCCGTTACGATGCGCGCATCGATCAGCTGCGCGATCTGCAACAGCGCTTCAAGCCGTACGCGAAGATGTAATACAGGAGAATTCAGGACATGACAGACGCGGTAAAAATTTATCACAACCCTCGCTGCTCCAAGAGCCGTGACACCCTCAGCCTGTTGAAGGCTAACGGTGTTGACCCGGAAGTGGTGTTGTACCTGGAGACTCCGCCAGACGCACAAACCCTTCGCCAGCTGCTGCACATGCTGGGCATGGGCACTGCAAGAGCCTTGATGCGCCAGAAAGAAGACCTTTATAAGTCGCTCAGCCTGGATGACACTCGTCTCACTGAGGCTGAGCTGATCCAGGCGATGATCGAAAATCCGAAGCTGATTGAACGTCCAATCGTGGTGGCAAATGGCCAGGCCCGCATCGGGCGGCCACCGGAAGACGTACTCGAGATCCTCTAATCCTGACGCCGTAGCGCTTCAAGAAAGGCCTGCGGCGTACTCTCTCCCAGTTTTTTCTGCGCTTTTCCCCGGTTGTAAAATTCACACATTTCGATCAGCACCCTTCCAACAGGTTCACGCTGCACGCGCGGAATGATCTCCCCTAACGGAAGGGTCACCTGAACGGCTTTGTGTTTTTGCGGATGCGCTTTTACAGCGATATTCCGCTCCGGCAATACCACCTCAAAACCAAAAGTCTCAAGAGATTGTATACAGGCCGGACAGACATCAAGCAGCTCACGCGTCCAGTTAACCAGCAACTGAGGCGATAACCCCGCATAGAGTCGGGCGTAGCACCAGCCGCTCACCGGTTCACGCGCCCACAGCAGATGTTGCTCTCCACCATCCTCCATATGCAACGACAGCGGCAGATGGTGCATCACCAGTTGATGCGGCACGACGCCTGCCTTCAGCGCCTTTTTCCCCTGCAATGGCACCGCCTTTTGTTTCGCAGGCGCGGGTCTGAGATAGCGGTTCAGGGTCGCCCGGGAAACGGCGATCCCCAGCCCTTCATTAACCAGAAGCAACAGCTCATCCAGCGGCGCACCGATGGCCTCACGCAGGACATTCACCAGAACCACCTGCTCTTGTCTCATTGCTTTGTGTATCACTTTTGGCGTGGTCTGGTTATCCGAAACCTGGTCACGGTTGCGCCAGCGCCGGACGGTAGTAACGGAGATCCCAAGTTCGATAGCCAGCTCTCTGTCGCTTTTATCAGACTGCTGGAGGTAGCGCCGGATCCGTGGCGTGGTGGTGGCATTGGCATGCAGTTTGATTTCCATCGCAATGATCCAATTAACTAATCTTGTGAGATTTATATTAAACGAGCGAATGCTTTGTGACCGATTTCACCTTTCGCTCGCCACGCTTCACTGATAATCCACAGACATAACATAAACAACACCACTCAATCTTGTACGGAGTTCACAATGAACAATGTTCTGGGATTTCTTGAAGCAAAACTGATGCCGCTGGCGGCCAAAACGGCGCAGCAGCGCCATCTGTGTGCCATTCGCGGAGCCTACGTCTCATTCATGCCGTTTATCATCGTCGGCTCCATTCTGCTGGTGATCTCCTCCTTCCCGAACCAAACCTATCAGCACTTTATGTCTCAGGCCTTTGGTGAAAGCTGGAGCGCCATTATAGAAATTCCGTTCAATGCGGTGTTCTCGACCATGTCTCTGTTCATTAGTTTCCTGGTGGCGTTCCGCCTGGCGGAACACTATGGGGAAGACCGCATCTCCTGCGGCATTCTGGCGCTGGTCGCGTTTCTGATCCTGACCCCGTTTATCAAAGTGGCCGAAAACGGCGGCATTACCGTGATACCCGTAGAGTGGATTGGCAGTAAAGGACTGTTCGTCGCCATGATCGGTTCGCTACTGTGGACGGAGCTGTTCTGCTGGCTGAAGCGCAAGAATCTGGTCATCAAAATGCCTGACGGTGTACCGCCTGCAGTGCAGGAGTCTTTCGCCGCACTGATCCCTGCCCTGCTGGTGATGATTCTGGTGCTGGGTATTCGTATCGGCTTTGAAAACACCCACTACAACACCATTCATCAATTTATTTACGAAGTGGTCGCCACGCCGGTACGCCACTACGGCACCTCTTACTTTGGCGCGCTGATGACCGTGTTCAGCATCACCATTCTGTGGTCAGTGGGTATTAACTCCGGTTCGATGATCAACGGCATTATCCGTCCGCTGTGGATGGAGAACCAGACCGACAATATTGCCGCCATTCAGGCCGGTATCACGCCGCCACATATTATTACCGAACAGTTTTTTGACATGATCTGGATGGGCGGCGCGGGCGCAACGCTGTCGCTGGTGATTGCGATGCTGATTTTTGCCCGCAGTAAAAACATGCGTGAAGTGGCGCGGCTGGGTGCGGGTGCTTCGGTGTTCAACATCAACGAACCGATTCTGTTTGGCCTGCCAGTGATCATGAACCCGATCATGCTCATCCCGTTCAACCTGGTACCGCTGGTGCTGGTCACCGTGCAATATGCCGCCATGAAAATTGGTGCGGTCGCCGTCACAACCGGGGTCTTTATCCCCTGGACGCTGCCGCCTGTCATCAGCGGCTTTATCGTCACGGGACATCTTAGCGGCAGCGTCATGCAGCTTATCAATCTGCTGATTGGTGCCATGCTGTACCTGCCTTTCATGCGTATTGTGGATAAACAATACCGCGCAGCGGAAATTGCCACCGTTACGCAAACCGACACGACACTTGCAAAACAGGAGTAAAGCATGTGGGGAATTATCGCAACCTGGCGAATGGCGCTGGAGGGAGTCACAGAGTCTGCGTCTGCGCTGGCTGCGGGGAAACCGGTCGCCGCCGCAGTGGTCGATGCCGTTGCTACCGTAGAGGACTTCCCGTTTTATAAATCCGTCGGCTACGGCGGGCTGCCTACCGAGAATGGCGAAGTCGAACTGGACGCAGCTTACATGGATGGCGACACGCTGGCTTTTGGTGCCGTGGGCAACCTGGTGGATATTGCCAACCCGGTACGTGTGGCCCACGCGCTGAGTCGCCAGCGCTATAACAGCCTGCTGGTTGGCCAGGGCGCACGCGAATGGGCGCTGAGCCAGGGCTTTACCGACAAAACCATGCTGACCGACCGCGCAATGCAACATTACCGCAAGCGCTGCCGTGAAACGCTGGATAAAGGTTTAAGCCCGTACGATGGCCACGACACGGTCGGGATTATTGGCCTCGACAAGCAGGGGTCGATGAGCGTGGCGACCTCCACCAGCGGCCTGTTTATGAAAAAACGTGGTCGTATTGGCGACTCACCGATTATTGGCTCCGGGTTTTACTGCGACAGCGAAACCGGTGCCGCCACCGCCACTGGCGTTGGCGAAGACCTGATGAAAGGCTGCACCAGCTACGAAATCGTCCGCCGCATGGCTCAGGGCATGTCACCGCAGCAGGCAGCAGACTCGGTAGTGTTTGAACTGGAAGACAAGCTGATGTCACGTTTTGGCCGCGCGGGCGATCTCTCGGTGGTATGCATGAACAACAAAGGCGAATTCGGGGCGGCGACTAACATCAAAACCTTTTCGTTTGTGGTAGCCACGGCCCGTCAGCCACTCACCGTATTTCGCACCGAGCGCCAGCGCGAGAAGACCCATTATCAGGCCGTCGATGATGAATGGATGCAGGCCTATGCCGAGCGTATCCGCGCGCCGATTGAGGAACAATCATGATTACCTGGCAACTCATCACGACACTTTCAGATGCTCAACCGCAAAGTCATTTAATTGCCCGCACCACCAGCACGTTGCTGCCGGAGACGGCACTCATTGCTGAAATGCGGGAGCAGAAAACCGTCGCCGATACCCGGTTCGGCTGCGCCCCCTTTGCCCGAGTCACGCTGCTGCCGGATACGCTCTGGCAGGACAGCCTGACCGAAGGTTTACTGACCGCGCTGCGTCCGCTGCTTGCCTCACCCGTGAGTGCGAACGTCGTGCTGGATGCCACAGAAATCGACGACGTTGTTCTGACACAGGTGCTGCGTTTTCTCTTTAATCAGGCGCACAGGCTCAGCGATCTGCAGCTAAAGAAAAGCGATGAAACGGCAGTGCGCCTGCGCCACATTACCGCCCTTTGCCGCCCGGAACAGCAACAAAAGCTGGAAACAATCTTCCACCAGCAGCAGGTTATTGCCCGTGGCATGGTCGCCGCACGGCGTCTGGCAGATACACCTTCCGATCGGTGTACTCCACAGTTTGTGGTGGAAGAGGCGAAAAAATTGTGCGGAGCCTTCCCTGCTCTGCAATGTGAAATCCTCGATGAGAAGCAGATCGTCGCGCAGGGGTTAGGGTTACTGCATGCCGTTGGCAAAGGGGCCTCCAGCCCGCCGCGGCTGCTGGCCATTCACTACAACGGCGTGGATGACGGCCCGGTGCGCTGCTATGTAGGCAAAGGCATTACCTTTGATACCGGCGGTCTGTGGCTGAAAGAGGGTGCGGGCATGTACACCATGAAATATGACATGTGTGGTGCGGCAAACGTGCTGGGGCTGATGCTTACCGTCGCAGAGCTGGGCCTGCCCGTTCGCATAATGGGCGTGCTGGCGCTGGCGGAAAATGCCATCGGGCCGGATGCCATGCAGCCGGGAACGGTTGCTCGCGCCTGTAACGGCCTGACGGTAGAAATCAACAATACTGATGCCGAAGGGCGACTGGTGCTGGCGGACGCCATTGCCTGGGCCAGTCAGCGTCACCCGGATGCACATTTTATTATTGATATGGCGACCCTGACAGGTGCGGTAGTGAAAGCGCTGGGGTATGAACTGAGCGGATTGATGACGCAGGATGAACCGTTACGTCAGGCGCTAACATCGGCAGGTCAACAGAGCGGTGATGAAGTGTGGTCCCTGCCACTGGATGCACGGCTGAAAAAGCAGACCGACAGCGCCATCGCCGATTTGTGCAACACGCCGACCAATAATGCGGCAATCAGCGCGTCGGCGGCCTGGCTGCTCCACCATTTCTGCCCACCAGACATTCCGTGGGCGCATCTGGATATTAGCGGGACGGCATTGTGGCGCGAGAGTGGCAGAAGCGTGGCATCAGGCAGGCCGATTCCACTGCTGATTGAGCACTTACTGGGGGATATTGCCTGAGTTTTTTGCCGGGTGGCGCTGCGCTTACCCGGCCTACGGTTATGCGCACGCGGGTACCCTCACCCCGGCCCTCCCCCAAAAAGCTGAGGGAGAAAGGCACATCAAAGCTTCAGAATGTCTTTCACAAACGGAATGGTCAGCTTACGCTGGGCGGTAATAGAGGCGCGATCGAGTTGGTCAAGCGTATCAAACAGCGTGCGCATTTCCCGGTCAAGACGCTTCAGCAGGAAACGCCCCACGTCTTCCGGCAGTTCAAACCCGCGCAGTCTTGCCCGCAGCTGTAGCGCCTGAAGTTTGTCTTCATCAGACAGCGGTTGCAGCTTATAAATTTGCCCCCAGTCCAGACGAGAAGCCAGATCCGGCAACCCCAGATTGAGCTGGCGCGGCGGACGATCGCCGGTGATCAGCAACCGGGTTTTCCCCGATTCCAGAATACGGTTATAGAGGTTGAAGATCGCCATTTCCCACGGTTCATCCCCCGCCATACATTCGATATTATCGATGCAGACCAGTGAGAGATGTTCCATTCCCTCCAGCACTTCAGGCACAAACCAGGTACGTTTATCCAGCGGCACATAGCCTACTGCATCACCCCGCGCAGAAAGTTCTGCACAGGCGGCATGCAACAGGTGGCTGCGCCCCGCGCCTTCGCGTGACCAGATATAGATGTATCCGCTGTGTTCCTGGCGCAGCACGTTTTGCAGTGCAGCCAGTAAAGAGGGGTTATCACCCGGCCAGAAACTCGCGAAAGTTTCATCGTCAGGTAAATAGAGTGGCAGAGAAAGCTGTGCCGGTCCGTTCAGAAGTACCTCAACCAGATCTTACATAAAATCGGCAACGAGTTTAGCACGGAACCTGCAAGGTGAGAACCGGGCGGATCGTCCGCCCGGTTTTACACGTCATCCTTCAGGTTACCGAGGCAAAGGTAGCGTCTGCTCACCCCAGTCACTTACTTGAGTAAGCGCCTGGGGATCCTCAGGCTTGCCGCCTTGATGCAACTTGAAAGATTTTGTGCATATACGATCAATGTGATGCTTTTTCGCTGTCGTCAGCATCCAGCACCACTTCTTCCGGGCGCAGAACGGAGATCAGCTTGAAGATCAGGCTCAGGGCCACACCCACGATGGTTGCCAGCGCCATCCCTTTCAGCTCTGCCGCACCGATGTGTACCTTCGCACCGCTCACGCCGATGATCAGGATAACGGAGGTCAGGATCAGGTTTTGCGCTTTGCTGTAATCCACTTTGGACTCGATCAGCACGCGGATACCGGAAGCACCGATTACCCCGTACAGCAGCAGAGAGACACCGCCCATCACCGGCACCGGGATAATCTGGATAGCCGCTGCCAGCTTGCCAACGCAAGAGAGCAGGATAGCAATAATAGCTGCGCCACCAATAACCCAGGTACTGTAGACGCGGGTAATCGCCATTACGCCGATATTCTCACCATAGGTGGTGTTTGGCGTAGAGCCAAAGAAGCCGGAGATAATAGTAGACAGGCCATTAGCAAACATGGAACGGTGCAGACCCGGGTCGCGGATCAGGTCGCGTTTCACAATGTTCGCCGTGACCACCAGGTGGCCCACGTGTTCAGCAATGACCACCAGCGCAGCGGGCAGAATGGTGAAGATAGCAAACCATTCGAAGCGAGGAGTGTAGAAGGTTGGCAGCGCGAACCAGTGTGCCTGAGCAATTGGGGTGGTATCGACGACACCCATTACAAAGGAGAGCGCATAGCCCGCCAGCACGCCGATCAGGATCGGGATAATCGCCATAAAACCACGGAACAGCACGGAACCAAATACCGTCACACCCAGCGTGACCAGCGAGATGATAATGGTTTTGGAGTCCGGTGACTGACCGTCAGCAGGCAACAGACCGGCCATGTTCGCCGCCACACCCGCCAGTTCGAGACCAATGACGGCAACGATTGCGCCCATTGCCGCAGGCGGGAACATCACGTCCAGCCAGCCCGTACCGGCTTTCTTCACAATGAAAGAAACCAGACAGAACAGCACACCACACATGATAAAGCCGCCCAGTGCGACTTCATAACCCAACGGCAGCAACAGTAAAACCGGAGAGATAAAAGCAAAGCTCGACCCCAGATATGCCGGGATTTTACCTTTACAGATGAAGAGGTAAAGCAGCGTACCGACGCCATTAAACAGCAGAACAGTAGCCGGGTTAATGTGAAACAGGATTGGCACCAGCACGGTTGCGCCAAACATGGCGAACAGGTGCTGCAAACTAAGCGGGATTGTCTGTAAAAGCGGCGGTCTTTCACTCACCCCGATAGCACGGCGCGTCATAGTGTTTTCCTCACGTGTTGTTTGTTGTTAGCGGTTGGGTCGTTTTATTCAAAAAAAAGCCGACTATCAAAGTCGGCTTTTCATTTGTTATTCGATTATTTAGTACCAAAAATCTTATCGCCGGCATCACCAAGCCCCGGGATAATGTACCCGTGCTCGTTCAGCCCCTGGTCGATAGACGCGGTATACAGCTCAACGTCCGGGTGTGCTTTTTCCAGCGCCGCGAGCCCTTCCGGTGCGGCGACCAGAACCAGCACCTTAATGCTGCTGCAGCCCGCTTTTTTCAGCAGGTCGATGGTGGCAATCATGGAACCACCGGTTGCCAGCATCGGGTCAACCACCAGCGCCATGCGCTCGTCAATGTTAGACACCAGCTTCTGGAAGTAAGGAACCGGCTCCAGTGTTTCTTCGTTACGGTAGATACCGACCACGCTGATACGCGCGCTAGGCACGTGCTCCAGCACCCCTTCCATCATGCCGAGGCCAGCACGCAGGATTGGCACAACGGTAATTTTCTTACCCTTGATCTGCTCAACCTGTACCGGGCCGTTCCAGCCTTCGATGGTCACTTTTTCCGTTTCCAGATCAGAGGTCGCTTCATAAGTCAGTAAGCTGCCAACTTCAGAGGCCAGTTCGCGAAAACGTTTCGTGCTGATGTCATGCTCACGCATCAGGCCCAGCTTGTGTTTTACCAGCGGGTGTTTCACTTCAACAATCTTCATACTTTTTCTCCTTCGGGGGTGGCAGCCACAAAAAAAATCGCCGGATTATACCGCTTTTTTCGGATTACGCCATACCCAACTTGCTTGACGTACATCAAGCAAAGTGGTTAAGAGACAAAAAAAGCCGGAGGGAAGCTCCGGCTGCGATACAAGATTTTGCCCAGTGGCGCTGATTAAAGATTATCACCGTTCGTCGAAATCACCTTCTGATACCAGTCAAACGACTTCTTCTTACTGCGGTTCAGCGTGCCATTTCCTTCGTTATCTTTATCAACAAAGATAAAGCCGTAGCGTTTTTTCATTTCGCCGGTTCCGGCAGAAACGAGGTCAATACAACCCCACGGGGTATACCCCATCAGGTCAACGCCATCTTCTACGACGGCTTTTTTCATCTCGCTGATGTGCGCAGCGAGGTAGTCGATACGGTACTGATCGTTCACCGTACCGTCGCGCTCCTGCACGTCGATAGCGCCAAAACCGTTCTCCACAATAAACAGCGGCAGCTGGTAATGATCCCAGAACCAGTTCAGGGAGTAGCGCAGACCCACCGGATCAATCTGCCAGCCCCAGTCAGATTTCTGCACATACGGGTTGGAAACCAGGCTCTTGCTTTCGTCGTAGTCCAGCGTTGGGTTATCCGCCGTCGCTTTGGTAGCGAACGACATGTAATAACTGAAACCGATGTAATCCACACAGCCCTGCTTCAGCGCGGCGTTGTCCTCTTCGGTAATATCCAGAGCAAACCCACGACGGGCAAAGTAGTTAAGCAGATGCTGCGGGTACTTGCCGCGCACGTGAACGTCGGTAAACCAGTAGCGACGATGCATCGCGTTCATCGCCATCATCATATCGTCCGGCGCGCAGGTCAGCGGATAGATTGGGCACATGGCAATCATGCAGCCAATCTGCAGCGACGGGTTAATCTCACGCCCCGCCTTCACCGCCAGGGCACTCGCCACCAGCTCATAATGTGCCGCCTGGAACATCACCGGTTCGCGGTCTTCACCCGGCTCGTATTTCAGCCCGGAGTTAGTAAATGGCGCAAAGTCTTCGTGGAAGTTCGCCTGGTTATTGATCTCGTTAAAGGTCATCCAGTACTTCACTTTGTGCTGATAGCGCTGGAAAACGACTTTCGAGAAGCGGACAAAGAAGTCGATCAGCTTACGGTTACGCCAGCCACCGTATTCGGTCACCAGGTGGAAAGGCATCTCGAAGTGCGACAGGGTGATAACCGGCTCAATGCCGTACTTCAGGCATTCATCAAACAGGTCGTCGTAGAACTTCAGGCCAGCTTCGTTTGGCTCCAGCTCGTCCCCTTTCGGGAAAATGCGCGTCCAGGCGATAGAGGTACGGAAGCATTTGAACCCCATTTCGGCAAAGAGTCTGATGTCTTCTTTATAGCGATGGTAGAAGTCGATGGCCTCATGGTTAGGATAATTTTTCCCCTGCAGTACGCCGTTGGTAATTTCACGGGGCACGCCGTGGGCTCCGGCAGTCATGACGTCGGCGACGCTAACCCCCTTGCCCCCCTCTTTCCAGCCACCTTCAAGCTGGTGCGCCGCAACCGCACCACCCCACAGAAAACCTTCTTTAAATCCTGGCATTCTCTTTCCCTCATTCTGCGTTATTTTCTGCAAAAACAGTTACAGAAACCGGTTTCAGTTCGATGATGTGCAAAGCGGATCCGGGTTGCAAGCAGATTACCGAAACCGGTTTCATTTTCGTGAACAGAGTCAAGTTTGGCTGCATTCACAGGCCGCACAGAAAAAAAAATCCTCTCACCGAGAATAGGCTCGCAAACGTTTGCCTGGACTGTTAGAATTGCGCCGATTTTTCTTACTAGCTATGCAATCGCGTGGGGATTTAAGCCGTGACCAACAAAACTTCTCTCAGCTACAAAGATGCCGGTGTTGATATTGACGCAGGTAATGCGCTGGTTGACCGAATCAAAGGTGTGGTGAAAAAAACCCGCCGCCCGGAAGTGATGGGTGGTCTGGGTGGATTCGGCGCACTGTGCGCACTGCCGCAAAAATATCGTGAACCTGTTCTGGTCTCGGGTACTGACGGTGTAGGTACAAAACTGCGCCTGGCGATGGATCTTAAGCGTCACGACACGATCGGTATCGATCTGGTGGCGATGTGTGTGAATGACCTGGTGGTTCAGGGCGCAGAGCCGTTGTTCTTCCTTGATTACTACGCCACTGGCAAACTGGACGTGGATACCGCAGCCAGCGTGATTAACGGTATCGCCGAAGGCTGTCTGCAGTCCGGCTGTGCGCTGGTCGGCGGTGAAACCGCTGAAATGCCAGGCATGTACCACGGTGAAGATTATGACGTCGCAGGTTTCTGCGTCGGTGTGGTAGAAAAATCAGAAATTATCGACGGCAGCAAAGTGGCTGACGGCGATGTGCTGGTTGCGCTGGCCTCCAGCGGCCCGCACTCTAACGGCTACTCTCTGGTACGTAAAATCCTCGAAGTCAGCGGCTGTGATCCACAGACCACCGAACTTGATGGCAAACCACTGGCAGACCACCTGCTGGCCCCAACCCGCATCTACGTGAAAAACGTACTGGAACTGATCGAGAACGTCGACGTTCACGCTATTGCCCACCTGACCGGCGGCGGTTTCTGGGAAAACATTCCGCGCGTACTGCCGGATAACACCCAGGCCGTGATCGACGAATCCTCCTGGCAGTGGCCGTCCGTCTTTAAATGGCTGCAAACCGCAGGCAACGTGAGCGCCCACGAAATGTACCGTACCTTTAACTGCGGCGTGGGCATGGTTATCGCCCTGCCTGCAAGCGAAGCGGACAAAGCAGTTAAGCTGCTGAATGAGAAAGGTGAAAACGCGTGGAAAATCGGTATTATCAAAGCATCCGATTCCGAACAGCGTGTGGTCATTGAATGAAAAACATTGTGGTGCTCATTTCCGGCAACGGAAGCAATTTGCAGGCCGTCATAGACGCCTGCAAACAGAAGAAGATCAATGGCACCATTCGGGCAGTTTTCAGTAACAAGGCTGATGCGTTCGGCCTTGAGCGTGCCCGGGAGGAAAACATCCCCGCGCACGCGCTGGAAGCCAGTCAGTTTGCCGGTCGCGAAGCCTTTGACCGCGAACTGGTACAAGAGATTGACGCCTACGCACCCGATGTCGTGGTGCTGGCGGGGTATATGCGTATCCTGAGCCCGGCATTCGTGTCCCACTATGCCGGTCGCCTGCTCAATATCCACCCTTCTCTGCTGCCGAAATACCCGGGCCTGCACACCCATCGCCAGGTTCTGGAAAACGGCGATGAAGAGCACGGTACCTCTGTGCATTTCGTGACCGACGAGCTGGACGGTGGGCCGGTGATCCTGCAGGCAAAAGTGCCGGTCTTTGACGGTGACAACGAAGACGATGTGACCGAACGCGTGCAAACCCAGGAACACGCCATTTACCCACTGGTGGTAAGCTGGTTTGTCGACGGGCGTCTGGAAATGCGCGACGGCGCAGCCTGGCTGGATGGCGTTCAGCTTCCTGCGCAGGGATATGCGGCCGAAGAGTAGTTTGTTATGTCGGGTAGCGATGCGCTTACCCGACCAACACATCGCCCCCCCGACACGCCCTTCCCCCAACCCTCTAAAATCCCCCAGAAAAAAAATAACTGTCATACTTTTCTGGCACTGTTGGACATATCGTGGAAATGCTCGCCATAATAAGGACGAGACGGATTTACCACGTCCTGTGATTGAACTGGAGTGTGAGCTGTAATGGGTCAGGAAAAGTTATATATCGAGAAAGAGCTAAGCTGGTTAGCATTCAACGAGCGTGTACTCCAGGAAGCGGCAGACAAAAGTAACCCGCTGATTGAGCGTATGCGTTTTTTGGGCATTTATTCCAATAACCTGGATGAGTTCTACAAGGTTCGCTTTGCCGAGCTGAAACGGCGAATCATCATCAGCGAAGAGCAGGGCTTAAACTCTCACTCGCGCCATCTGCTGGGAAAAATCCAGGCCCGCGTGTTGAAAGCCGATCAGGAATTTGACGGCCTGTATAACGAACTGCTGCTGGAAATGGCACGCAACCAAATCTTCCTGATTAACGAACGCCAGCTCTCTGTTAACCAACAAAACTGGCTGCGACATTACTTCAAACAGTATCTGCGCCAGCACATTACCCCGATTCTGATTAACCGCGAAACCGACCTGGTGCAGTTCCTGAAAGATGATTACACCTATCTGGCGGTGGAAATCATTCGCGGCGACACCATCCGCTACGCACTGCTGGAGATCCCGTCCGATAAGGTTCCACGCTTTGTGAACCTGCCGCCGGAAACCCCACGCAGACGTAAGCCAATGATCCTGCTGGACAACATTCTGCGCTACTGTCTGGACGACATCTTCAAAGGTTTCTTCGATTACGACGCGTTAAACGCCTACTCAATGAAGATGACCCGTGACGCCGAATATGACCTGGTACACGAGATGGAAGCCAGTCTGATGGAGCTGATGTCCTCCAGCCTCAAGCAACGCCTGACGGCAGAGCCAGTGCGTTTTGTCTATCAGCGCGATATGCCAGACGCGATGGTGGAAATGCTGCGCGAGAAGTTGACCATTTCGCGCTATGACTCCATTGTGCCGGGTGGCCGTTACCACAACTTTAAAGACTTTATTGGCTTCCCGAACGTCGGCAAAACCAATCTGGTGAACAAACCGCTGCCGCGCCTGCGTCATCTCTGGTTTGATAAATTCCGCAACGGATTCGACGCCATTCGCGAACGCGATGTCCTGCTTTACTATCCGTATCACACCTTTGAGCACGTGCTGGAACTGCTGCGTCAGGCCTCCTTCGACCCCAGCGTGCTGGCGATTAAAATCAACATCTACCGTGTGGCAAAAGATTCGCGCATCATCGACGCGATGATCCACGCGGCGCACAACGGTAAGAAAGTCACCGTGGTGGTTGAGCTACAGGCGCGTTTCGACGAAGAGGCAAACATTCACTGGGCGCGCCGTCTGACGGAAGCGGGCGTACACGTTATCTTCTCCGCACCGGGGCTGAAAATTCACGCCAAGCTGTTCCTCGTATCCCGTAAAGAGGGAGACGACGTGGTGCGTTATGCCCATATCGGTACCGGTAACTTTAACGAGAAAACCGCGCGTATTTATACTGACTACTCGCTGCTGACCGCCGATGCGCGCATCACCAACGAAGTGCGTCGGGTGTTTAACTTCATCGAGAACCCGTACCGTCCGGTGAGCTTCGACTATCTGCTGGTGTCACCGCAGAACTCGCGCCGCCTGCTGTACGAGATGATCGACAAAGAGATCGCCAACGCGCAGAAAGGATTGTCGTCCGGCATCACGCTGAAGCTCAATAACCTGGTGGATAAAGGGCTGGTAGACAGGCTGTATGCGGCATCCAGTTCAGGTGTACCGGTCAATTTGTTGATCCGTGGTATGTGTTCGTTGATCCCGGAGCTGGAAGGTATCAGCGAAAATATTCGCGTTATTAGCATCGTTGACCGCTATCTGGAACACGACAGGATCTATATTTTCGATAATGCGGGTGATAAACAGGTTTATCTTTCCTCTGCGGACTGGATGACGCGCAATATTGATTACCGCATTGAAGTTGCGGCTCCGCTGCTTGATCCACGTCTGAAGCAGCAGATCCTCGACATTATCGAGATTTTGTTTAGCGATACGGTGAAAGCACGCCATATCGACAAAGAACTCAGTAACCGCTATGTACCGCGCGGCAACCGCCGCAAAGTGCGGTCGCAACTGGCGATTTACGACTATATCAAATCACTCGAGCAACCCGATTAACCTATGCCGATAAATGATAAGACCCCACGACCGCAGGAATTCGCCGCAGTCGATCTTGGTTCTAACAGTTTCCACATGGTCATCGCCCGTGAGGTGGATGGCGCGATGCAGATCATCGGCCGTCTGAAGCAGAGGGTACACCTGGCGGATGGTCTTGACGAGCGCAGCATGCTCAGCGAAGAGGCAATGGAGCGCGGCCTGAACTGCCTGTCGCTGTTTGCTGAACGCCTGCAGGGATTCTCACCGTCCAGCGTTTGTATCGTAGGTACGCATACGTTACGCCAGGCGCTGAACGCACCTGAATTTCTCAAGCGTGCGGAAAAAGTCATCCCCTACCCGATTGAGATAATCTCCGGCAATGAAGAAGCGCGTCTGATTTTCATGGGCGTGGAGCATACGCAGCCAGAAAAAGGCCGCAAGCTGGTCATTGATATCGGCGGTGGCTCAACGGAATTGGTGATTGGCGAAGACTTTGAGCCTCGTCTGGTGGAGAGCCGCCGTATGGGCTGCGTCAGCTTCGCGCAGATGTATTTCCCGGGTGGAACCATCACTCGCGAGAATTTCCAGCGGGCGCGCATGGCGGCGATCCAGAAACTGGAAAACCTGGCCTGGCAGTACCGCATTCAGGGCTGGAACGTGGCGCTGGGCGCATCGGGTACCATCAAGGCGGCGCATGAAGTGCTGCTGGCAATGGGTGAAAAAGACGGTTTTATCACTCCTGAACGCCTGACGCTGCTGGCCGACGAGGTGATTAAGCATAAAAGTTTTGACGCCTTAAGCCTGCCGGGTCTGTCCGAAGAACGTAAAGCGGTATTTGTACCGGGTCTTGCGATCCTGTGCGGTGTGTTTGATTCGCTGGCCATTAAGGAACTGCGTCTCTCCGACGGTGCGCTGCGTGAAGGCGTGCTGTATGAAATGGAAGGCCGCTTCCGCCACCAGGATATTCGCAGCCGCACCGCGCAAAGTCTGGCAAATCAGTACAACATCGACCGCGAGCAGGCGAAGCGCGTCCTGGAAACGACCATTCAGATATACGATCAATGGCAGGAACAGAATCCTAAGCTGGCGCACCCGCAGCTTGCTGCCCTGCTGAAATGGGCGGCGATGCTACACGAAGTGGGGCTGAATATTAACCACAGCGGAATGCATCGCCATTCGGCCTATATTCTGCAAAACAGCGACCTGCCTGGCTTCAACCAGGAGCAGCAAACCATGATGGCCACGCTGGTTCGTTACCATCGTAAAGTCATCAAGCTCGATGATTTGCCGCGCTTCACGCTGTTTAAGAAAAAGCAGTTCCTGCCGCTGATTCAACTGCTGCGTCTGGGGGTGTTGCTCAATAACCAGCGCCAGGCCACCACCACGCCGCCGACGCTGAAACTCAAAACGGATGATCACCACTGGACGCTGAGCTTCCCGCACGACTGGTTTAGTCAGAATGCGCTGGTATTGCTGGATCTGGAAAAAGAGCAACAGTACTGGGAAGCGGTCACCGGCTGGCTGCTTAAAATCGAAGAAGAAAGCGCCGACGTCGCAGCGTAATGGCTCAGGCGTCCACCTGCGACGCCCCGGCTTGCGACAGCGACTCAAGGGCAACCGGTTTGCCTATCAAATATCCTTGTACATAATCGATACCTAGCGCGTGAACCGCGCTATGTATCTCTTCAGTTTCCACATACTCTGCCACCACCAGCATTTTCTTCATTCGCGCCAGATGGCAAATGGACGCGACTATCTGATAATCCAGGCTGTTACTGACGATATTGCGAATAAAGCTGCCGTCTATCTTGAGAATATCGGCATCCACGCTTTTCAGCCGGGCATAGCTCGCATAGCCGGTACCAAAATCATCGATCGCAATGCGTACGCCCATTTTTTGCAGTTGCCTGAGTGTCTGTATTGCCTGCTCCGCACTCCCGAACGAGCTGCACTCGGTCACTTCGAATATCAGTTGCCAGGCCTCCACGCCATATTTTGCCAACAGACGGCTCACCTCAAGCGGGAACTGCGCCCGACACACGGTTGGTGGTGCCAGATTAATGGCAAAACGCTGACCAGGCAGCCTGTCACGGTGTTCAGCCAGGAAGCGTAAGGTGCGATCCAGTACCCACAGGTCAACGCGCGACGACAAACCAAACTCCTGGGCTACGGGCAGGAACCGATCGGGAGAGAGCAAAGTGCCGTCCGTATCCGGCATCCGCAGCAATACTTCGTGATAACAATCGCCACGCAGCCCCCGGACAGGCTGAACCATCAGGGTAAAGGCATTTCGGTCGAGCGCGCTTTGCAGACGCCCCATCATCGCCACTTTATCCTTCAGGGTGCGCTGTAAATGGGTGACACCACGCTGCTGCAGGTTCTCCGGGTGGTTGGTCGAGAGCGACAGATCGGCAATCACGCTCAGCTCACCCAGCATCAGGTGGAGATGGTTTACCGGCGAGCGTACATAGCAATAGCTCACCCCCACCTGAGGCTGCAGTGGTATCCCATCCCAGATAAAGCGGAATTCCTTGATATGCGCATCCAGGGCATCAATGCGCTGCTGGTGCGATTCCACATTGAGCCGCACAGCAAGATCATAACCGGTCAGGTGATAAACCCGTTCATTGGGCTGGAGCGTACCGTTAATCCATTGCGCCAGCTGCTGTTTATACTGAATACGCAACATCACGCCGTAGTTCCGCCCCAGAACTTCCAGCTCAGGAATACGTAATAAGCAGAGCGCTGACCACGGTGATTTAGCCAGATCGCGCGAAAGCGCCCGCAGGTTCGGCATGTGTACCACCGGGTCGAGAAGCGCCAGCCTGCGGGAACGCATATTAATGGCGCGCTGCCGTGTTGCCAGCATCGACATGTAAATCACCACAAACGAAAACACCAGATAGCTGGATGAGGTGATCGCCAGCTGAATGTCATACCCCTGCTGCAGCGGAATGTAACGGTAGAAATAGTGAATCGACACCAGCAGAACCGGCGTCCAGATTATTGACATCAGCTTATAACCACAGCGCATCGCGCCCCAGAGCATCACTGGCATCAGCAACGACAGGGTGTAGTTGGTACTGAAAATAGAGCTGTTTTCATTCATCGGGATCAGGAGCAGCGAAAGCAGCCCGCCCATCACCGTAACCCAAAGCAGAGATTCGATAACCGTGACTTTTTTGTCTATCTGCAAACGGATCTGGGAAATAAATCCCCTGATATACCGTGGATGACGGATCAGCCGGATAAGCAAGTAGCTCAGCGGCACACCGGTAAGCCCACTGACTAACAGCGCCTGATAGTTAATGAGCGTACAAATATTGAGAGGGTTCAGCCCCGCCAGGCTCTGACGGCTCTCATAGATACCAAGATAGGCCGCAAACTGAAACAACAGCAGGAACAGCGTCGCCGGGCAAAAGACCTGCCAGAAGAGACGCTGAGCCATCAGGCGCACATCGCCATAAGCGGTCATATTGCGTCCGGGAGCAAACACGCGGTAGCCGCCCCAGCAGAGCACTAAGGGGACAATAAAATGAAATATGCTGGCGACGGTTTCAAACAGCCCAACCGACGTGTAGTAGCGGAACAACAGCGACAACACGATCCCGGGGAGCGCTTCCAGACCAAAGAACATCATCAGTGAAAGCAGGAACGAGAGCGGCAAATAATACAGTGCCACAATACCGTCGCCCATTTGCGTAAAGGTATTCGCCACGCTAATCGCAGGCAACAGAACGACAGGTAAAATAAGAGGGAGCGCCCACCAGCGATCTTTATTGTGACTCAGGAAGGGGATAATTTTCATAGATGCCCGGTTAAACCCCTTTCGCTCCAGAGGGAAAATGAAGACAGGCATCCGACCTGACATACATGCCGCCCGAAAGAGTACAGAGCGAATATCGTGGAGGATGGATTTTAGTTATCGGGGCCGGGAACCCGTTGACTTAAATCAAACTATTTAATCTGAACGCCCCTTATTTACGATTTTTTTGGTTACTTTCTTTGTTGTTATCAACGTAATAAATGCATAAGTTACGTTCAATAACATTAACAAATGTAAATGTTGACGGTTTTTTACACATCACAGAATTGACCCCGTCTTCCCACTGTGCCTTAATAACCGTATCGCCCAAAAGGGTATGCCCAGGAAAACACAGTGAGTCAGGCCACGCGTATGCACAAACGACATCGGTTTAACACTCGGATGACCCGCATCATACTGCTCATCAGCTTCCTGTTTTTCTTTGGCCGCTTTGTTTACTCCTCCATTGGTGCCTGGTATCACCACCAGGATAAAATGCAATCTCAGCAAACCAGTCTGTCCGTCGACACTGCCGATCGCTAAGCCAGCGGCGTATTTTGCAGCATCCGTATAATGGCAGAGATCCCTTTACTCAGGATTTTGTCCTGACGCATTACAACAGCCAGTTGGCGCTGCAAAACCGGTGTCAGTGAATGCACACTCAACCCTTCACAATCGGCCAGGTTTTCCACCGCCATTCGCGGCACGATGCTGTAGCCAAGCCCTGCACGCACCATACGTTTGATAGCCTCAATGCTTCCAAGCTGCATCACGGGCGCTATCGCGATCCCGCAGGCCTCAAACCAGCCGTCAATTAGCGCACGCGTGCCACTTCCCGATTCGAACGCAATCAAGGGCTGAGCGTGCAAGACCTCTGGCGTCAGCAGATCCCACGGGCCGGGCTGCTCCTGCGAAACAATAAAGACGAACTCTTCATTCATCACCGGCATGACATCCAGCGTGCGCCCGCTGACAGGCAGCGTGACCAGCCCCATGTCCAGACGATTCTCTTCAATCGCCCGAACAATATCGAGCGTGTTCCCGGTCGTGACGCCCACCTTTAATAACGGGTAATCGTTTCGTAGCTGTTGCAACAGCGGGGGCAAAAGATGGATACAGGCTGTTGCCCCCGTCCCGAGCGTGATTGTGCCGCTGACCTCGCGGTTAAACTCGCTGACGGAACGAATAGCCTCATCCACTACCTGTTCAATACGCTCCCCGTGGCTTAACAGTGCCAGCCCGGCAGCGGTGGCTTTAATGCCGCGCCCTGTACGTTCAATCAATCGCGTCTGAAGAAATTGCTCAAGCTGGCGGATTTGCAGGCTAACCGCAGGCTGAGAAAGGCCAAGCACATCCGCTGCGGCTGAAAAGCTGCCCCGCTGTACCACCAGGCGAAAAGTCGCCAGATTGCCCAGATTTAGCGTCGTCATTCAAAGTTTCTCTTATACAGGTCATAAGGTCACGAGCCTGCCAGCACAATACCGCGCCCGTTATGCTGAGGACAACTGCATTAACGGAATGAAAAATAATGGAAACACCTGCACTTCCCCGGTGCCTCTCTCTGACTGCCGGTTGCAATCAGCTCATCAACTGGGGTATCTCTTTTTACATGCCGGGTACCTTTGCACAGGCAATTGCCCACGACCGGGGATGGTCATCACCCGACATCTATCTCGGCCTGACTCTCGCCATGCTGATGATGGCCGCCGTCTCCCCTTTTGTCGCCCGCTTGCTGGCTCGCTTTGGCGGGCAACGTGTCGTGATGGGCGGAACCTTACTGATTGCCGCAAGCTGTGTAGTAATGACGTATACCTCTACGTTAACGGGCTGGTACGGCATCTGGCTCATCACCGGCATTGGCATGCGTCTTTCGCTGTATGACGCGCTTTTCGCCTCTCTGGTAAATCTCTACGGCCAACAGGCCCGACGTACGATTTCCCGTGTAACGCTGGCAGGTGGCCTGGCATCTGCCGTATTTTGGCCATTGGGCGATGCGTTACTCAAGGTGATGCACTGGCAGGATGCGCTTCTGATTTACGCCCTTTTTGGCCTGCTGAGTGCTGTGCTTATCTGCCAACTGCCTCACCACAAGCCTCCCGTCATTGTAAAAACAGAAGCGTCTGTATCGAAAGATGACCCGCATAACGGATGGCTCTATGCGGCATTTATCGCTCTCATCACCTTTGTCTCTAACGGTACGTCTACACATCTGCCGGAATTTATCGCCAGCTTTGGCCTTCCGGTTGGCATCGGGATACTATGGGGATTTGGTCAAACTGGCGCAAGGCTGATGGAAGTGATGGCAGGTACGCGCCTGACACCGCTCAGGCTGACGCTACTGACCTCGCTTGCCATGCCGCTCTGTTTTCTGGTCGGGCTGGGCGGGTCGAAATTTGTGTGGCTCGCCGCCGGATTTGTGCTGGGGTATGGTGCGATAAACGGGTTGGTGACAATAGTCAAAGCCACGCTGCCGCTGGAGTTGTTCAACGCTGAAAGCTATGCCAGACGCACCGGGGTATTGCTTATCCCGGGACAGCTGATGGCGGCGGCATCTCCGTTTGCCTATGCGTGGCTGAATAACATGCTCGGGATTGCCGGAGCACAATGGTTTTCCCTGAGCCTGACGCTGGTCATCGCTGCGCTGGCGGTCGTTATTGTGCGTCGTAACAGGCACATCCGCCCAGAATCTGTCAGCAAAATGTATCCCACCGTATCCCGGCAACCTCGCGGATAACCCGATACAAAAAACCATCAGGAGCAAACATAAAGACGATAACATACGCCCGCATTCAGCGGGCCTGAATGACAAAGGAGAAACCGGGCTTCACTCTACCTTTTTCACCCGGGTACCGACCGCTGTCAGTACCGTGCCGTCCTGCGCTGTCAGGGCCATAAATGGAACCGGCTTTCCGGTACGGTTATCAACCAACAATGAATGGCGTTCTCCTGGTTCGAACAAATGTTGTTCCCCCCATTGCCGCAGCGCCACGACGATGGGGAACAGGCTTTCCCCCTTCGTCGTCAGGACATACTCCTGATACGCCGTACCATCTGAAGCGCCCTGCATGGCCAGAATGTCCGCATCAACCAGCTTTTTCAGTCGATCGGACAGAATGTTTCGCGCGACGCCCAGGCTGCGCTGAAAATCGCCGAACCGACGCATTCCATCAAAGGCATCACGCACGATAAGCAGCGACCAGCGATCTCCGATAAGATCGACACAGCGAAGCACGGGACAAAATTCATTTGTTGTCGGTTTACGGGTCGACATAGATTTCCTCGCTAGCGTCAGATTGCGATAACCAGTTGCATTTTAAAACCACATACCCTAGCATTCAACCAGTTTCATTTTGAAACCAGGTTGCATGAAGCCGGGATCGTGAAAACATCGCTAACATCGCCACTACCGTCAGACAGACAGAACACCACTGACATGCCCCGCAGCCTGATATGGCTGTTTTCCATCGCCAGCGGATTAAGCGTCGCTAACGTCTATTACGCACAGCCTTTGCTTGATGCGCTGGCCGGGGACTTCGGTATCAGTCACGCGGCTGTTGGCGGCGTTGTTACCGCCACGCAACTCGGCTGCGCGCTGGCTTTGCTGTTCGTTGTTCCATTGGGGGACAACGTGGATCGCAAACGCCTGATGGCAATACAACTGTTGGCTCTTGTGGCCGCGCTGATATCCGTCGGCATAGCGCAGACTTCCTCAACCCTTTTGGCAGGCATGCTCGCCACCGGCATGTTGGGTACCGCAATGACGCAGGGGTTAATTGCTTATGCCGCCAGCGCCGCGTCGCCCCATGAACAAGGGCGCGTCATTGGTGCGGCACAAGGTGGCGTGTTTATTGGCCTGTTACTCGCCAGAGTGTTCTCCGGCGGCATAAGTGACATAGCAGGCTGGCGCGGAGTATATCTCTGTGCCGCCGTGCTTATGGTCATCATCGCATTTCCACTGTGGTGGAAACTCCCCCGTCTGCCAGCCGTTCCCACTGTAATGAGCTATCCGCAACTTATTGGCTCAATGCTGACCCTGCTACGGAAAGAAAAAGTGCTGCAAGTACGCGGCATACTGGCCTTGCTGATGTTTGCTGCGTTCAATATTTTCTGGAGCGCACTGGTGCTTCCACTGAGTTCGCCACCCTATAACTTCTCACATACCGCGATTGGGGCGTTTGGTCTGGCTGGCGTGGTGGGAGCGCTTGCCGCTACCCGTGCAGGGCAATGGGCCGATCGGGGGTATGCCCGGAACACCAGCGCGGCAGCGCTGGTCATCTTACTGTTAGCATGGTGGCCATTGTCGCTGATGGACCGCTCGCTCGGCATCCTGCTCATCGGCATCGTGTTGCTCGATTTGGGAGGACAAGCGCTGCATGTAACCAACCAAAGCCTGATCTTCCGCACCCGCCCCGAGGCACATAGCCGGCTGGTTGGCCTTTATATGCTTTTCTATGCCACCGGCAGCGGGTTTGGGGCGATAGGCACGACAATAACCTATGCCGCCGTTGGCTGGCAGGGTGTGTGCCTGCTCGGCGGAACGGTCAGCCTGCTCGCGCTACTGTTCTGGTGGATAACGCAAAAATCCGTAGATCAGGCATAAAAAAACCCGCATTGATGAAAAGACCCCATACAGCAGGTCACTCCATCTTGCGGGTTTAACACGTATCAGGACCGGTTGTGCGCGGGATAATCCTTGTTAATCCACGCGTGGTCATCCTCCCACGTGAACATCCATTTGCGCACCGGGCCTGCCATCACGTTCAGATAGTAGCTGTCATACCCGGCCATCGTCGCCACCGGGTGATAGCCCTTCGGCACCATGACCACGTCACGGTTATAGACCGCCATGCACTCATCCAGCGTTCTGTCGTCGGTGTAGACGCGCTGCATGCAGAAACCCTGCTCCGGGTTGAGACGATGATAGTACGTCTCCTCCAGATAAGTTTCGTTTGGCGGATTATCCGTGTCGTGCTTATGGCTCGGATACGAACTGGTACAGCCTTCGTTGGTCCAGACCTCCACCACCAGCAAACTGTCGGCAGGCTTATCTTCCGGCAGAATATTATGCACATAGCGCTGGTTATGGCCTTTTCCGCGCGCTTCACCGCCAATATCCTGTGGCGCGATCAGTCGCGTCGGGTACGTCCCTTTACCCGGTGCAGAACAGACCGCCAGCTCCAGCTTTGTCAACGCCTTCACCTGCACCGCTTCGTTCGGCGTAACGTAAACCGCCCAGGGTTTGATCCGCTCGAACGGGCTCATCCGCTCACCGATATCGCTAAACTGCGCCGTGGGAGTGCTGATGGCGGCGCGTCCGGCCACCAGCACCAGACAGCGCTCTTCACCGACGGCGGGCAGCGTCAGCGCCTGCCCCTCCTCCAGCTCATAAACGTCAAAGCCGACGTGCCCCCAGCCTGCACGTTCCGGCGTGACTGACTGCGTACAACCTTCCGCGTTGGGCTGCTGCCAGCGTGATAACAGACGTGACATGTCACCTCCTCAGATAAGCCCGGCGTCACGCGCCAGGCGGCTCAGATTGTTATATCCCAGACGGGCATACGTGAGCGGGTGTGCGATAGCCGGATCCTGCTCAGCTTCCACCACCAGCCAGCCCTGATACTGGTTCGCTTTCAGCAATGCCATAATCGGCGGGTAGTTCACGCTGCCGTCGCCCGGCACGGTGAAAACGCCGCTCAGCACCGCATCCAGGAAGCTGGTTTTGCGATTTTTGACGTCGGCCAGCACGTCGGCACGGACATCTTTGCAGTGAACATGATTAATGCGGGATGCCCAGCGCTGCGCGACCACCAGCGGATCGACGCCGGCAAAGGTCAGATGACCGGTATCCAGCAGTAGCCCAACCTCTTCACCAGTGTGAATCATCAGGTTATCCACGTCTTCAGCGGACTCAATCACCGTCCCCATATGGTGATGATAGGCAATCTGAACGCCCTGCTGTTGCGTATAGCGGGCAAACGCGGTGAGCTTTTCTCCGTACTCTTTCCAGCGTTCCTGCGGGAAGCGGGGACGCAGGTGAACCGGGGTCTGCTGCTCGCCATGAATGCAGCCGCTCACTTCAGCGAAAACCAGCACCTTCGCGCCCAGCTCACGCAGTAACGTGAGGTGCGATTGCACGGCGGCAATCTCCTCCTCCACGCTGCGCTCCAGTAAACGACCGGAATACCAGCCGGAGACCAGTTGTAAATCATGACGCTGCAGAATGGGGCCAAGCAGTCGCGCTTCACGCGGGAATTTGTTGCCCAGTTCGAAACCGGCAAACCCGGCCTCTTTTCCTTCGCTCAGACAGGTATCCAGTGGCGTCTCCGCGCCAAGAGAAGGCAAATCGTCGTTGGTCCATGTCAGCGGGTTAATGCCTAATTGCACAGTCATCTTTGTCTCCTGAATTATGCTTGTCCGCGCTCACGCCACCAGGCGATAAGCTGCAGGTAGTTGTCCCGGATGCGTGCGACCAGCTGCGCATCATCAATATCGTGTTTCAGCCACGCGCGGGAGGCATCGCCAAACAGCGTGCGCCCCACGGCAAACCCTTTCACCAGCGCCTGACCGGCGGCGGCTTTGAAATCGGCACGCAGTTGCTCTGCCGGCGCATCAAGCCCGAGGATCACCACACCACGACAGTGCGGGTCACGGCGTTCAATGATCTCGCCCAGCGCCGTCCAGCCAGCGGAAGAGAGCGGCGGCAGTTTCCACCAGTCGGGGTAAATCCCCAGGTTGTAGAAGCGGGAAATGGCACGCAGATACAGCTCGTCACTGCGCGGCATGCTGGCAGGCAGGATCACCTCCAGCAGCAGCTCATGCCCGGACTGGCAGCAGGCGTGGTACACCTCGGCGATTTTCTGCTCCTGCTCCAGACGCAGGCCATGCGCATCTTCCGGATGGAAAAAGACCAGGCATTTCACCACATGTTCCTGCGGCCAGCTGATGAGCTGGGTACCGATATTGCCGTGCTCCATCTCCAGCGGACGGGAACCTGGCAGCTCAATCGGACGGCCAATCCACCAGCCTTCACCGGTAATCGAATTCAGCGCGTCCTGACCAAAGGTACCGTCACACAACAACCCGGCTTTACCTTCCAGCCCGGCGCAGTTTGCCGCCTCGCGGCTGGCCTGCAGGATCAGCTGCTTCAGCGCCGGAATACGCTTCAGAGACGCACCGCACTGCATCGCCATTTCTTCAAGCTGGCTACGGTGATCGAAGGCCATGACGCACAGCTCCGGCCATTGACGCCGACGGGTCGTGACGCGGTGCAGATGGTTGAGATGCGGGTCGAGGTCGGGACGCGGTACCTGCGCTGCACGGGAAAGGTAATCATCCAGCTCAATTTTTCCCGGCATTGCGGGGGCACAACCGTGGCGCGACACCACCAGCGCCCCACAGGCGTTAGCATAGCGGCACGCCTGCTCCCAGCCCTCATCGTTAAGATAACCACGCAGCAGGCCAGACATAAATGCATCGCCCGCGCCGAGCACATTCAGCACTTCAACGCGCACGCCGGTCACCGTCAGGCCATCATCCAGACGTGGCGGAATGGCATCGGTATAAACCGAGCAACCCAGCGCGCCGCGTTTGCAGACCAGCGTAGCCTTACTTACCGCGCGAACCTGTGCCAGCGCCTGCAACGTATCGGTGCTGCCGCCCGCGATATGGAACTCCTCTTCGGTGCCGACAATCACGTCAAACAGATGCAGCACCTCCTGCAGCTCGCGGGTCACCTTATTGGCAGCAATAAAGCGCGTTTCGCCGTCACCTAATGAGGTCAGCCCCCACAGTACCGGGCGATAGTCGATATCCAGTACCGTGCGCAAACCGTGCCGACGGGCGTAGTTCAGCGCCGTCAGTACCGCTTCGCGCGTTTGCGGATGAGAAAGATGCGTCCCGGTGATGGCAAGACAACGTGCGGAAGCGATGTACTGTTCATCTACATCGCTGGCGGTAATCGCCATATCCGCGCAGTTATCGCGGTAAAAAATCAGTGGAAAGGTGTCCCGGTCTTTAATGCCGAGTAGCACCAGCGCCGTCAGGCGTTCTTTATCGGTAATCAGATGGCTGGTATCGCAGCCCACCTGGTTTAACTCTTCGCGCAGGAAGCGCCCCATATGTTCATCGCCGACGCGCGCCAGCATCGACGAGCGTAAGCCCTGGCGCGCCGTGCCGTACGCCACGTTGCCGGACGAACCGCCGAGATATTTCGCAAAGCTCGACACATCCTCCAGCCGCGCGCCAATCTGCTGGCTGTAGAGGTCAACCGCCACGCGGCCCATGCATATCACATCAAACTGCTTTTCCACGTTGATACCTCTTCAGACAATGTCGTTCACGTTCAGCCAGCGGCCTTGCTGGTGTGAGAGTGCAATGGCGTCAAGTACGCGTGACACCTTCCAGCCCTCTTCGAAGTCCGGCCACATCGGCGTACCGGTGGCAATGCCGTCCACCAGGTCACGCACTTCCACGGTTTTCTGATCGTTAAAACCGATACCATGCCCTGCCCCCATACAAAATGCGCCATAGTCCGGGTGCGACGGGCCAACGAGCAGCGTGCGGAACCCCTGGCGGTTGACCGGATCGTCATGCAGGTAAAGTTTCAGTTCCGCCATCCGCTCCTGGGTAAAACTGATGGCTCCTTTGGTACCGGTGATCACATACGACAGCCCCATCTTGCGGCCACAGGCGACACGGGAGGTTTCAATGACCCCCTGCGCCCCGCCCGCGAAACGCACCATCGCATGAGCCTGATCCTCGTTTTCCACCGCGATCATTTCCGCCGAACCGACCTTCGCCGGGCGCTCCGGCACCACAATCTTCAGGTCACCACAGACCTGCTCAATATCACCGACCAGATAGTGCGCCATGTTGACAATATGCGCCGACAGATCGCCCAGCGCCCCCAGCCCTGCCGTCTCTTTAAAGCAGTGCCAGTGAATGGGGGAAAGCGGGTCGGCCATGTAGTCTTCGTTGTGCGTGCCGTAGAAGTGGATCACCTCGCCAATTTCTCCGCGCGCAATAATCTCTTTCGCCAGCTGTGCCGTCGGGTTTTTCATGTAGTTGAAACCCACCAGCGTTTTCACCCCTGCCCGTTCGGCGGCCTCGACCATTTCACGCGCATCGTGAGCATTCAGCGCCAGCGGCTTTTCCGAATAAACGTGTTTGCCGTGACGAATCGCTTCCAGCGCCATCTCCTTATGCAGATGGTTGGGCGAGCAAATGTCCACCACGTCGATGGCCGGATCCGCCACCAGCGCGCGCCAGTCACCGGTAGAGCGGTTAAAGCCAAACGCCTGCGCCCGTTCGGCCGCCAGTTCCGGGGTCACTTCCGCCACCATTTCGCGTACCAGTTTGCCGCGCAGGTTAAACACCGTCGGTGCCTGGGCATAGGCAATGGCATGTGCCTTGCCGATATACCCGGTACCGATGAGTCCAATGCGTACTTCTTTCATTATTTATCCCTCACAATGCGCCGCGACGGCTCTTGGCATAGGTATCAAATGCCACAGCCAGAACGATAATTAACCCGGTAATAATTTGCTGGTAGTAGGCCGAGACGTTCATCAGTACCAGGCCGTTAATCAGAATGCCCATAATGATCGAGCCGATGATGGTGCCGCCGATACGTCCGTAGCCGCCCATCAGCGAAGTCCCGCCGATCACCACCGAGGCAATGACGCGCAGCTCAAATGAGATCCCGGCCACCGCTTCCGCACTCCCCAGACGCGCGCTGAGGATAAAGCCCGCCAGCCCCGCCAGACAGCCAATCAGCACGTAGACGCTCACCAACACCCGCTTCACGTTGACCCCGGCCAGGCGCGCCGCCTCCGGGTTGCCACCGATGGCGTACACAAAGCGCCCCCAGCGGGTTTTATGCAGTGCCAGGTAACCGCCAATGGCGACCAGAGCAAAGATCCAGATTGGAATCGAAATGCCGAGCAGCTCGCCACGCCCCCACCAGCGGTAGCCCGGGTCGAAACCGGCAATCGGTGCGCCGTCGTTAATCACCAGCGTCAGACCACGCCAGATGGTCATCCCGCCGAGGGTGACGATAAACGGCGGCAGACGCAGGCGCGTCACGCCAAGACCGTGCAGGAAGCCAATGGCAGTCCCCATTGCCAGACAAATGCCCAGCCCAATCAGCCAGCTCATGCCGCCCCAGGCGTTGGGATCGACGGTGGTGAAGTTGTCACCCTTAATCACATACGCGGCAGTCATGGCGCAGACCGCCAGAATGGACCCCACGGACAGGTCAATCCCGGCGGTCAGAATGACGAAGGTCATCCCCACGGCCATGATCCCGTAGATAGACACTTCGGTCAGGATATTGAAAATATTGCGTTCAGAGAGAAAATTGCTGTTCTGCAACTGAAAGAAAATCAGCAGCAGGATCATGAAAATCAACACCCCGAAGCGCTCAAAAAAGGCGATGGGATCGATGCGCCCGGCGCGTTTAACCGGAACCTGCGTTTTAGAAATCATTTGCGTCATGAGAAACTCCGTTATGCCGCGTTCAGGGCGTTGTGGTTGATGGCCATCATCGTCATAAGCCGCTCTTCACTGGCGTCGTCGCCGTGGATCTCGCCGGTAACCCGGCCTTCACTCAGGGTGATGATCCGGTCAGAAACCGCCATCACCTCAGGCAGATCGGAGGAGATCACGATCACCGCCACGCCTTTTTTTGCCATATCAAACAGCACCTGATGCACTTCCGATTTGGTGCCAACGTCAATGCCTCGCGTCGGCTCATCAACGATCAACACGCGCGGGTTCAGCGCCATGCAGCGTGCGAGGATCACTTTTTGTTGATTCCCGCCGGAGAGCTTACGTACCTCCTGCTCGCTGTTGACCATCTTGATTTGCAACGCCTGACGGTAAGACTCAATCAGGTCGTCCTCTTTGCGGGTGTTGACGAACCAGCGCCAGTGCAGCAATGAAGAGAGGCAGGAGAGTGACAGGTTGTCGCGAATTGACAGGCCCAGCACCGCGCCCTCTTTTTTACGATCTTCCGGCACCAGCGCCACGCCCTGATCCAGTGCGTAAAGCGGGTCGCGCGGCTGATACGGTACGCCGTCCAGTTCAAACACACCGGAGGTAAAGGCGTCGGCACCAAACAGGCAGCGCGCCACTTCGGTTCGCCCGGCCCCCACCAGCCCGGCAATCCCCAGCACTTCGCCAGCATGAACGTGGAAGCTGATGTCATGCAGCGCAATGCCATGTGGATCCAGCGGCGGCTTTTCACGGCTCAGCCCCTTCACCGCCAGACGAATGGGTTTGTCTTCATGATGCGTTTCGCTGGAAGGGCGACGGTTAAAGGCCACGTCGCGTCCCACCATCAGGCGGATCAACTGCTCTACGGTGGTATCCGCGACCGCCCCGGAGCCAGTGAAGCGGCCATCCTGGAAAACGGTAAACCGATCGCAAAGCTGAAAGACTTCGTGCAGACGGTGAGTGACATAAATAATGCTCACGCCACGGCTTTTAAGCTCCCGCACCACGCGGTGCAGGCTCTCCACCTCGCTGTCACTCAGGGCAGCGGAAGGCTCGTCCATAATGATCAGTCTGGCGTTCAGCGTCAGCGCCCGGGCGATTTCCACCATCTGCTGCTGGGCCACGCTCAGACGAGCAACAGGCGTAGTCGGCGCGACGTTCAGCTGCAGGTAATCGAGAATGACCTGCGCTTCCTGATTTACCGCCTTCTCGTCGACAATCAGGTTACGCTTGCGCGGCTCGCGGCCCAGGAACATATTTTCCGCGACGGTCATATTGGGCAGCAGGTTAAATTCCTGATAGATAGTGATAATGCCCTTGTTCTGCCGCGCCACCGGAGAATCATCCACTGGCAGCGTTTCGCCGTTGAACCAGATATCCCCGCGCGTTTGCGGCTGTGCGCCCGCAAGTGCTTTCAACAGCGTGGACTTTCCCGCTCCGTTTTCACCCAGCAGAGCGTGAATTTCTCCGCTGCCGACGGTCAACTGAGCGCTGCTCAGCGCCCAGACGCCGGAAAAGCTTTTTGCCAGGTCGGTCACTTTCAGTAAGGGTTGCGACATCAGTCTGCTCCTCCTCATAAGGAGCCGCCGCTGGGGCGGCTCCGAATATGTTAGTTACCGGCCTCACCGATACGCTCAGCCTGCTGCAGGTTCTCTTTGGTGATAAGCGTTGGTGGGTAGTCAGCACCGGTGATCGCTTTCTTCTCACGCACGTTCGCCACCAGCTGGCTCATCGCCGTTTGCACCGCGAAACCCGGACGCTGATCGGCTGTCACCGCCAGCCAACCGTCGCGCACGCGGGCCAGCGCTTCAGGCACCGCATCAAAGCCGGTGACAAGAATTTCACCCGGCTTCACGCCCTGCCCTTGCAGGGCTTCAATCGCGCCCAGCGCCATATCGTCGTTCGCAGAGAGGATCACCTGAGGGCGTTTTGGCAGCGACGGCAGTACGCTTTCCACAATGCGCATGCCTTCAGAGCGCATCCAGTTACCGGTCTGATCGGCGACGATCTTGTACTTATCACCCCCCGCTTTCAGGCTGTCGCGAATGCCTTTGGTGCGCTCGATGTTAGAGGAGGAACCTGGCTGACCGGTCAGCAGAATGATGTCTGCCCCGTTGGGGAATTTGGTTTTGACGAAGTCGCCAATCGCCTGCCCCCCTTTATAGTTGTTAGCGCCAAAGTGCGGCACTTTCTTCTGGCTGTCGACGGAGCGGTCGAGCGTGACGATAGGCAGTTTCGCATCCTGAATTTCATCTACCGCGCTGGAAACGGCGTTCACGTCATTCGGGGAGACGATGAATCCCTGCGCCCCACGGGTGATGGCATTTTCCAGGTCAGCCACCTGCTTCGGCGAACTTCCCTGACCATCCAGCACCTGCAGGTTCACCCCCATTTCTTTCGCCGCTTTCACTGCCGTGCGCTGCATGTGGACTTCAAACGGCATAGCCAGGTTTGGCGTACTGAATACGATTTGCTCGCTTTCGGCCATTGCTGCCCCGGATGTCATGGCGATGAGGGCGGCTAAGATCAGTTTTTTCATTATTATGTCTCTCTGTGTAGGGTTGTTGTGGTTTAGAGGACGATCTCACGCTGGCTACGCAGTGATTCCAGCGCTTTATCCGCAAGGTACAGCGCACGTTCACCATCATCGCCGCTGCAATCAGGAACCGTTTCGCCGCGCAGTACCGCAACGAAGTGTTCCCATTCCGCGGCATAGGCGGATTTGTAGCGTTGCAGGAAGAAGTGTTCCGGCAGCGCACTGGTGCAGCCCTGTTTGCCGTAATGCTGCACCTGGTTTTCAAGGATATTGCCCGCGCACAGCAGCCCTTCAGAGCCGTGCAGCTCAAGACGCTGGTCGTAGCCGTAGGCAGAGCGACGGCTGTTAACAATGGTTGCCATCGCGCCGGAGGCATATTTCAGGACAATAAACGCGGTGTCGATATCGCCCGCCTCACCAATCGCCGGGTCAACCAGATTGCTGCCCTGGGCAAACACCGACACTGGCTCTTCACCCATGATGAAGCGCGCCATATCAAAATCATGGATGGTCATATCACGGAACATGCCGCCGGAAACGCGCACATATTCTGCAGGCGGAGGAGACGGATCGCGCGAGATGATCAGCAGCGATTCCGGCTTACCGATACGCCCGGCCAGCACGTCGGTTTTCACACGACGAAACTGCGGGTCAAAACGACGGTTAAAGCCGATGAACAGCGGTACGTCATACTCTTTGACCACTTTCAGACAGTCGCGCACGCGGGCAAGATCCAGGTGTACGGGCTTTTCACAGAAGATGGCTTTGCCATGACGGGCAGCCATTTCAATCAGATCCGCGTGGGTATCCGTGGCGGAGGCAATCAGCACGGCATGAACATTAGGGTCGTTCATCGCTTCATCCAGGCTCTGTTGGCGCGCCTGATAGTGTGTCGCGAGACGAGTGGCAAATTCCTGATTCGGGTCGACCACGGACCAGAGCGTGGTCGCGTTGTGGCTGGCGATGTTAGCTGCATGTACCTGGCCAATTCGGCCAGCGCCCAGTAAAGCAATGTTAAACATAACGGCTCCCGGTGTTGGTGAATGCTGTGAACTAACGACCCTATAAATAAAACATTTATTTCATTTTTATAAATAGTGAAAATTATGTTTTTGAGTGCAGGTTAACATTTTTGAGATGAATGAGATAAATTTTGTTATCAATCTCACAACATCGTGGACGATATGCCCCTCACCCTACCCCTCTTCCCAAAGGGAAGAGGGAACGGTACAGAGCCGTCTTTTCTCCCTCTCCCCTGTGGGGAGAGGGTCCGGGTGAGGGAAAAAAGAAAATGAAATGAAAATTTCGTTACGGTGGGAAAACTTAATACTGACGGGCTTTTTTCAGCATCTCCTGGGTTTGCTCAGCCGCGTGACGAACCGCAAGTGATTCAGCCACCTGCGCATCACCGGTTCGCCACCAGGACGCATAATCATGGGTCATGGTTTTCGGCAGCACTTTGATATCCAGTAGCGTTGGCCCGGGATGCGCACGGGACGCTTCCAGCGCCGTCAGAAGACTTTGCTCATCATGCACCCGCCATGCGCGACAGCCATAGCTTTCGGCATTTTGGGCAAAATCGACCTTCACCAGTGGCCCGTCCAGCCGCCCGGTAAGCGGGTTGCGGTGGCGGTTTTCCGTGCCAAAGCTGCCCATTCCGTGCCCCATCTGCAGGTTGTTAATACAGCCGAAGCTGGCGTTATCAAACAGCAGAATGGTGACTTTTATCCCCTCCTGCACCGCCGTTTGCAGCTCGGAGTGCAGCATCATGTATGAGCCGTCTCCCACTGCGGCGTAAACCGGCTGCTGTGGTTTCGCCAGCTTCGCCCCGATGGCGGCGGCAATCTCGTATCCCATACAGGAATAGCCGTACTCCAGATGGTAGCTGTCCGGCGTTTTGACCTGCCAGAGCCGCTGTAGATCCCCCGGCAGCGAACCGGCGGCCCCCACCACGATGGCGTTATCTTCAATATGCTGGTTAATAAGCCCCAGCACCCGCGTCTGGGTCAACCGGGTGTTGAGCGTGTCGCCGTACTCTGCCAGCTGTGCATCAAGATGCCCCGCCACTTCGGGCGCATCATCAGGGTGCCAGTCCCGCATCCACAGACGGCGGCACTCGTCGTGCCAGGCTTCCCGCGCCAGTGAGATCTCATCACCCCAGCGGCTGCGGTAATGCTTAAGCGCCTGGGTTAATGCCGTCAGCCCGGTGTGGGCATCGGCAATCAGCGCGGTGGCGTCCAGCTTCAGGGCATCAAACTCCGCTACGTTCAGCAGCAGAAACTCAACATCCGGATGGGAAAACAGCGCTTTTGAGCCCGTCGTAAAGTCCGTCAGGCGTGTCCCGATGCCAATCACCAGATCGGCCTGCGGGGCGAGCTGATTCGCCGCCATCCCGCCCGTCACTCCAATCCCCCCCATGTTCAGCGGGTGATCGCTGACCAGCGCCCCCTTTCCGGCCTGGGTTTCGGCAAACGGCAGTTGCAGCGTCTCGACAAACTCGCGAAACGCATCATGCGCACCGGAATAGCGCACCCCACCACCGCACACCACCAGCGGACGGTGTTTGCGGGCAATCAGATCCTGAGCCCGTGTCAGACGCTGTGGGTCAGGCGGTCGACGCTCTATGTGATGCACGCGACGCGCAAAGAAGCTCAGCGGATAATCCCACGCCTCGCCCTGCACATCCTGCGGCAGGCAAATAGTCACCGCCCCCGTGTTTGCGGGGTCAGTCAGCGTTCGCATCGCACTTAACATCGCACTCATTAACTGTTCCGGCCGGTTGATACGATCCCAGTAGCGGGAAACCGGACGGAAGCAATCATTGGTGCTGATACTGAGATCGTGATACTGCTCAATTTGCTGCAACACCGGGTCTGGCTGGCGACTGGCATAAACATCACCCGGTAGCAGAAGCAGCGGGATGCGGTTCGCCGTGGCGGTCGCTGCCGCCGTCACCATGTTAGCCGCCCCCGGCCCGACGGATGACGTCACGGCAAAAATACGCTGGCGACGGTGCTGTTTGGCGAATCCTGTCGCCATATGGGCAATGCCCTGCTCGTTACATCCCTGCATCACTTTCAGATGGCCGGCATCCTGCTCCAGCGCCTGACCGATGCCAAGCACATTACCATGACCAAAGATGGTCGCCACGCCCTCCACGAAGGGCGTTTCTTGTCCATCGACACAGACATATTGTTGATTCAGGAACCTGACCAGCGCCTGGGCCATAGTCATACGTTCGGTTTGCATAACACCTCCTGTCAGCCCAGCGTCGGCATGGAGAATGCAGCGCCGGTGTCTTGCTGCATTTCAGGCCAGCGCGCAGTGACGGTTTTCATTCGGGTGTAGAAACGCACGCCGTCATTGCCGTGGACGTTAAGTGCGCCAAAAATGGAACGCTTCCAGCCGCCAAAGCTATGGAACGCCATCGGTACCGGGATCGGCACGTTTACACCAACCATACCGGCCTGTACCTCTTCGCAGAAGCGCCGCGCGCAGCCGCCGTCACGGGTGAAAATCGCCGTGCCATTACCATATTCATGACGGTTAATCAGTTCCACTGCGCTGTTGTAATCTGCTACGCGCACCACAGAAAGCACCGGCCCGAAAATCTCTTCTTTATAGATGGTCATCTCTGGCGTGACGTTATCGAACAGGGTCGGCCCGACAAAGTAACCCTTCTCATGGCCTTTAACACTGAAACCACGCCCGTCGACGCGCAGGTTCGCCCCCTGTGATTCTCCGCTGTCGATATAGCCCAGCACTTTGCTACGGTGTACTGAGGAGATCAGTGGCCCCATCTCGTTTTCCGGCGTCTGATCCAGACCTGGCCCAACGCGCAGTACGGCGATCTGTTTTTCCAGCCGCGCACAGAGGTCATCTGCTGCTTTATCACCGACCGCCAGCACCACAGAGAGCGCCATACAGCGTTCACCCGCCGCACCATAGGCTGCGCCCATAATGGCATTCGTCGCCATATCCATGTCGGCGTCTGGCATAAGAATGCAGTGGTTTTTCGCCCCACCCAGCGCCTGACAGCGTTTACCGTGGGCGGATGCAGTCTGGTAAATGTATTCCGCAATTGGCGTTGAGCCGACAAAACTCACCGCCTGCACGCGCGGGTCAGTCAGCAGCACGTCAACGGACTCTTTATCGCCCTGCACGACGTTGAATACACCGTCCGGCAGCCCGGCCTCTTTCAGCAGTTTTGCCAGTGCGAGTGCCAAGGAAGGATCTTTTTCCGACGGTTTCAGCACGAAGGTATTACCCGTCGCCAGCGCAATCGGGAACATCCACATCGGCACCATCGCCGGGAAGTTAAACGGTGTGATCCCGACACAAACTCCGAGCGGCTGCATCAGCGAGTGGCTATCGACGCCGGTACCGACGTTGGCAGAGTGCTCACCTTTTTGCAGATGCGGAATACCGCAGGCGAACTCCACCACTTCCAGTCCACGGGTCAGTTCACCGACCGCGTCGGAAAACACTTTGCCATGCTCTTCGCTAATTAAGCGGGCAAGCCTCTCGGTGTTCTCCTCCAGCAACGCTTTGAAGCGGAACATCACTCGTGCGCGTTTAAGCGGAGAATGACGTGACCACGCCGGAAACGCCTGCTGCGCGGCCGCAATGGCCTGCCCGGTTTCCTGTGCCGTACTCATCACCACCTGGCGGATCTGCTCGCCAGTGGCCGGGTTGAAGATTGCCTGAACGCGCTGGCCTGAACCGGTGACACATTCGCCGTGAATAAAATTCGCTACCGTCTCCATCCTTAACCTCTCGCTGTTGATACGTGATTGTTACCTGAACACTGTGTTTACTGAACACTATATATGAAACAAATATTCCATTTTAAGTTGAAATAAAATAAATGATGATTATTGTGATCAAGGATGGATTTTTATGTTAACGACCAACATCACTGGCACAGCCTGCGCTATTAAGGAATTTCACACGAGTCAATGGCTGAAGCTTCTGTTTCATTTTTGATGCCAGATGGATGGCCGACATTTAAAAGACGCGGTTTTGCGTTTAGAATCATAAAACTGTATTTGGGGGACAAAATGACGACAGCAACCAGCCTGAACGAACTGCAGCAGCAAATCCGCGATCGCTACGATAACCTGAGTAAGAGGCTGCAGCAGGTCTCCCGCTATGTGCTGGATAACACGAACAGCGTGGCCTTTGATACGGTCGCCGTCATTGCTGAACGCGCCGATGTTCCACCGTCGACGTTGATCCGCTTTGCTAACGCGTTTGACTTCACCGGCTTCAACGAAATGAAACAGCTGTTTCGAATGAACCTGGTTGAAGAGACCGCCAGCTACAGCGACCGCGCGCGAATGTTCCGCGAAATGGAGAGCGAAGCCGTCCCGGAAACGCCGCTGGATATCCTGCAGGAGTTTGCGCGTTCCAATGCGCAGGCACTTCAGCAGCTGGCCGCCCGTGCCGAACCGGAAATGCTCGAACGCGCGGTACAGCTACTGGCTGAAGCCGATACCATCTACATTGCTGGCCTGCGCCGTTCTTTTAGCGTGGCAGCCTATCTGACCTACGCTCTGAGCCATCTGGAGTGCCGCCCTGTTCTGCTCGACGGGATGGGCGGAATGCTGCGCGAACAGATCAACCGCATTAAGGCACGCGACATTGTGGTGTCGATTAGCTTCTCGCCGTACGCGGAAGAGACGGTGATGGTCAGCGAAACCGCCGCCAGCGTTGGCGCACGGCAGATTGTGATCACCGACAGCCAGATAAGCCCGCTGGCAACATTTAGCGATCTCTGCTTTGTGGTGAAAGAGGCGCAGGTGGATGCGTTCCGCTCTCAGTCAGCAACGCTATGCCTGGTGCAGTCGCTGGTGGTGGCGCTGGCGTATCAGTTGGGTGGCGGGAAGTGAGGTCATTACATGGTTATCAGACGCTTAAAAAGTAACTGCTGGATATCCTGTCGATGTGCCAGGATCACATGTGCTGTCACTAACGTTCCGTCTACTGAGTACAAAACCCGGTAGCCTTCAGCGTGGTTAAACTCCCGGTATTTGGCACAGCCAATTTTCAGTAGCTCAGGGCAAATCTGGCACCCCTGCGGGAACTGACCAACGGTACTCTCAAACTGTGTGAGAATATCTGCGATAACCGGGCGTGGCTCAACATCAATACGGCGCAGGAAACCCGTTATTGTGTCGAGGCAGTGCTTTACCGTAAGCGTGTACTCAAAGGTCACCCGCTGTTCCATGAAAGTCCCTTAACGTTAAGCACTCTGCATTAATCCGCAAGCCCATCCAGCAACTGGTCTTTGGAGAACACGCGCCCTTCCGCTTTATCTTTTTCTGACAGGGTAAGAAGCTTCAGCAAAGCAATGGCATTTTCCCGTTCCTGCTGCTGGTCATAGGATTCTATAACATAAGCAGGTACACCATTTTGTGTAACCAGGATGGGTTCTGACAGATCGAGCGTTGCCGCGTTCTTTTTAACGTAGCTGATTGTCTCTACTTTCATGATGCGTCCACCTGATGGTCATGCCTTAGTTTTAATATAGACCATATTTAGACCACCAACAATAGCCGATTGACGTTTCCTAAGGTCAGCACCGCCGTAAATAAAAAAACCCTCTGTAATAACAGAGGGTTTTGTTCACTGACTAACGGGGGAAACTTATTCCCACTCGATCGTAGCCGGTGGCTTACCGCTGATGTCATAAACGACACGGGAAATGCCGTTAACTTCGTTGATGATGCGGTTGGACACACGTCCCAGGAAGTCGTACGGCAGGTGCGCCCAGTGCGCGGTCATAAAGTCGATGGTTTCTACCGCACGCAGGGAGACAACCCAGTCGTATTTGCGGCCATCGCCCATTACGCCAACGGAGCGAACCGGCAGGAACACGGTAAACGCCTGACTCACTTTGTTGTACAGGTCGGCTTTGTGCAGCTCTTCGATGAAGATAGCGTCCGCGCGACGCAGCAGGTCGCAGTACTCTTTCTTCACTTCGCCCAGCACGCGCACGCCAAGACCCGGGCCCGGGAACGGGTGACGGTAGAGCATGTCGTACGGCAGACCCAGCTCCAGACCAATCTTACGCACTTCGTCTTTGAACAGCTCACGCAGTGGTTCAACCAGGCCCATCTTCATCTCTTTCGGCAGGCCGCCCACGTTGTGGTGAGATTTGATGACGTGTGCTTTACCGGTTGCGGATGCCGCAGATTCGATAACGTCCGGGTAGATAGTCCCCTGCGCCAGCCACTTCACGTCTTCCAGCTTCAGCGCTTCTTCGTCGAACACTTCCACGAACACGCGACCAATGATTTTACGTTTGGCTTCCGGGTCATTTTCACCCGCCAGCGCATCCAGGAAACGCTTCTCGCCTTCCACGTGAACGATGTTCAGACCGAAGTGGTCACCGAACATGTCCATCACCTGCTGCGCTTCATTCAGGCGCAGCAGACCGTTATCCACGAAGACGCAGGTCAGGTTTTTGCCGATAGCACGGTGCAGCAGCATTGCGGTGACGGAGGAGTCAACGCCGCCGGACAGGCCGAGGATCACTTTGTCATCGCCAACCTGCTGACGGATACGCTCAATGGCGTCGTCGATGATTTTTGCTGGCGTCCACAGCGCTTCGCACTGGCAGATGTCACGCACGAAGCGCTCCAGCATGCGCATGCCCTGACGGGTGTGGGTCACTTCCGGGTGGAACTGCACGCCGTAGAAGCGTTTTTCTTCGTTCGCCATAATTGCGAACGGGCAGCTTTCGGTGCTGGCAACGGTCACGAAATCAGACGGGATAGCGGTCACTTTATCGCCGTGGCTCATCCACACGTCCAGCAGCGGTTTGCCTTCTGCGGTCAGGGAGTCTTCAATACCGCGCACCAGCGCGCTATCGGTAACCACTTCAACCTGCGCATAGCCGAACTCACGCTCGTTAGAACCTTCTACGTGGCCGCCCAGCTGCATTGCCATCGTCTGCATGCCGTAGCAAACGCCGAATACCGGCACGCCTGCTTCGAACACGTACTGCGGTGCGCGCGGGCTGTTGTCTTCAGTGGTGCTTTCCGGGCCGCCGGAAAGGATGATGCCGCTTGGATTGAATTCGCGGATCTGTGCTTCCGTAACATCCCACGCCCACAGCTCACAGTAAACGCCCAGTTCACGCACGCGACGCGCTACCAGCTGAGTGTACTGAGAACCGAAGTCCAGGATGAGAATGCGATGTTTATGAATGTTTTCCGTCATTGACGCTAATTCCGAGGCAAGTGAAACAGATTAAATAAATCGCCCGACGCGAAGTCGGGCGAAGAAAATCAGGAGCCCAGACGGTAGTTCGGGGACTCTTTGGTGATCGTCACGTCGTGAACGTGGCTTTCCTGGATACCCGCACCGCTGATACGTACGAATTCCGCTTTAGTACGCAGCAGGTCGATGGTACCACAGCCGGTCAGACCCATACAGGAACGCAGGCCGCCCATCTGCTGGTGAATGATCTCTTTCAGACGGCCTTTATAGGCAACGCGACCTTCGATACCTTCCGGTACCAGTTTGTCCGCTGCGTTGTCGGTCTGGAAGTAACGGTCAGAGGAACCTTTGGACATCGCGCCCAGGGAGCCCATGCCACGGTAAGATTTGTAAGAACGCCCCTGATACAGCTCGATTTCACCCGGAGATTCTTCAGTACCGGCCAGCATGGAGCCAACCATCACTGCAGCCGCACCGGCCGCAATGGCTTTAGCGATGTCACCAGAGAAACGAATACCGCCGTCAGCGATAACCGGGATCCCGGTACCTTCCAGTGCTTCAACCGCGTCAGACACGGCGGTGATCTGTGGAACGCCCACACCGGTGACGATACGGGTAGTACAGATGGAGCCAGGGCCGATACCCACCTTCACCGCGCTGCAACCCGCGTCAGCCAGGGCGCGAGCGCCTGCACCAGTCGCGACGTTACCGCCGATGATCTGCAGATTAGGGTATTTCGCACGGGTGTCACGAATACGTTGCAGAACGCCTTCGGAGTGGCCGTGGGAGGAGTCAATCAGCAGTACGTCAACGCCAGCAGCAACCAGCGCGTCAACACGCTCTTCATTGCCCGCACCAGCACCCACCGCAGCGCCCACGCGCAGACGGCCATGCTCGTCTTTACAGGCGTTAGGTTTACGCTCTGCTTTCTGGAAATCTTTAACGGTGATCATGCCGCGCAGGTGGAAGTTTGCATCCACAACCAGCGCTTTCTCAACGCGTTTTTCGTGCATCTTCGCGAACACAACGTCACGGGATTCGCCTTCACGAACGGTCACCAGACGCTCTTTCGGCGTCATGTAAACGCTGACAGGCTGGTTCAGGTCGGTGACGAAACGCACGTCACGGCCGGTGATAATACCGACCAGTTCGTTAGCTTCAGTCACGACCGGGTAACCGGCAAAGCCGTTACGTTCGGTCAGGGCTTTCACTTCGTGCAGGGTCGTGGTTGGCAGAACGGTCTGTGGGTCAGACACGATCCCGGATTCATGTTTCTTCACGCGGCGAACTTCTTCCGCCTGACGCTCGATAGACATGTTTTTGTGAATAAAGCCAATGCCACCTTCCTGTGCCAGGGCGATTGCCAGGCGCGCTTCAGTCACGGTGTCCATTGCCGCAGAGAGCATAGGAATGTTCAGGCGAATGGTTTTGGTCAACTGCGTGCTGAGATCGGCAGTATTCGGCAGAACGGTGGAGTGAGCGGGAACAAGGAGGACGTCGTCAAACGTCAGGGCTTCTTTAGCGATACGTAGCATGGGCAATATCTCTGACCTGGGTGGTTAAATATTGCCGTGGCATTATACAGAGCGTAACCGATTGCATCCACACTTTTTTATAAAAAAAACTTGCACTCCCCTCTCAGCAGGTTACTATCGACTGAATAACTTGCTGATTTAGAATTTGATCCCGCTCACATGTTATCCTCTCAACCCCCCTCAATTTTTACTGTTAGCCGCCTTAATCAAACGGTTCGTTTACTGCTTGAGCAGGAAATGGGGCAAGTCTGGATCAGCGGTGAAATCTCTAACTTCACGCAGCCGTCATCCGGCCACTGGTACTTTACGCTCAAAGACGATACCGCTCAGGTACGCTGTGCAATGTTCCGCAACAGTAACCGCCGCGTGACGTTTCGTCCTCAGCATGGCCAGCAAGTTCTGGTTCGCGCCAATATCACCCTGTATGAACCGCGCGGTGAGTACCAAATCATCGTCGAAAGCATGCAGCCTGCGGGTGAAGGTCTGTTGCAGCAAAAATACGAACAGCTGAAAGCAAAGCTCTCGGAAGAGGGTTTATTCGATCAACAGTTCAAAAAACCGCTGCCCTCACCTGCCCACTGCGTTGGGGTGATCACCTCAAAAACCGGTGCAGCCCTGCACGATATTTTGCATGTGCTCAAGCGTCGTGACCCTTCCCTGCCCGTTATCATCTACCCGACCGCCGTGCAGGGTGACGATGCGCCAGGGCAGATTGTCCGCGCGATTGAACTGGCGAATGCGCGTCAGGAGTGCGACGTGTTAATCGTTGGGCGTGGCGGTGGTTCGCTGGAAGATTTGTGGAGCTTTAACGACGAGCGCGTGGCGCGGGCTATTTTCGCCAGCCTTATCCCCGTTGTAAGCGCCGTGGGGCACGAAACGGATGTCACCATCGCCGACTTTGTCGCAGATTTACGCGCCCCTACGCCATCTGCAGCGGCGGAAGTGGTGAGCCGTAATCAGCTGGAGCTGCTGCGTCAGCTTCAGAACGGCCAGCAGCGTCTGGAGATGGCGATGGACTATTTCCTTGCCAACCGTACCCGTCGCTTTACCCAGCTTCATCATCGCCTGCAACAACAACATCCTCAGTTACGCCTGGCGCGACAGCAAACCGTGCTGGATCGCCTGCGTCAGCGAATGAACACCGCACTGGATAATCAGCTCAGGCGTGCAGTGTCGCGCCAGCAGCGCATCATCCAGCGTTTGAACCAGCAAAACCCACAGCCGAAGATTTACCGGGCGCAAACGCGTATTCAACAGCTGGAGTATCGTCTGGCAGAGAACCTGCGAACCCGTCTGAGTCGCTCCCGCGAGCGTTTCGGTAATGCGGTGACCCATCTGGAAGCCGTCAGTCCTCTCTCCACGCTGGCACGCGGATACAGCGTGACCACCGCGACGGATGGCAAAGTGCTGAAGCAAACTAAGCAGGTGAAAGCCGGTGATATGCTCACCACCCGCCTGTCAGACGGCTGGGTGGAAAGCGAAGTGAAAGGTGTGACCGCAGCGAAGAAAACGCGGAAGAAAAAACCGGATTAAACCGGCACAAACTCCACGCGCTTTTTAGAGATCAACCCGTGGCCATTCTGACAGAAGTAATCCACCGCACCACAGGCTTTTAATACCTGGAGAGGCTTATGGCACTCCGGGCAGCGGGCTTCCAGCTGAATATCTTTATTGCAGTTATCGCAGTGCGCCACACCGTTTTGTGGCTCCAGTTCGGCATGACACTCCGGGCAGGTAATGGACATGGTGACTCCTTTAAAAGACATTCAAATTTGAGTGGATTTTACCACGATGCGCTCAGTGTGGACCACGCAACTGTTGCTGTAGAGTCAACAACAGTTCGACTTCCTCAAGCCTGCGCTGTGTCGTACGGCTCACCTCTTGCGGATCGCGTTCAAACAAACTGTACTCACCCAGAATATGCTCAGCCAGACAGTGTTCGTAAATCGTGCCGGGAATGTGCCAGTGCTGAATATCATCGCCATCAATACGCTCCAGCACATCTTCTGCACCGCGCCGATCGTGGCTGATAATCCGCCCGTCACGCAAATACAGCCGCAGCCCTTTTTGCCCACCGGCGGGGCCTGCATATTTGTTGAGCCAGATATCCACCGGCACGCCGCTAATGTGCCCCTGAAGATGCGCTTCACCTTCAGCCGTGGTCAGATCGCCTTTTATAATATCGCGTCCCAGCCGATCTTTGGCCGTTACCACCCGTAACGCCATTTCATCACGCCCGCCCAGATAACGTACCGTCTCACGCAGCATCGCCAGCACATGAGTCCCGATATCCAGAATCACGCCATCGGGGTGATGCAGTGTACGCGTGTCCGGTTCACCGGTAGCAAAGTTGAGCGCAATGGGTTCCCCTGCGGGGTTATAGCCGCTCGGCTCCTGCAGAAAACCTTCAATTCTGACGACATCAGAAAACGTACTGACCAGCGTCTGCTTCACCGTTTCGAGACGCGCCATCCAGTGATCGAGCGCCAGCACGCGGGACGCGACGCCGGGCAGTTCCAGCAATGATTTGAGTTTTTCAATCTGGGGAAGCGTGGCGACAATCGGTTTTTCGACCACAATACGCGACACGGGTGAGGCAATTGCCTGCTCAAGCACCTCAAGATGGTTCAGGGAGGCGGTGGTAATAAACAGAGTATCAAGAGGTTGGGAGAGCAGTTCAGCGAGTGATGCACAACGGGTTACACCTTCAGGCTGTTTGACGGGCTGAACATCAAAACCTGAACAGCGCGGAGATTCATCAAAGAGATTTCGTATTGCGGGCAGGTAAGCCGTTTCAACCACTGCACCAAGACCAACAAACCCTAACAGCATGTTCTTACCTCGTTGAGTAAATTGCCGGGGCGTAACGCCTGCCCCGGCAACCTCGAGGTGTTATCAGGCGCTAGTAGCCGGTTTAGTCTGCACATTTTCCAGCATACGACGAACCGGAACAATGAGGACGATCAGTACCGCGGCACAGATAACCAGTGCAATGGAGCAGCGAGCGAAGAGATCCGGCAGCATATCAAGCTGGTCTGCCTTCACGTGACCACCAATCAGACCCGCCGCCAGGTTACCCAGCGCACTCGCACAGAACCACAGCCCCATCATCTGCCCACGCATTCTTTCCGGAGCCAGCAGCGTCATGGTCGCCAGACCAATCGGGCTCAGGCACAGCTCGCCAAGCGTCAGCATCAGGATGCTGCCCACCAGCCAGAACGGAGAAACGCCTGCGCCACCGTTGTTCAGCACGTTCTGCGCCGCCAGCATCATCAGGCCAAAACCCGCCGCAGCGCAGAGAATACCGATAACAAACTTGGTGATGCTGCCCGGACGAATGTCCATGCTGGCAAGCTTCGGCCATGCCCAGCTAAACACCGGTGCCAGCAGGATAATGAACAACGCGTTGACCGACTGGAACCACACGGCCGGAATTTCAAAACCACCGATCATGCGATTAGTGTAGTCGTTAGCGAACAGGTTAAATGACGTTGGCTTTTGCTCAAACGCAGACCAGAAGAACGCAGCGGAAACCAGCAGGATAAAGCAGACCAGCAGTCTGGCACGCTCTTTACGGGTCAGGCCGGCAAAGACGAACAGATAAACAAAGTAGAGGGCAACGGACACCGCGATCACGTACACCAGCATGCTGGCAATCGCGACCGGCCTAATCACAATCACGCCCTGTGCAATCAGCGTAACGATAACCGCAACACCCGCTGCCAGCGCCAGCAGCCAGGTTCCCACGCCATTGCGCTTCACCACCGGGCTGTTCCAGGTGGAATCCAGACCGACTTCGCTGTCATAGCGTTTCATCGCCGGAACGGCAAACACGCGGAAGATGATCAACGCCACCAGCATCCCGATGCCGCCGATACCAAAGCCCCAGTGCCAGCCGTGGGATTTAATCAACCAGCCGGAGATAAGCGGCGCGATGAACGATCCCATGTTGATGCCCATGTAGAACAGCGAGAAACCGCCGTCACGACGCGCATCACCTTTTTTATACAACGTCCCGACCATGACCGAGATACAGGTCTTGAACAGGCCGGAGCCAATCACAATAAACATCAGGCCGATAAAGAACAGGTTGTCACCCATAATGGCCGAGAGCGCAATCGACAAATGACCGAGTGCGATCAGAATCGAACCGTACCAGACGGCTCTCTGCTGACCCAGCCAGTTATCCGCCAGCCAGCCACCCGGCAGTGCAGCCAGGTACATGGTACCGGCAAAGATCCCGACAATCGCCGAGGCATTTTCACGCGCCAGCCCCATCCCGCCGTCATAAACGGTGGCAGCCATAAACAGGATCAGCAGCGGGCGAATGCCGTAAAACGAGAAACGCTCCCACATCTCAGTGAAGAACAACGAGCCAAGCGGATACGGATGGCCGAAGAACGTTCGGCTTTCTTTTTGATTAACAGAGGATTGCATAATTCTCCCGAAAAGGTATGTCGTCGTGCTGGTAAGCACCGCAATGTACGCCGGCCAGTTACGTATCTGGCCGATTTTTTACAGGCGGCGAAAAATTATTTAACTATTTGATAACCTGGCACCAGTTTTGTCTAGTACCCAACCCTGGACTTTAAGATGAAAATTCGACAATTGTCTACTTTCTTAGATTTAAACATGGTTAAAAATGAATAGCGATTGACATCACACCGGGAAAACGGGCGGTAAGAATGAGCGAAAAAAAACCCGCGACAGGCGCGGGTTTTAGTGAGATCGGCAGTGCTTATTTGCTTTTCTTAATGTGTTTAATCAAACGCTTACGCTTACGCATCTGGTTTGGCGTCAGAGTGTTACGCTTGTTAGCAAACGGGTTATCCCCTTCCTTGAACTGGATACGGATAGGTGTGCCCATCACGTCCAGCGATTTACGGAAGTAGTTCATCAGATAGCGTTTGTAAGAGTCCGGCAGGTCTTTCACCTGATTACCGTGGATCACCACAATCGGTGGGTTATAACCACCGGCGTGGGCATATTTCAGCTTCACGCGACGGCCACGCACCAGCGGTGGCTGATGGTCTTCTGCTGCCATATTCATGATACGGGTCAGCATCGCGGTGCTCTGACGACGGGTGGAGCTATCATACGCTTCACGTACGGAATCGAACAGGTTACCCACACCACTACCGTGCAGTGCAGAGATAAAGTGCACACGAGCAAAGTCGATAAAGCCCAGACGGAAGTCCAGGGTCTCTTTCACCTGCTCTCTCACTTCATTGCTCAGGCCATCCCATTTGTTGACCACGATAACCAGTGAGCGCCCACTATTGAGGATAAAGCCGAGCAGCGACAGATCCTGATCGGAAATACCTTCACGTGCGTCGATAACCAGCAACACTACGTTGGCATCTTCAATCGCCTGCAGCGTTTTGATTACGGAGAATTTTTCTACCACATCGGTGATTTTTCCGCGCTTACGCACACCCGCGGTGTCGATGAGTACATACTCACGCTCATCGCGCTCCATCGGGATGTAGATACTGTCACGGGTGGTGCCAGGCATATCGTATACAACGACACGTTCTTCACCGAGAATGCGGTTAGTAAGCGTAGACTTACCTACGTTTGGACGGCCCACAATCGCCAGTTTAATTGGCAGATCCTGCGGGTTGAATGCCTCTTCAGGCTCTTCTTCTTCGCCTTCTTCACCGTCTTCGAACTGCGCCCAGTATTCAGCGTCTTCGTCCACTTCTTCCGGCGGGTTCACTTCGTCAACCCACGGCAGCAGAACGGTTTCGAGCAGGCTGGTCACACCACGACCATGAGATGCCGCGATAGGATAGATATCGCCCAGGCCTAAAGACCAGAAATCAGCAACCGCCTGATCGGCATCGATGCCGTCAGTTTTGTTCGCCACCAGGAAGGTTGGCTTTTCACGTGAGCGCAGATGTTTAGCAATCGCGGAGTCCGCTGGCATCAGGCCCGCACGGGCATCCACCATAAACAGAACCACGTCTGCTTCTTCAATCGCCAGCAGAGACTGCTCCGCCATGCGGGTCTCAACGCCATCTTCTGTCCCGTCAATACCGCCGGTATCGATACAGATGAACTCGCGTCCTTCCACCTCTGCACGACCGTACTTACGGTCACGCGTCAGCCCCGGGAAATCCGCAACCAGCGCATCACGGGTGCGTGTTAAACGGTTAAAAAGAGTGGATTTTCCAACGTTAGGGCGCCCGACAAGCGCGACCACAGGTACCATGTTTGAAGCCTCATAAAATTCAAAATCACGTCGCTTTCGCGGCGTTTTTAAAAATGTCAAAACGGCTCCTGAGTGAACAGGAGCCGTTTAGTATACTACAACAGCCGGGTAATTAGCGCGTGATCGCGTACAGCGTGCCGTCTTTTGCCTGGATCAGCAGCTTACCATCCGCTACAACCGGCTCCGTCAGGAAGCCTGAGCTGTCGACTTTTTGCTGAGCAGTGAAGCGACCCGTTTCCGGATCAACCCAGTGCATGTAACCTTCGCTATCACCTACCACCAGGCTACCGTTGTACATGACCGGCGCGGTCAGCAGACGGTGCAGCAGATCGCTCTGCGTCCACAGCGTTACGCCGCCTTCGGTGTTCAGCGCCAGCAGGCGGTCGTTCTGATCAACCATATAGATACGGTTGCCATCAACGACAAAATCATTCACTGAGCCCAGCTCACGTTTCCACATGATCTGGCCACTGCGCAGATCCAGCGCGGTCAGGTTACCGTTATACGCCAGAGCGTAAACCACACCGTTAACGATAACTGGCGTTGTGTCGACGTCACTCAGGCGGTCAATTTCGGTTGTACCGGTCGCCTGGGAGATACGTTGCTGCCAAATCATCTGACCTTGTTGCATCAACACTGCGCTCACACGACCGTTGTCGCCGCCAACAATGGCAGCACCAAACGCGGTAGCCGGCGCGGATTCACCGCGCAAGGAGAGCGCAGGTATATCCAGGTTAACGGTCCATTTCACCAGACCATCTGCTTCGTTCAGCGCCTGCAGCTGGCCGTTGCTGGTGTGAATCAGAACCAGGCCATCGCTCACTACCGGACGAGACAGAGATTCACCAGCAACCGTCGTTTGCCAGGCCACAGAACCATCACTGGTGTTCAGTGCATAGACCTGTGCCTTTTCGCTTCCCACATACACATGACCACCGGCAACGGTCAGGCCGCCAGAGAGCAGCACAGGTTTACGGGAGAACCAGCCATCTTTTTCCGCCAGGTTAACGGACCATACTTCCTTCCCGTCATCAGCGTTAACCGCTTTCACGGTGCCTTTGCGGTCAGCCGCATAGACAACGCTGTCAGCAAATGCCGGATGCAGGTTGGAATAGAACTCACCAATTCCATCCCCCACGGAGGTACTCCACGCGGTTGACGGGGTAAACTGGTTTTCAACAGTCGGCAGCGGGGACATTTTGACAACATCTTCTTCGCCACTGAACAGTGAACAGCCACTCAATAACGTAACAGAAAGCAGTCCTGGCAGAAGTAATTTACGCAATTGCATCGGGTCCCTCTCAGACGGACAAATTATTTATTTTCATCTGCATCATTTCGCTCAGCGCAGGTGAAGCCTTGCTCTCTACGCCAGCTTGCCACGCTTTACGCGCACCTTCTTTGTCACCTTTGCTCAGCAGCGCTTCACCACGGAGATCGGCAACAATGGCTGCAAAGCCTTCGCCTTTGATGGTATCGAGCGTTTTCAGCGCATCATCGGCCTTTTTCAGCTGAACCTGGATACGTGCCAGGCGCAGATTAATAACCGCTTTCAGGTTTTCATCGCTGGCAGCCGTAAGCCCCTGCGACAGCTGTGCCGCCGCTTTTTCCAGCTCGTTCTTATCAACGAATTGCTGCGCAACTTCCAGTGCGGCCAGCGCACCATAAGTGTTTTTATTGTCAGCCGCAAATTTCTCTGCTGCCGTCAACGTCTGTGGCGCGTCGGCACGAATAGCGCTGACGGTATTTTCATACGCCAGAGACGCGCCGCGCGCAGAATCGGCCTGATGATTATTCCAGTAACGCCAGCCTACCAGCGCACCTACACCTAAAATAACCCCAACAACCAGAGCCTTGCCATTTTCAGCAAAGAAGCGTTTTATCGCATCAACCTGGTCGTGTTCGTTCTCGTAAATTTCCACGCAGTCCTTCTCCTTAGAAAGTCAAAGAGCGCAAGTGCGCCGCAACGCCGTCCTGCGTTACCGTTGTTTGCTCACCAGAGCGCAGGTCTTTCACTACCACTTCGCCGTTAGCCACTTCGGACTCACCCAGCACCAGTGCAATACTTGCGCCCCACTTATCGGCACGAGCAAACTGTTTTTTGAAGTTGCCGCCGCCGTGGTTGGTCATCAGCTTAGCGTCCGGTAGTGCGTCACGCACGCGTTCTGCAAGCTGCATCGCCGCAGACTGCGTATCCGCACCTGAAGCCACCAGGTATATATCGACAACGGAATCTGCTTTAAATTCCGGATTAACTGCCTGAACCAGCAAAACAAGTCGCTCAAGACCCATCGCAAAGCCGACAGCCGGAGCTGCACGACCACCAAGCTGTTCAACCAGGCCATCATAACGACCACCCGCACAAACCGTCCCCTGAGAACCCAGGCTTGAGGTTACCCACTCGAACACAGTACGGTTGTAGTAGTCCAGACCGCGCACCAGGCGCTGGTTCACGGTATAGGCAATGCCCGCAGCTTCAAGCAGTTTGCACAGACCCGTAAAGTGTTCACGAGACTCGTCATCCAGGTAGTCACCCAGCGCAGGAGCATCATTCAGCAGCGCCTGTACGTCAGGGTTTTTGGAATCAAGAACGCGCAGCGGGTTGCTGTACATACGGCGTTTGCAGTCTTCGTCCAGCTTCTCTTTGTGCTGTTCCAGGAACGCGACCAGCGCATCACGGTAGTTAGCACGCGCTTCCAGCGAACCAATAGAGTTCAGTTCCAGCGAAACGTGCTCAGAGATCCCCAGCGCACGCCACCAGCGAGCCGTCAGCATAATCAGCTCGGCGTCAATGTCCGGGCCTTGCAGACCAAAGACTTCCACGCCCAGCTGGTTGAACTGGCGATAACGCCCTTTCTGCGGACGTTCGTGGCGGAACATCGGACCGATATACCACAGGCGCTGCTCCTGATTGTACAGGAGACCATGTTCGATGCCGGCGCGTACGCAGCCCGCCGTACCTTCCGGACGCAGAGTCAGGCTGTCGCCGTTGCGGTCCTCAAAGGTATACATCTCTTTTTCAACCACGTCGGTCACTTCGCCGATCGCGCGTTTGAATAACGGGGTCTGCTCTACAATCGGCAAACGGATTTCGCTGTAACCGTAGCTGCCGAGCACCTGTTTCAGTGTGCCTTCAATGCGCTGCCAGATGGCGGTTTCGCCAGGCAGATAATCGTTCATGCCGCGGATGGCTTGAATGTTTTTTGCCACGTTTATTCTCTTTCTATATACAAAAAAAACCCAAAGAATGGGTTCAATCATACATGGGAAGCGAGCGGCTTCCCATCACGTTATTTTTCAACCTGCTGAACGCTGATACGCTGCGCTTCATCCAACATCGTCGCTTTGGCGCGAATGCGGGCTTCAAGCTGGTCGATCATGTCACTATTATCCAGACGATCTCTGCGAACGCCATCTTCATAGAGACCACTTTTCTTGTTGCCGCCGGTGACGCCCAGCGTTGACACCAGTGCTTCACCCGGGCCGTTCACCACACAACCAATAATGGAGACGTCCATTGGGGTGATGATGTCTTCCAGGCGTTGCTCCAGAGCATTCACGGTACCGATCACGTCAAACTCCTGACGCGAACAGGTTGGACAGGCAATGAAGTTGATCCCACGCGCACGGATACGCAGTGATTTCAGAATATCGAAACCAACTTTGATCTCTTCAACTGGATCGGCTGCCAGCGAAACACGCAGGGTGTCGCCGATCCCTTCGGAAAGCAGCAAACCAAGACCGATTGCCGATTTAACGGAACCGCTACGCAGGCCGCCAGCTTCGGTGATCCCAAGATGCAGAGGCTGATCGATCTGCTTTGCCAGCAGACGATAAGACTCTACCGCCAGGAATACATCGGACGCTTTTACGCTAACTTTGAACTGATCGAAGTTAAGACGATCCAGGTGATCAACATGGCGCATAGCGGATTCGAGCAGTGCCTGTGGTGTTGGCTCACCGTATTTTTCCTGCAGATCTTTTTCCAGAGAACCGGCATTCACGCCGATACGAATTGGAATGTTTTTGTCGCGCGCGCAATCCACAACCGTACGGATACGCTCTTCGCTACCGATGTTGCCCGGGTTGATGCGCAGGCAATCCACGCCATACTCGGCCACTTTCAGTGCAATGCGGTAGTCAAAGTGGATATCTGCAACCAGCGGGACGTTCACCTGCTGCTTGATCAGTTTGAACGCCTCAGCGGCATCCATTGTCGGCACAGAGACGCGGACAATATCCGCACCTACGCGCTCTAATGCTTTGATTTGGTTGACCGTTGCTTCCACATCCGTGGTGCGCGTGTTGGTCATTGACTGAACGGCGATAGGTGCCCCATCGCCGATTGGCACATTCCCAACGTAAATCCGTTTCGATTTTCTACGTTGAATCGGAGCCTGGTTATGCATGAAAAATCTCCCGCGTTGCCCGTCTGTTACTGTGCTGCTGATTGTTCGGCATTAACGGTAAGACGCGCAACCTGGTTAGTTCTGATAAAGCGGCTCAGATCGACAGGTTTGCCCTGGTACTGGATCTGTACCGCTGAAGGAGCGCCAATCTTGAGCTTATACGGAGCCTGACCCGTCAGGTTTAACGTGCCATCTTTACGCTGTAAGCCGCTGAAAAGTTTTTTACCGGTTGCATCAGTCACTTCCAGCCAACAGTCGGCGCTGAAGTTCATCACCAGCGCGTTTGGATCGGCTGCAGGAGTCATCGTGCCAGCCTGGCCAGTAGGCAGTGACGCTGCGGTGTTATTCGCTGGCGCAGTAGCGGCAGGAGCCGCATCCACATTAGCCTGAGAAGGGGCAACAACTGCGTTTTGATCCTGAGCCTGAGGTGCTGGCGTGTCCGCCGTTGCCGCTGGCGTCTGCGCAGCGTCGGTTGCAGGAGCATCCGTTGCCGCCGTTTGCGGTTCGCTGGAGCTTGCCGCGCCGTCAGTGCTGAGCGGTACACTTTGCGCATTACCATTGCCGGCCTGGTTAAGCTCAGCGGAGGACTGATCGGCCATTGTGGTGATCTCTTCCTGCTGCGCTTTGTGGTTTTGCCACCACCATGCCCCCGTCAGACCGATAACCACAAACAGCACCAGCCAGGTAAAGCTCATCAGCCAACCATCACGTTTTTTACGACGTTTCCCCAGAGAGAAGGTCTGCATCGGCGCAACTTTTGCTGCACGTACAGGTGCCTGCTTCTCCATCATTGGCAGTAATTCGTTTTCGGGGATATGCACCAGTTTTGCGTAAGAGCGGATATAACCACGCAAGAATGTTGAAGCCAGATCGGCAGGTGCCTTATCTTCTTCAATATCGCGAACCGTGGAAACCTTCAGACACAAGCGTTCTGCAACGGCTTGTTGGCTGAGTCCGAGTTGTTCACGGGCGTTGCGAAGACGAACGCCAGTGGAGAGTGCTTCATGTTGGTCGTGAGTGGCTTCAGTATTCATTCGCTACAACTACTGGTACGTGAAAAATAAGGGTCCAGGTGCCGGTGAGTCACAATGCCACCCGCACCGCGAAACTTCTGGTCAGTTAACCTTGAACAGACAGTATAAGACTGTCAGCCTGTAGATGACAGTGCAGCCCTGCCCACGAAGCTAAACTGTTGTTACGACGTTACATACTGCCCGAAAGTCGTATGAAACGCACCGTAATTATTATTCAGTCATCATTAATATGACTGAATATTCAGTAAGCTTATGCGTCACGGCGCAGAAAATGCGCCGTGAGTGCATAATAATCAAACAGATTTGACCGCAATCGTCTCGCCCTGCATGCGTTTACGCAGAGTACGTTTGGTACGGTCAATCACCTCGCCTGCCAGCTGGCCGCATGCCGCATCAATATCATCGCCACGGGTTTTACGCACGATAGTCGTAAAACCATACTCCATCAGCACTTTGGAGAAGCGGTCGATACGGCTGTTCGAGCTACGGCCATACGGCGCGCCCGGGAACGGGTTCCACGGAATCAGGTTGATTTTGCATGGCGTATCTTTCAGCAACTCAGCCAACTGATGCGCATGCTCAGTACCGTCGTTCACGTGATCCAGCATCACATATTCGATAGTCACACGACCCTGGTTCGCATTGGATTTCTCCAGGTAACGACGCACAGCCGCGAGGAAGGTTTCGATATTGTACTTTTTGTTGATCGGTACAATTTCATCACGGATTTCGTCGTTCGGTGCATGCAGGGAGATTGCCAGCGCCACGTCAATCATGTCGCCCAGTTTATCCAGCGCAGGCACAACGCCTGAGGTAGACAGCGTCACGCGACGTTTGGACAGACCAAAACCGAAGTCGTCGAGCATGATTTCCATTGCCGGAACCACGTTAGTCAGGTTCAGCAGCGGCTCTCCCATCCCCATCATCACCACGTTGGTGATTGGGCGGGTGCCGGTCACTTTTGCTGCACCCACGATTTTCGCGGCGCGCCATACCTGGCCGATGATTTCAGACACGCGCAGGTTACGGTTAAAACCTTGCTGAGCGGTAGAACAGAATTTGCACTCCAGAGCACAACCCACCTGGGATGACACGCACAGCGTGGCACGGTCTTCTTCCGGAATGTAGACGGTTTCAACGCGCTGATCGCCAACGGCAATCGCCCATTTGATGGTGCCATCTGAAGAGCGCTGCTCTTCCACCACTTCCGGCGCACGGATTTCCGCCACTTCTTTGAGCTTATTACGCAGCACTTTGTTGATGTCAGTCATGTCATCAAAGTTGTCGCTGCAATAGTGGTACATCCATTTCATGACCTGATCGGCACGAAACGGCTTCTCGCCCATCTCTTTAAAGAACTCGCGCATCTGCTGACGGTTCAGATCCAACAGGTTAATTTTTCCATTTTTATTTGGAACCGCAGGAATGACGACTTCGGAGGTATTCACTAATTCAGACATAATTTTTTCCGGCCTCGTTGTTACACGTTATGGCCCGTGGAGGGTTGAAAAGAAACGCCCCGGAAAGCTGTCTGCTCATCCGGGGCGTTGCATTGTACAAAGTCTGGCGCAGGGATGCCACGTTTGCACGCGGCATTTACGAAAATAATATGTAAACGAAACCGTTAAATTAACGGGTACGTGGACATACTTCGCCTTCACCGAAGAAGAAGGCGATTTCGCGAGCAGCAGACTCAACAGAGTCAGAACCGTGGGTACCGTTCTCGGTGAAGCTGTCTGCGTAGTCCGCGCGCAGAGTACCTGCCAGCGCGTTATCCGGGTTGGTTGCACCCAGCAGATCGCGGTGACGCTGTACTGCGTTTTCACCTTCCAGGACGGATACAACGATCGGGCCTGAGGTCATGAACTCTACCAGGCCGTCAAAGAATGGGCGACCTTCGTGCTCAGCGTAGAAACCGCGCGCCTGCTCAACGGTCAGATGCAGCATTTTGGTGCCAACAATCTTGAACCCTGCTGATTCAAAACGAGCAAAGATGCTGCCAATAACGTTTTTTGCCACCGCGTTTGGTTTGATGATGGAAAAAGTACGTTCAATAGCCATGATAACCTCTGTCAAATGTTCTGTTGTTTTACATACCTGAGTATGGTGTGGCGCGGATTATAATGAGCAATAGCGCCATTGCCTATGGATTCAGGTAACATTTTTTTAAAATAAGACGAGTTTTAGCAACAGCTCACATCTGAAAGCGCTTTTTACGTTACTGCAGCACAAAATTCACCGTCGCCACCTGCCCCGCCTCATCCATTACCAGTAACTGATAATCACCCGATTTATCAAGCTGTAGTGTGTAAACCCGCCCTTTCACATCCAGCGGCTCACCGTTCAAAAACCACCATCGTTCACCGCTATTACCGGTCACCTGCAGCGGGAGTGAAACACGGGACTCGCCAGGCAGACGTTTGATAACCGCGCCTTCACGCACACCCGTCAACATGAGTGGCGCAGGTGCATCCTGCGACAGTGGCGGGCAGGTTGCAGAAGAGGCGGGAACCCGCACCGCACGACGCTCCGTTGCTGGAAGCCACGGTTCGAGCGGCAGCGGCCAGACATCCAGAACTTTTTCGGCTGCGTCCGGGCAGTCTGCCGCGACGCGCTTACCCGTCTTATCCAGCCAGACGGGGAAACGGATCCCACGAATACCTTCCTGCTCAGGCAGCAGAAGCGTGGGAGGTTCGCTGCCCTCCAGCAACCAGGTCGACAGGCGACGCCGACAGTTTTCACTGCCTTCCGGCAGCGATTGTCCGCCCGGCCAGCAGATAACACCCCGCCCCACGCTTTCCGGGCGAGGGTCACGCGGCAGACGCGCCTCATCTAACGTTGATCGCGACTGAAGCAGATTATTCACCTGGTTCAACAGCGGAACAGCACTCGCAAAACCAAACTGCCCGGCCACTGGCGTACCGTCCGGCCTCCCCGTCCAGATACCAATAACATAGCGGGCATTAAGCCCGACGGCCCAGGCATCACGGTAGCCATAGCTGGTTCCCGTTTTCCATGCCAGCGGTGCAACCTGTGGCAGTGCATCGTCCGGCAGCGGTTGTGCCTCATTAGCCAGAATACGACGAATGATCCATGCCGAGCCTTGCGACAACAGCGGGCGTTCGATCAGCGGATCGCCAGGCTGTAAGCGCAATCTTCCCGCGTTACCGTGTCGGGCAAAGGCGCTGTACGCGGCAGTGATATCCGCCAGCCGTGCGCCTGCGCCCCCCAGGATCAACGATAAATTCGGCTGCGCACCAGCAGGCAGGATCAACGGCAGTCCCGCGTTGCTCAGCATCCCCGCAAAACGTTTTGGCCCGTACGCTTCCAGCACCTGGACGGCTGGCAGGTTGAGGGAACGAACCAGCGCTTCACTCATGCTGACAGGCCCGTGGAACCCGCTGTCAAAATTTCCCGGGCGATAATCCCCCGTTTTTCTCGGCACGTCCTGAAGTAACGAAGCAGGGTGGATCAGGCCATCGTCCAGCGCCATACCGTAGATAAACGGTTTCAGCACCGATCCAGGCGATCGGATCGCACTAACCATGTCCACATGGCTAAAACGACTGTCATCGTTGATGTCGGCCGAGCCAACCCAACCACGCACTTTCATATTCGTATGATCCACCACGATCATTGCCAGCGAACTGCGTGCCGGTAACCGGGATTTCCAGTTCATGGCCAGCTCTTCAAGCTGCCGCTGCAGGGCGGCATCCAGCGTGGTGACAATTTTTGTATCGCGGCTTTTACTGAGCATCATGCGTGAAAACAGTGGTGCCAGCTGCGGCATCTGCCGTGGTGCCAGCCATACAGACTCTTCACGGGATTCTTTCACCTGACTGGCTGACCAGACACCCTGCGTCACCATCCGCTCAAGCACTTTATTGCGTGCCGCTTCGGCACGTTCCGGCCAGCGGTCAGGACGCAAGCGGCTAGGTGCTTGCGGCAATACCGCGAGAAGTGCGGCTTCAGAATAGCTCAGCTGTGATGGTGGTTTGCCCAGGTACGTCCAGCTCGCGGCACCAATTCCCTGTAGCGTTCCACCAAACGGGGCCCGGTTGAGATAAAGCGTGAGGATCTCACGCTTGGAGAGGTGCCACTCCAGCTGCATTGCCCGCCAGAGCTGACGGATCTTGCCGCCAAAGGTGCGCGGATGTGGATCCAGCAGGCGAGCGACCTGCATGGTGAGCGTACTGCCGCCAGACACAACCTTCCCGGAGGTGAGATCCTGCCAGGCGGCACGCAGCACTGCAAAAGGGTTCACTCCAGGGTGATCCCAGAACCAGCGATCTTCGTACTGGATCAGGGCATCAAGGTAGCGCGGAGATACCTCTTCAATAGTGACCGGATAGCGCCAGATACCTTCGCTGTCGGCAAAACGCCAGAGTGGCGTTCCCTTCTCATCGACCACCACCCGCGCGGGGTTAACCTCTTTCAGAGGTAGCGGCCACAGGCGGTCGGCGGCAAAGATAAGCCCCCATACAATGAGAAGCGCTCCCGCCAGCCACAGCCAGCGGGAGCGTATCAGACGTGCAATCAGCATATTACGGAACAACAATCAGCGGGCCACTGGCCGCACCCGTTGCCCGCCACTGCGGAACATACATGGACTCCACCATCGGGACAGGTACCTGGTAGGTTCCCGGCGTCACGGCGCGCGCCAGATAAACCAGCGTGACCGGTTGTCCTTCATTAACCGGCACAGCCGCCACAAAGCGGTCGTCGCGGAATTCCATATGCTGGATATCTGCCTGCTGCATCTGGCTGAGCAGGTTCTGCACTTCGCTGCCGCTGTCCTGCAGGCTGGCACTGCTGTTCGCCAGATTCTGGTTTTCCAGTTCCAGCCCCGCCGGGAGCAGATCCACCACCAGTGCATCCGGTACGTTCTGGCTGGCTTTAACGTCAAGCCACACCAGCACCAGTTCGCCGCTCTTCAGTGAAGAGAGTGATTTTGTGCTGCCATCGGTCGCCAGAATATGACGTTCAACCTGCAGTACATTAGACGCTGGCTGAGGCGCATATTCCGGATAACCCGTGCTATCAAGGCGTACCCACAGCGGTGCAGTGCCGGTATTGGTTACCTGCAGTGCGCCAAGCTGGTCACCGTTCACGTTTTGTACCTGCGCCTTGTCACCGCCAGATGCAGTATCCGACAGAGACGTTTTCGCCTGCCATGCCCCGCTCAGAGTTTGCAGTGAACGTCCGGCCAGGAACAACGCATTACTCTCCTGCGTTGACAGCCAGCGCTGGCTGAATGCCTCTTCAGATAAGGTATTGAGCAGTGCATTTTGCGCATCCGGCAACAACTTGTACTCTTCCAGAAGAGAGAGCATCAGGGCGTTATCACGAAGCGGGCTACCGTAATCCGCCATCCAGTTTTTGCTGTCGTTACGCGGCGTCTTAAGCGCCAGATCCAGCGCCTGCTGGCTGCGCGGTGCATCCCCCATCAATTTGAGTGCCATACCCAGTTGCATCAGGGGCAGACCAGAAGCCGCCTGCCCGTGGCGATCCCAGATCTCACGTAGCGCACCGAGCGGTGCTTTCTGTTGACGCGCCAGTATCAACGAGGCATACGCCTGCACCGCAAACTTGCTGGCCTGCGTGTCATCGCTGTAACGGATGGACATTGTGCCGGGGTCCTGCAGGTAACGAAGCAGACGGTTATTAGCATTGTTTACCGCATCGGTGGGTACGCTGTAGCCCTGCTCGCCTGCGCGAACCAGGAAGTCAGTAACGTAGGCGGTCAGCCAGTATTCTTCCGGGCCGCTTTTATCCCACAGTGCAAAGCCCCCGTCGTCACGCTGCATCTGCAGCAGACGGGAGATACCGATATCAATGGCCGCGCGGCGTTTATCGTCCGTATCGCCTTTGATGCCAAGCGCCGTCAACTGTGCTGCGTTGGTATAGAGCGACGGGAACAGACCACTGGTAGTTTGTTCCAGACAGCCGTACGGATAAGCCTGCAGTTCACGAATGTAGCGCGCCAGATTCAGCGGCGGTTTACCGCTAAGCAACAGCTGGCCCTGCAACGTTGCAGGAGAGAAACCGTTGATATGCTGCGCTGGTGCGGTCCATGACTCGCCAGGGTTCAGCATCGCTCCGGTATTCACCGTTTGTGCCGGGAATGCCGGACGGACACCGATTTTCCAGCTCTTCTGCTGCGGTGCAAACGTCTCACCAGGAAGCTGAAGGCCGGTCACCTGAGCGCTAATCTCACCATCACCATAACCATCCAGTGCACGAACCGGAATGAACATGGTGCGGCGGACACCTGGAGCGAGCTGAACCGGTTGTGGCTGAGCGCCTTCCAGCGTCAGCTTGCCGGTCGCGGTTAAGGCGACGTTCAGCGTTTGCGGCTGGTCAGTCAGGTTAGTGATATCCAGCGTCAGTCTGGAGGTATCTCCGCTGGCGAGGAAGCGTGGCGTGTTGAGTTCGGTAATGACCGGCGCGGCCACAATCACCTTGCTTTCGCTGCTGCCGAAATCCTCTTCCGTCCAGGCCTGCGCCATCAGACGCAGCTCGCCGTTGAAATCACCAATCGGCAGCGTAATGGTGCCTTCGCCGTTGGCATCCAGCACTACCGGTTGTGTCTGCTGCGCAATAATAGTGACATGGTTCACTGGCGGCTTACCGCCGCGCTTCAGTTCATCACCGTCACCACCAAAGCGCAGTGCAGCCATACGGCCCTGCCCTTCGATCACCTGGCCGTAGATATCGTAGATATCCGCGCCATAACGCTTCTGACCAAAGAAGGCTTGCCACGGATCCGGCGTGACGTAGTCGGTAATATTCAGTACGCCGCTATCGACCGCCGAAACCAGTACGTTCACTTTCTGCGGTACTGCGCCCTCTTTCACGCTGGCCTTCACCTTCACGGACAGCGTCTGGTCAGGACGCATCTTCTGCGGATTATCCAGGGCGATATTCAGTCGACGATTTTCGTCACCCATCGGCAGATGCAACAACCCGACCGCGCGTTTCGGCGTGGCCGATTTGGATTTATCACCCGGGCGAACCACCAGCGTGCTGAGGTAAAGATCGTGACGTTTCCAGGTTTTATCCACCGGAATGGAGAGATCCAGCCCATTTGCCGGTACATCGATCTCTTTCCACCACAGCGGCCCTTCGCTGGATTCGATCATCACATAGCCTTTGCCCGCAGCCGGTGCCGCAATATGCAGCTGAATGGTATCGCCGGGCTGGTAAGCAGGCTTATCGATTTTTAGCGTTACGCGGTCAGGGCGAGCAGCACCGGTACCGTCGCTGTTATCCTGCCAGCTGTAACCTGCCCAGAAGCGCACGCTGCTGACCATCTCATCGGGTGCTTTAACCTCCAGACGGTAGGAGCCCCACTCCACCGGGAAGGTGACTTTGCCTGTCTCATCGGCCTTGAGCGTCAGTTCCTGTTCACCTTCCACAAGATCTTTTTGATCAAACTGAGACTGCCAGCCATCGCTCTCTGACCAGTTCCAGTAGTAGTCACGACGCTCGCGGATCAGACGAACCTGAAGCCCGGAAACAGCCTTTTTCGCGCCAGTAGCATCGGCATACACAATGTCGAAGCTGGCGTTACCGTTTTCATCAACAATCGGCTGGTTGACGGTAGTGTCCGTGCGGTAGTCGTACACTGCCTTGCTGGCAAACTGTGGGCGAATACCCGGTAATTCGGTAGCAGGCCAGATAGCCTGCTCGGCACGACGCGTCACCGGACGACCACCTGATTCCAGCAGGCTGGCCTGCAGGATCAGTTGCAGAGGGGAATGCACCTCTTTCCACTGACTTTCTGTGGAAACCTGTCCACGCCCCTGTTCATCCAGCGTAATCTGCACTTCATCCAGGCTACGGCTCAGGTTCTCTTCGGCGATATCACCAAACTGGAACCCCGGCAGCGCAGTAACGGCGTCGCGCAGCGGACGCAGGAAGAGCTGGCCCTGCAGCGAGTTACCATTGGCAGGTGCGCCATACAAGTAATAACCCACTACGTTAAAATCGACAGTATCCTGTGGCGAAACCGGCGTTTTTTGTCCGGTCAGGTTCAGCGCCATACGCTCCGGCATAAAATCTTCAACGTGGAAATCCCACAGGCGCTGCAGGTTATCGCCCGTATTGGCACGAATATGCCACATCCCGGTTTGCGCTCCGCTGTCGAGCGGATAATTAAAGCGGTAGAGGCCGTTCTCAGGCTGGACGACCACGGTGCGAGCCACCTGTCCGTCAGGGCGCAGTACATCAAGTTTCACCGGCTGGGCAGGAAGCGGTTTGCCGTCGCTGTCGCGCAGTAAGCCGTTGAGGATCACCGTTTCACCCGGGCGGTAGAGGTCACGCGGGCCAAACATAAAGAATTGCTTGCTGTAGCCCGGACTACCTGCAATATCAAATTCCGCCAGTTCAAGCGCTGGTAACTTGAGATCAAGCAGAGTGGTCTGGCCATCTTTGCTGGCCAAAATCAGCGCCGCCTCTTTGTCTGTCTCCAGTTTTGCATGGCCGTCGGCATCGCTGTTCGCCTGGGCAAGTGTCTGCCCTTTGTCATTCAACAGAGTGACGGTTACGCCAGATTGCGCCGCACCGTTTTCCAGACTCTGGGTGAAGATATCGAGACGGTTATGATAACGGTGAGCGGACAACCCAATATCACTTAGTGTGAAGAGCGTCGCGGCATTGCTGTAGTTGTAGTGTCCGGCCTGGTTCATCACTGCGATGTAGACACCAGATTGCTGAAGCGGCTTGATATCACGCAGCGGTAGCAGCAGTTTCTCACGCGTGTTGCGCGCCGGGTTGAGGTCAAAACGGCCAGTGTAAACCAGTTCCGCCATCTTCAGCAGGTTATCGGACTCCCAGTTGGTCAGGGAGTTACGGTACTCCCACTGGCTGACAAAGGAGGCCAGCGACTCAGGCTTCACGCGGTAGAAGTTCACATCCACGTTGTTGACGTTAAGCGCCATCACCGGCAGACCTTCCACCACTTTACCTGGCAGCAACGAGCCACGGCTGGCGAAGCCAACGGTCGGCTCAACGTCCCGGGTAGTCAGCGCTTTTTCGTAATCGATACCAAAGGTCGCCTTGTTCAGCGCCTGCAGGTCACGTTCAACGGTAACGACCAGATTGCGGTTTGGTTCCAGATGGCGCAGACGCAGCTCTTTCAGGTTCGGCGCAAGCTCCCACGCCCCGTCCACTTTGCCGCTTTTCTTATCCACCACGTGCACCGTCTTTGCAAAATCCTGATCGGGATTCAGCGGAACAGAGAACGTCAGTACCAGCGTAGCGGCACCGTCGAGCTGAACTTCAGAGGTATCCAGCAGGGTTAGCGCCTTGCCCTGACTCTGTGCAGCCAGTTTTGCCAGCGTTTCAGCATCGGGTTTTTCCGGTGTTTTTACTGCAGTTGCCGTTGATGCTGCGGGTGATACAGCCTGAGGTTTATTGTCGCTGTTATCACAGCCGACAAGCGTGAAGGTGGTGAAAAGCGCGAGAGAAATCGCGGCTAAGCGAAACGGTTTCATCCTTTGTCCCTGGCCCGTGGAGCCTGTTGGTCGTCATCCGGATAAGTATTATCCTCAAGTTTGATTAATACAAAAAGTCCAATTTTAGAATCTGGAAAGCGCCTCGCAAAGCGAGGGACCCAGCCCCGGCAAAAAACCGGACAGGATGACGAAGCGGTGAAAAAATAAGGGCTTGCTCGCGAGTTGAACGCGCTCTGCTTGTCGGTGTCAGAAAAAACACCGACAATCCTTTTTTACGGAAAAGAATGGAGGCAACCATGTCCACCTCATATTTTGTCGCCACCGACTGGCTGATTGAGCACAGTGACGACCCGGAAGTCCAGATTATTGATGCCCGGATGGCCCCTCCCGGGCAAGAGCACCGCGATGTTCCCGGCGAATACCGCGCAGGGCATCTGCCAGGTGCAGTGTTTTTTGATATCGAAGCCCTGTCCGACCACACCTCTTCTCTGCCACACATGTTGCCGCGCCCGGAAGCGTTTTCCGTGGCGATGCGCGAGCTTGGCGTTAGTCGTGACAAGCACCTGGTGGTCTACGACGAAGGTAACCTCTTCTCTGCGCCGCGTGCGTGGTGGATGCTGAAAAACTTCGGCGTCGAAAAAGTTTCAATTCTGGCGGGCGGTCTCGCAGGCTGGAAGCGCGACGAGCTGCCACTGCAGCAAGGTGACGTGACGCTGCCTGAAGGGGATTTCGACGCAACGTTTGACGCAAACGTCGTGAAACGCCTGACCGATGTTCTGGTTATCAGTCATGAAAAAACGGCACAAATTGTCGATGCCCGCCCCGCACCACGTTTCAACGCCGAAGCCGATGAGCCACGTCCTGGCCTGAAGCGTGGTCATATTCCGGGTGCGCTGAACGTACCGTGGGGCGATCTGGTGTTTGAGGGTGAACTGAAAACTACCGACGAGCTGCACACCATTTTTGACCGTCAGGGCGTCGATTTACATCGTCCGATTATTGCCAGCTGTGGATCTGGCGTGACGGCGTGCGTGGTGATTCTGGCGCTTGCAACCCTTGGCGCAAACGACGTGACGCTGTACGACGGAGCCTGGAGCGAATGGGGAGCCCGCGACGATCTGCCGGTTGAGCCTGAGCCTACCCGCTGAGAGCGGCCTGCTAAGAAATACGGCGGGGTGAGTCTTCACCCCGCCGCGTTTAGATAATGCGGTTGGTTTTGAGATCGCGCAGGAACCCGCCCCAGCGACGCTCATAGAACGGCGTGATGTGCTCGGTAATAAAGTGGCTGATGCCCTTCTCACCTTTCTTCACCTGACAGATATCAATTGGCTCATCGCCCGGCAACGTATCGGTGGCAACGCTTCCCGTCGCCTGAATGATCTCTTCGATATCACCGTCCGCTTCAATACCAATCAGCAGCACTGGCCGCTCGTCCGCACGCTCTTTAATGGAGCAAAGGAACGCGCGTTTCACCGGTTTGATGGTTTTGAAAAGCGTGGTCAGGGAGTCAATCATCTGCGCAGGCGGTTCTGCCACTTCTGATAACAGCAACGTCTCGCCCCCCTCCAGCACTTCCTGCGTGCTGAGCGGGTTACCTTCTTCGCCAATCAGATGGCTAATTTCACGCGGCGTGAACTCTTTCCCGGTCGGCAGTTTGGCGTTGAGGAACAACGTTGCACCCAGCGTCATTTCAAATAACGTGCGAACGGGCATGACGACGAACGCCTGTTCGTCTTCCACCGCTTCCTGCAGCGCTTCCAGAGAGGTGAAGAACGGGATCACCGAAGTGCCATCGTCCTTCTCCCAGTGGAGCAGATCCAGCGCACTGTCTTCAACGACCTGCTCACCTTCTGCTGCGGTTCCCGGCACCCAGACGGTGGATTCCAGCAACGTGCGGAAAAATGCCGGACGGTGGGCGGGCTCGGTCGCCGCCTGTTCCAGCAGGGTTTCTAATTCGTTTTTGGTTTCGGACATAACAATTCCAGATGATGCATTTCCCCCTCACCCCGGCCCTCTCCCTCAAGGGAGAGGGAGCAAACCATCCCCCTCTCCCCGTGGGAGAGGGTTAGGGTGAGGGCAATGACGATTACTCAGCCGTCAGCAGGTTCGCAACGGTACGTACGCCCAGACCGGTCGCGCCCGCAGACCACTGCTCAACCACCGCTTTACGGTACGTTGCGGAGCAGTCAATGTGCAGCCAGCCTTCATGGTAGTTCTCTACGAAGTGAGACAGGAAGCCTGCTGCAGTGCTCGCACCCGCCGGGTACGCTGCACTTGCGGTGTTGTTCAGCTCGGCAAAGTTAGACGGCAGCTGGCTACGATGGAACTCGGCCAGCGGCAGACGCCAGAACGGTTCGTTTTCCGCAGCGGCACTCGCCAGCAGGCGGGCTGCCAGCTTGTCGTCAAAGCTGAACAGTGCGTGGTAGTCGTTACCCAGCGCAGTTTTCGCCGCACCGGTCAGGGTTGCCATGTCGATAATCAGCTCTGGCTTCTGCGCAGACGCGTCAATCAGGCCATCGGCCAGTACCAGGCGGCCTTCTGCATCGGTATTCATCACTTCGACGTTTTTACCGTTACGGTAGCGAATGATGTCGCCCAGCTTGAAGGCATTACCGCTGACCATGTTGTCTGCACAGCACAGGTAGAGCTTCACGCGTTTGTTCAGACCACGGGTGATGGCGAATGCCAGCGCACCGGTAATAGTGGCCGCGCCGCCCATATCGGACTTCATGGAGTCCATGAATGCGCTCTGCTTCAGGCTGTAACCGCCGGTATCGAAGGTGATGCCCTTGCCGACCAGGCAGGCAAAGACTGGCGCTTCTTTATCACCGGTTGGGTTGTAATCGAGAGCCAGCAGCACCGGAGGACGTTCAGAACCGCGGCCCACGGTGTGGATCCCCATGTAGTTCTGTTCGCGCAGGTCTTCACCTTTGGTAATACGGTAAGACATCTTATCGCCCGCCACGCCGCACAACAGGTCAACGGCACGTTGTGCCAGCTGCTCAGGACCAAGCTCTTCCGCCGGGGCGTTGATGGTGTCACGCACCCAGTCGATAATGGTCAGACGGCTTTCCAGCTCTTTCTGGCCCGCAGCGTCGAGGTTCGCCCACTCAATTTTACGGGTGCCTTTCGGGCCTTTGTAACCTGCCCAGAATGCCCAGCTGCGGTCAGTATCCCAGCCTTCACCGTCCAGCAGGACATGTTTAATACCCAGGCCATCCACTTTACGCGCCGCGCGCTGGATCAGCCCCAAATCATCGTTGCCAGTCAGGTGCAGGGTAATACCGTCGTTGTTGATGCTGTAAGTGGCTTTTTCGCCCCAGCGTGCATCCGCAGGCTGTGTAGAGAGCGTAATCTTCATCGCTTCGGTCATTTTATTTATCCTTATTAGCAAACGGGCCGCCTGAAGGCAGCCCGTAATGTGATTTAGTTAGCCTCATCTAACCAGACTAACAGAATCGCCTCCAGAATTTTTTCATTGGATGCGTTGGGATCATCATCAAAATCTTCCAGATCGCAAATCCACTGATGCATGTCGGTGAATCGTACGGTTTTCGGATCGAGATCCGGGTTAGCATCAAAGAGTGCTTCGCCGATTTCACGGCTATCTGTCCACTTCAGTCCCATATTAATGCTCGCGTGCGTGGTTGATGGTGTAGCGTGGGAATTCCACGACCAGATCTTCATCGGTCACCGTGGCCTGGCAGCTTAAGCGGCTGTCTGGCTCCAGACCCCATGCTTTATCCAGCATGTCGTCTTCGTCTTCGGTGCTCTCAGCGAGAGAGTCGAAACCTTCACGCACGATGCAGTGGCAGGTCGTACAGGCGCAGGATTTTTCACAGGCGTGTTCCACTTCGATACCGTTACGCAGGGCAACATCGAGGATGGTTTCACCGGTCTTCGCTTCCAGAACTGCACCATCCGGACAGAGGTCCGCATGAGGCAAAATAACAATCTTTGGCATATTAAACCTCGTCCACGGACTGGCCTTTCAGCGCGACGCGGACAGATTTGTCCATGCGGCGAGCAGCAAAGTCCTGGGTTTGTTTATCAACGTTTTTAATGGCTTCTTCTATTGCGTCAGCGTCATTGTCTTCCGCCACTGCGCTTAAGTGCGCGGCGGCATCGTCAATGACCTGACGCTCAGCGGCGCTGAGCAGCGCGGCATCAGCAGCGAGCGCACCGTTCAGGCTTTCCAGCACGCGAGCGGCTTCCACTTTTTGTTCAGCCAGCATGCGCGCCTTCACATCCTGTTCGGCGTAGCTCATTGAATCCTGAATCATGGAGGCGATTTCGCCATCGGTCAGACCGTAAGACGGTTTCACCTGGATGGACGATTCAACGCCGGTCGATTTTTCCATCGCCGTGACGCTCAGCAGGCCGTCCGCATCCACCTGGAAGGTGACGCGAATATGCGCCCCGCCCGCTGGCAGTGCCGGAATACCGCGCAACGCAAAGCGTGCCAGTGAACGGCAATCCTGCACCAGTTCGCGTTCTCCCTGCATCACGTGGATGGACATCGCGGTCTGACCATCTTTAAAGGTGGTGAACTCCTGCGCACGCGCCACCGGAATGGTGGTATTACGCGGGATCACTTTCTCCACCAGGCCGCCCATCGTTTCCAGCCCCAGAGAGAGCGGGATCACATCGAGCAGCAGCATTTCGCTGTCTGGTTTGTTGCCGACCAGAATATCGGCCTGGATAGCCGCGCCAACGGCAACCACTTTGTCCGGATCGATGGAGGTCAGCGGCGTGCGGCCAAAGAATTCACCTACGCGCTCACGCACCAGCGGTACGCGGGTAGAGCCACCCACCATAACCACGTCCAGCACGTCGTCTGCCTCAACACCCGCATCTTTCAGTGCGCGACGGCAGGCCAGCAGCGTGCGTTTTACCAGAGAAGTGATCAGGTCATTAAACTGTTCACGGGTGATTTCACCCTGCCAGCCCGCCACGTTAACCGTGACAGCCTGCGCGTCGCTGAGCGCAATTTTGGCGTCGATAGCCGCATCCAGCAGTTCACGCTGTACACGCGCATCGCTGCGATCGGCAATGCCCGCCTGCTCGCGAATGAAATCGGCCAGCAGATGGTCGAAGTCATCACCACCCAGCGCGGAATCTCCGCCGGTGGCCAGCACTTCAAAAACGCCACGGCTTAAGCGCAAAATAGAGATATCAAAAGTCCCGCCGCCGAGATCGTAAACCGCAATCACCCCTTCCTGACCAGAGTCGAGGCCGTAGGCAATAGCGGCTGCCGTCGGTTCGTTCAGCAGACGCAGAACGTGCAGGCCCGCCAGACGCGCCGCGTCTTTGGTACCCTGACGCTGTGCATCATCGAAATAGGCCGGAACGGTGATCACCACACCGTCCAGATCGCCGCCGAGCGTTGCCGTAGCACGCGCTGCCAGCGCCTTGAGGATGTCTGCCGAGACGCGGATTGGGTTCAGCAGGCCGGCTGCCGTTGCCATCATCGGCAGGCCATTTTCACTTGCCTGCAGTTGATACGGCAGATGCGGATAACGGGTCTGAATATCGGCCAGAGAACGGCCCATCATGCGCTTCACAGAGCTGATGGTGTTAGCCGGATCGCGCGCAGCGTTAGCGCGTGCGTCATAGCCAACCACGTGACCCTGCTGTTGGTAGTGGACCACGGAAGGCAGCAGATGGCGGCCCTGCTCGTCAGCCAGCGTTTCCGCCTGGCCGCTACGCACGGTCGCCACGAGGGAATTGGTGGTGCCCAGGTCAATACCCACCGCCAGACGACGCTGGTGCGGTGCGGCACTTAAGCCAGGCTCACTAATTTGTAATAAGGCCATAATTGCTTCCGAAATTAAAAATCGAGCAGCTTTTCTTCGAGTTGTTCAGCACTGCTTCGCAGTTTATCGAGAAAACGGAGTTTGCGCACAGTGTCTGCCGCCACATCCCAGGTCTCGTCGTTCAGTTGCGCCACCATCAGCTGATGGCGGGAATCGAACATGCCCTTCACGCGTTTGATGAAGCTTTCCAGACGCGCTTCGTCTTTAGCCTGTTCAATCTCATCCAGCTCTTCACGCAGTTCCAGCTGTTCCATCAAAAACGCCGTATCGCGCACGGTGTGCTGTTCGCTCGCCAGGTCAAAACCGTGGAGCGAAAGCAGATATTCTGCGCGCGTCAGCGGGTGGCGCAGCGTCTGCCAGGCCTGGTTGATGGTCGCAGATTGTGAAACCGCAGCCAATTGCTCTGACTGAGTACCACTGGCGAATTTGTCCGGATGATACTGACGTTGCAGATCCTGAAAACGGATCGTCAGCGCCTGGAGATCAATCGGGTATTGAGCGGGTAGTCCGAAGAGAGTGAAGTAATCCATAACAATCTCAGGGGTAGCCGATTAAAACAAACCCCACGCACAGGTTACTGCGGTGGGGTTCATCGGATGACGCACGGTTAAACGTGGAAGCTTTCGCCGCAACCACACTCGTCTTTGACGTTCGGGTTCGTGAATTTGAACCCTTCGTTCAGGCCTTCTTTTACAAAGTCCAGCTGAGTGCCGTTGAGGAATTGCAGGCTTTTGCCATCGACCACCACCTTCACGCCCTTGTCTTCAAACACGGTGTCGTCAGACGCCGGTTCATCAACAAACTCCAGTACGTAAGCCATACCAGAACAGCCGGAGGTACGTACGCCCAGTCGCAGGCCAAAGCCTTTACCACGGTTCGCCAGAAAAGAGCTTACTCGCGCGGCAGCGCTGTCGCTAAGGGTAATCGACATACTCAAACCTCAATTATTTTGCTTCACGTTTGCTTTTATAATCCGCAATAGCGGCTTTGATCGCGTCTTCTGCCAGGATAGAGCAGTGAATTTTCACCGGTGGCAGTTCGAGTTCTTCAGCAATGTCCGTGTTCTTGATTGCCTGTGCTTCGTCCAGAGATTTGCCCTTTACCCATTCGGTTACCAGGGAGCTGGAAGCGATAGCAGAACCGCAGCCGTAGGTCTTGAAGCGCGCGTCTTCAATGATACCTTCATTGTTGACTTTAATCTGCAACTTCATCACGTCGCCGCACGCCGGTGCACCGACCATGCCGCTACCGACAGATTCATCGCTGTTGTCAAAAGAGCCAACGTTGCGCGGGTTCTCGTAATGATCGATGACTTTTTCGCTGTATGCCATGATTGAATTCTCCTTATTGGGTACCGATTAGTGATGTGACCATTCAATGCTGTTCAGATCCACGCCCTGTTTGAACATTTCCCACAGTGGAGAAAGATCGCGCAGACGACCAATGGAGTTGCGAACCAGCTTGATGGTGTAGTCAATCTCTTCTTCGGTAGTGAAACGACCTAAAGAGAAACGGATAGAGCTGTGTGCCAGCTCGTCGGTCATACCCAGTGCACGCAGCACGTAGGATGGCTCCAGGCTTGCAGACGTACAGGCAGAACCGGAAGAAACCGCCAGGTCTTTCAGCGCCATGATCAGCGACTCACCTTCAACATAGTTGAAGCTGACGTTGAGGATGTTTGGAGCGCCCTGCTCGAGGGAGCCGTTCAGATACACTTCTTCCATATCTTTCACGCCGTCCCACAGACGGTTACGCAATGTGCGCAGGCGCGCCATCTCGGTTTCCATCTCTTCTTTCGCAATGCGGTACGCTTCACCCATACCCACGATCTGGTGAACAGGCAGAGTACCTGAACGCATGCCGCGCTCGTGACCACCGCCGTGCATCTGTGCTTCGATGCGGATACGTGGCTTACGACGCACGTACAGCGCACCAATGCCTTTCGGGCCATAGATTTTGTGGCCGGAGAAGGACATCAGATCCACTTTCAGCTGGCTCAGATCGATAGGCAGTTTGCCCACGCTCTGGGTCGCGTCCACGTGATAGATGATGCCGCGCGCACGGCACATTTCGCCGATGGTCGCGATATCCTGCACAACGCCAATTTCGTTGTTTACGTGCATGATGGAAACCAGAATGGTGTCATCACGCATCGCCGCTTCGAGCTCTTTCAGGTCGATGATCCCGTTGCTCTGCGGAGCCAGGTAGGTCACTTCGTACCCTTCACGCTCCAGCTGGCGGCAGGTATCCAGCACGGCTTTGTGTTCGGTTTTGCTGGTGATGACGTGCTTGCCTTTTTTCTGATAAAAGTTGGCTGCACCTTTGATCGCCAGGTTGTCGGATTCGGTCGCACCGGAGGTGAAAACAATTTCACGCGGGTCGGCACCGACCAGGTCAGCAATCTGATTACGGGCGATATCGACCGCCTCTTCAGCATGCCAGCCAAAACGGTGTGAACGGGAAGCTGGGTTACCAAAGTTTCCGTCCAGGGTCAGACACTGCATCATTTTCTCGGCAACACGCGGGTCCACCGGCGTGGTTGCGGAGTAATCGAGATAGATCGGTAATTTCATTGCTCTATAAACTCCGTACATCGCTTCAATGCAAGGAATCAGGCTACCGGCTGGATGTACGACCGAGTACACGGGGCAACCAACGCCCCGGCCTGATTCTGAAATTCTAATTGTTTTCCTAAGCGCGTAACTTAACGTCGATTGCGTCTTGCGCGCGGGTGCTGCGTTGTGAATCATGGTTGTGCTGACGGCCAGAGACGTCCAGAACTTCCTGGTTATTGACCAGTTCACCCAGGGTGATGTTGTTCAGGAAGCCGGTCAAACGGTCGCTCAGATCGCGCCACAGCGCGTGGGTCAGGCACTTATCGCCGCCCTGGCAGCCACCTTTACCCTGGCAACGGGTCGCGTCAACAGATTCGTCAACTGCGCTAATGACTTCACCTACCGCAATACTGCCCGCGTCTTTGCCCAGCAGATAACCGCCGCCTGGGCCACGAACGCTGGAAACCAGTCCATTTTTACGCAGTCTGGAGAACAGCTGTTCCAGATAAGAGAGGGAAATCCCTTGTCGTTCAGAAATATCAGCCAATGGAACCGGGCCCGCTTCGGAGTTGAGTGCAACGTCCAGCATCGCGGTTACGGCATAACGCCCTTTAGATGTCAGTCTCATGTCTTACTTAACCTCAAACTCGCCCCTGCCCGGGGTTTTTTATTGTAAAATGGGGGTATTGCATAGCAGGGCCAAGTCTGACATTCCCGACTAAATTGGTCAACTATTTACTTGACTGTTTTAGTCAGGTATTTAACTTTCTGTGCCTTCATAGCATGGGTGCGGCCTGATGCCCTCATCCCGCCCCTCTCCCACGGGGAGAGGGAGATACCAAACAGGTACTACTCTTCTTTATTCTTCTGCTCAATCGACGCTAGAATGCCGCGCAGGATGTTCAGTTCCTGGCTTTCAGGGCGTGCGCGGGTAAACATGCGGCGCAGCTTATTCATCACCTGCCCCGGATGACCTTCGCGGATAAAACCGGTGGAAAGCAGCGTCTGCTCCAGGTGACCATAGAAGCGCTCCAGGTCATCCACCAGCGGGTACGCTGTCTCTTCCTGAGGCTCTGCACTCTCTTTTTCCTGCGTCGCCAGCCATGCCATGCGCACTTCATAGGAAATAACCTGCACGGCCATCGCCAGGTTCAGCGAGCTGTATTCCGGGTTGGCCGCAATCGCGACATGGTAGTGGCATTTCTGCAGCTCGTCGTTGGTCAGGCCAACGCGCTCGCGGCCAAACACCAGCGCAACCGGTGCCTGTTCTGCTTCAGCGACACTTTTCAGGCCGCATTCGCGCGGATCCAGCATTGGCCACGGCAGCGTACGTGAACGGGCGCTGGTTCCTACCACCAGGCTGCAGCCTGCCAGCGCTTCGTCCAGAGTATCGACAATCTGTGCGTTGCCGATCACATCACTGGCTCCGGCCGCCAGGGCAATCGCCTGAGAGTCTGGTTTCACCAGTGGGTTAACCAGCCACAGGTTTGTTAAACCCATCGTTTTCATAGCGCGAGCAACAGAGCCCATATTGCCGGTGTGCGAGGTTTCGACCAGCACGATTCGAATGTTTTGCAGCATATTTTTTTACGTCTGAATTCAGTGTCTGAAGAATATTCGGACATATTACCATAAACGAGAGACAGATTCCGATCTCGCTGCTATACTCTGCGCCGATTTTCCCGTTCTTTAACATCCAGTGAGAGAGACCGATGCATCCGATGCTGACCATCGCCGTGCGCGCAGCGCGCAAGGCGGGTAATGTAATTGCCAAACACTACGAAACCCCTGACTCCGTAGAAACCAGCCAGAAAGGCAGCAATGATTTCGTGACTAACGTCGATAAAGCCGCAGAAGCGATTATTATCGAAACGATCCGCAAATCTTACCCGCAGCACACCATCATCACCGAAGAAAGCGGTGAACATGAAGGTACCGATCAGGATGTTCAATGGGTTATCGATCCACTGGATGGCACCACCAACTTTGTAAAACGCCTGCCACACTTCTCTGTATCTATTGCAGTACGCATCAAAGGCCGTACTGAAGTCGCCGTGGTTTACGATCCAATGCGTAACGAACTGTTCACCGCCACCCGTGGCCAGGGCGCACAGCTGAACGGCTACCGTCTGCGCTGCAGCAATGCACGCGATCTGGACGGTACCATTCTGGCGACCGGTTTCCCGTTCAAGGCGAAACAGCACGCAACCACCTATATGAATATCCTGGGCAAACTGTTCACCGAATGTGCTGACTTCCGTCGCACCGGTTCTGCTGCGCTGGATCTGGCCTACGTTGCGACCGGCCGCGTTGACGGTTACTTCGAACTGGCACTGAAGCCGTGGGACTTTGCTGCGGGCGAGCTGATCGCACGTGAAGCAGGTGCGATTGTTTGCGACTTCACCGGCGGCCACAACTATATGTCTACCGGCAACATCGTTGCAGGTAACCCTCGCGTCGTTAAAGCCATGCTGGCAAACATGCGTGATGAACTGAGTGACGCGCTGAAGCGTTAATCCCGGTCATTCCCTCTCCCCGTGGGAGAGGGTTAAAGTCAGGGTGAGGACATCAGACCGCACCCGACTAAAACGGCCTCAATCCCCTGCCCACCGGCACCGCACTCATCCACATCGTTATCGCCGCCACCAGCAAAATTACGCCGCCCGCCAGCGCGAGCGTTGTCCACCCTATCTGTCGCCATAGCACCGGTGTTTTATTACCGCTGAGTTTTACCGCCAGCTGACGGAAGCTGTGTACCAGCAACGCCAGCGACGAAATAGTGAGTGACGTTCCCGCGGCCATCGCCAGCGCCGAGAGCATCCCCCAGCCGAAAACACCGATCACCTTACTGAACAGCAACACCATAATCGCTCCCGAACACGGGCGCATTCCCATCGAAAGAACGATCATTAAACGTGCGCGCCAGTCGTCGCCGTTCTGCAGCTGTTCCTGCGTCGGCAGATGCTGGTGTCCGCAGCCGCAGTGGGCATCATGCACGTGATGCGGCATAAAGGTTTTAAATTTGGGTTTTTGCAGTAACTGGCGCAGTTTTTTCAACGCCCGCCAGCAGAGGATGAGTCCCAGCACACCCACCAGCGCATAGCTCCCCTTCTCCAGCCAGAAACTGCTCATGTGCAACTGACGAGCAGGAAGTTGTAAAAGCGAAAGGACGACCGCGACCAGCACAATCGCCACGCCGCCCTGAAGCAGTGAAGAGGCCAGCGTCAGACCGATGCTTGATTTCAGTTTCGAAGGATGGGTGGCAAGCCAGGTGGTGATCACAATCTTGCCATGCCCCGGCCCCAGAGCGTGCAGTACGCCGTAGATAAAGCTGAACGCCAGCAGAGAGCCACCCGCTTTTGTCGGGTTTTCCGCCACGGCCTTCAGCAGCCCGCTCATCTGCTGGTTAAGCTCGCGCTGCCAGATGATGCTTTTCATCAGCACCTGGGGCCAGGCTTGCCACAGCCACAGAGAACCGAAAATGGCTAACAGCAAAAAGAGCGCCAGCGGCCAGAGGTGTAGCCAGCGGCGCGGTTTCCGAACCGGAGAGGCGATCACTGACATTGTAACGTCACCTCCTGCGCGAACTGTTTACCCAACTCCATATCCTCAGGTGGGGCATCTTCCTTGTCGAGTGAGACCGCAAAGTTCAGCGTCTCTTCGCTGGGTTTCGGCGTGTGAACCGCTATTTTGCAGGTTTTTTGCAGCGTCGCGGGCAGTTGCACGTCGCTGTCCTCTGCGTAGCTCATATCAACGTAGTAAGTCGGGTCAAAGGTTGAGAAGGTGAACGTCTGTCCTGCCAGAGGCTGAGGTTGCGCCAGCGGGAGCACAAACGTTAACACCGCCTGATGACCATCGCGCGACATACCGTACTCCGTCGGGCGGTTCAGAAATTTCACCTTTTGCCCGTTATGCCAGAACTCCGTGAAGTAGTGCTGACCCAGTACGTTAGCCATCACTTCCGCCGCCAGCTTTTTCCAGATCTCATCGCCTGGCTTTGCGTTTCCCGCATCATAAAGCAGGTCAGCCGAGGTGATTTCATCCATCGTCCAGCGCATTTTAAGGCCACTGAGCTGCCCCCCGTCGGTTACCAGCCCGGTTTTCAGGCTGATAAAACTGTGAGGATGTGCGCTGGCGGCGAAAGTGGAAACCGCCAAAAATAACGTCATCGTACTTTGTTTAACTATTTGCATCAATTCCTCACGTCAAAAATTCTGTGATGTTCACCAGCAATCCTGAGTGAAAGGCCTGCCGGTGCGCTTTTCAGCGCCCATCCTTTAGCTATCCTTATCAAACATTCACACTGGATACCCGACAGATGATGACGACGCTTGAAATTCCATCTGTGCTTTCCAGTTCGCAGCGCCGCTGCCAGGTGCTTTTGATGCTTTACCTGCCCGATGCTGTCGTCACCGCACAGAGTATAATCGCTGCCAATGGCGTGGACGACGCTATGGCACGGCAAGATATAGCCGAGACGCGCGATGAAATCCAGCGCTATCACCGGCTTGATATCGTCACGCACCCTGACGGCAGCTACCGAATTGAAGGTTCTGCCCTGAATCAGCGTTTATGCCTGCTGCACTGGCTGCGCAGGGCGCTCCGGCTTTGTCCTCATTTTGTCTCGCACCAGTTTACTCCCGCGTTAAAAACCGCGCTTAAACGACACGGAATTGCCCGTCCTCTCTACGACGATACTAACCTGCTGGCGCTGATCAACTTCTGCTCACGCAAGCTTCAGCGCCAGTTTGAGTGCCGCGATATCCAGTTTTTGCAGCTCTATTTGCAATATTGTCTGATTCAGCATCATCAGGGCAATACGCCGCAGTTTTCCCGTATTCAGCGCAGCTGGGCGCAGTCGCGGGGGGAATATTTCACCGCGCAGGAGATCGTACGTCACTGGAAACGGCGCGTTCCTCAGGCTCCTCACACGGATGAACACCTGTTTCTGGCACTGTTGTTTATGATGCTGCGCACCCCCGATCCGGTGCTCGATAAACACCAGCAGGATCAGCGTTTGCGCCGGACAATTGTGCGAATGATTGCGCGCTTTCGGGCGCAGACGGGAATGAACTTTAGCGATGAGCAAGGGCTGACCGATCAGCTGTATATTCATCTTGCCCAGGCGCTTGACCGCTCACTGTTTGAAATCGGTATTGATAACAGCCTGCCAGAAGAGATCCACCGCCTTTACCCGCGCCTGCTGCGTACCACCAAAGAGGCGTTATTTGAACTGGAAGCTGAATTTGGGCTACGTTTCTCCGATGAAGAGATGAGCCTGGTCGCCGTGATTTTTGGTGCCTGGCTGATGCAGGAGACCGATCTGCATGAAAAACAGGTGGTGTTACTGACGGGAACGGATAAAGAATGCGAAGCGTTGATTGAGCAACAGTTGCGGGAACTGACGTTGCTCCCGCTCAACATTCGCTATCTGACGCTGCAGACCTTCCAGAGAGAGGGGGCACCGCGCGAAGCCGCACTGGTGATTACCCCTTACCCGACCGCTCTGCCACTGTTCTCGCCACCGCTGATCCACGCCGTTGAGGCGCTGAACGCGCAGCAACAAGAACATATTCGCGCCATGCTGGAATCGTAGTTACGCGCGCGCGACCACTTTTGGGCGAACGATCATCGCAGGCAATGCAACCAGTGCCATCACCCAAAACACGCCGTGCCCCAGATGCTGGTAGAGGAAGCCCGCAAAGACCGTCATCACGGCAATACTACCGCCCATTGCCACCGCAGAATAGACCGCCTGCAGGCGGATAACATCCCCACCCTCACGCGCTGAGATATAACGCATCGCCGCCAGATGACACACGGTGAAGGTACCACAGTGCAGGATCTGCGCCACAATCAGCCACGGTAGTTCGGCTGTCCAGCCCATAATGCCCCAGCGGATCACGCCGCACACGGCGGAGAGCAGTAACAAATCACGCGCGCCAAAGCGTCGGAATAGTTTTTTACTGAGCGCAAAGATAACCACTTCAGCGACCACGCCAAGCGACCACAGGTAACCAATGGCAGACGCGGAGTAACCCACGCCTTGCCAGTAAATGGCGCTGAAGCCATAGTACGCGGCATGCGCCCCCTGGAGCAGACAGACACAGGCCAGGAACCGCCAGCTTTGTGTCACCAGGCTACGCCAGGCGGGCCAGCCTGCGCTTTCCTGATGTCGGCTTTCCCCTTGCGGCATCACTGACGGACGCAGCAACATCCCCAGTAGCATAGAGGCGATACCAAGACTCAGCAGAGCCAGAATCGCATGGTAATCGTAGAGACTGACCAGTTTCCCCACCAGCGCGGAGCCGATGACAAAGGCAATAGACCCCCACAGGCGCACGCGGCCATAGTCCATCGTAATCTGCTTTTGCCAGGTGTTCGCCAGCGCATCCGTCAGCGGAACCAGCGGTGAGAAGAACAGGTTAAAACCCACCATTACCACCATCAGCCAGGCAAACGTGTTATTGACCCAGAAACAGGCGGCAAAGACCAGCGTCAACAGCGCCAGAATACGCACCGCTTTAATCAGTAAGGAGGGATCGCTGACGCGCGGTGCAATCAGCAGGCTTCCCAGAAATCGCGCCACCAGTCCTGCGCCAAGCAACACACCGATGGTCTCTGGGGTAAGCCCGATGCCTTTGAGCCAGACGCTCCAGAAAGGCAGAAAAATGCCGTAGCTAAAAAAGTAGGTGAAATAGCTGAGCGCCAGCCAGCGCGTGGAATGCAAAACCATGAATCCCTCCCGAAATGAAGGCGCTAGTCTGGCGGTAAACGCCGGGAGGCGCAAGTGTCACATTAACAATAAATTAACATTTTTCCACTGTTGAATTGACCACTATTGCCATTGAAAAATGGGTTTCCTCCCCGCCAGAAAGCATCACCAAACCTGGCTGTCCCGGCATCTGGTGGGCATTTACCGGGTGGCTTTGAGGTTCAAGGCAAAGAAATGACTGCCCCGACATTCTGAATAGCATCAACCAGGGAGTTTGCGAAAGAAGTGTGATTTCCATCTCATTATTTCGCAATATCGCCTGCCCACTCCAGCCGGAATAGCAGACATTCAGCCACTCATCTCGTCCATATTGCGCCGAATGAAAATCCGCGTGAGCGGGTAGCTCCCCCTGCCATTGCAGCGGCAGGTGGTTTTCCCCTTCCGGCCAGTAACCACTGGCGCTGAACTGTGCCGTACTCCCAGGTTCAAAACAGAACCAGGGATGAGCCCCTAATCCATACAACATGGGTTCTGTGCCACAGTGGGTGAGCGTCAGACTGACATGGAACACATTATCGACAAGTCGGTAACACAGTTGCACCAGATAGTCGAAACCGCAGGGCTCTATGCTTCGAAGCTGTAATACACACTCGGTGGCGGAGAAGGAAACAACCTGCCAGGGCTTGATCCAACCGTCACCATGCAGATAAAAATCGGTGTCACGCGGGCTTTTCGGTAATACCACCTCACGACCATGCAGCAAAAACCGATTCCCGGCGACCCGATTTGCCAGCGGCAGCATTGGAAACAGCGGCTGCTGGCCCGGCGGTGCCTGCAAAACAGGGCGCTGATGATGGAGTGAGAACAGCGCGTTTATCGCACCACCTTGTGGATCAACGCGCAACCGCAGATGCGCGTTTTCCAGAGTAATAGCCTGCACCATCAGTGTGCCTGTTCCTGCTTAACCGCAGGGGCCACCCCGTGTCGCTGCGCCAGCTGGGTTTCCAGTGCCTCCAGCGTCACACCTTTGGTTTCAGGGACATTTCGCAGAATATAGATGAAGCCCAGCGCACAGATGATACCGTACAGCAGGAAGCTGCCCGCTGCGCCCAACCCGGCATTCAGCAACGGGAAGGTGTAGGTGAGCAGGAAGCACGCGATCCACAGCGCCAGCGTTCCCAGCGAAATCGCCATACCACGCACGCGATTAGGAAAGATCTCAGAGAGAAGCACCCAGGTTACCGGGGCCAGCGTCAGGGCATAAATGGCAATAGCCGCCAGAACCAGCACCAGTACCGGCCACCCCATGATCCCCAACGCATAAGCTCCGGCAATCAGCACGTAGATCACGGTGAGACCACTTGCGCCCAGTAACATTAGCTTGCGTCGCCCAAGTTTATCCACCAGCGGCAATGCCGCGATAGTAAAGACCAGGTTGATAATACCGGTGGCAACGATGGATTTCAGGGTTCCGTTGATATCAAATCCGGCGGAGGCAAATATCTCCTGCGCGTAGTTAAAGATGACGTTGATACCGCACCACTGCTGAAACACCGCCAGCACCATCCCGATAATGACGATGGGTTTAACCTGAGGGGCGAGCAGCGCAGAGTAAGAGACTTTGTTGTTGTCTTTCACCAGCGTCTGGGCTATTTCCTGCAAGGTTTGACTGGCATAAGCCGTGGAGCCAATTCGTTCAAGCGTGGCCCGGGCACGCTCCGTTTTTCCGGCTTTCATCAGCCAGCGCGGTGATTCAGGCACCAGGAACATCAGCACCAGAAAGACCACTGCCGGGAGCAGCTCTGCACCAAACATCCAGCGCCAGCCCACCTGGCCGTTCCAGGTGTTGAGGAGTGTTTGCTGCGTGGCACCGCTGGCAACAGGATCGGCAATCATCAGGTTTACCAACTGTGCCGCCAGCACACCGATGACAATGGTCAGTTGGTTAACGGCAACAAAGCGTCCACGTTTTTCCGCCGGACTAACCTCAGCGATATAGAGCGGGCTCAATGCCGACGCCAGACCAATCCCCAACCCACCGACAATGCGGTAGATAACGAACATCTCGAAATTGCTCGCCAGCGCCGTACCCAACGCCGACGCGCTGAACAGGATTGCCGAGAGAATTAGCGGGATCTTTCGTCCGAGACGGTCGGCGCACCAGCCAGAAATGAGCGCGCCAAACACGCATCCGGCCAGAGCAGAACTCATCGCCCAGCCAGACTGAGCAGGATCGGTAATCGAAAAGTACGCCTCATAAAACGGCTTCGCACCACCAATCACCACCCAGTCATAACCAAACAATAAACCACCGCAGGCCGCCACCAGACAGATCGTCCAGATGTAGCCCATTTTGAGATGTGTCTGCGCGTTATTCATTTTGATTCCTCTATAAGGGAAACGCAGGGAACAGTAGGGTTTGGGCGGGTTCTCCCGCCCGGTTAAGGTTCAGGCAAAGATGCCGCATCGCTGTGCATGCAGAATAAGATGCGCTTTATCGTGAGCAGGATTTATCGCCAGCAGTTGTTGCATCGCTTTCTGACTGGCTGACATTTCGCCCAGCCCCAGATGCCCCAACGCCTCGATAAACAGACAGTGTTGCTGGTGCTGCACCGCTGCGGACGTATCAAGAACCACCAGATCCGGAAGCGATACTGCAAAGAAATCGGCTTCGGGGATATCGTTGTGGTGATGCTCTACCCATTTCAGGAAACTACGGAAGTGCCGCCCGGCCTCTTCCACCTGACCGCCTGCCCGTAACGCCATACCCTGCCAGAACAGATAATCCGCTGGCTGGTCGTTGTAGTAGCGGCCAGCGTCGAGCGTTGTGCCACCGCACGCAGCCTGCTGGAAGTGCAACTGCGCCTGCTGCAGCTCACCTTTTTTCAGCGCACAGAAGCCAAGCAGATATCTGATGTCATTATCTGTCTGTCCGGGTAAGCGCCCTTCCCCCAGGTTGCGCGGATACTGGAGCGCTTCTCCCAGCCAGCGCATGGCCACGGGGATGTCGTTCTCCGCAATGGCATCTAACGCCTGGTGCATCTGGTTGAGAAGATATTGCCCGGTGACTTTGCCCTCGCCGCCCTCCCAGGGATGGAACTGGCGAGTCTGTAGGATCTGCGCCGCCGCCGCATACTGCCCCTGGCTATTCCACAGACTTAACAGCTCCGCCGTCAGATCATCACGTCGCATAACAACCGCCATACGAGTCTCAAGCAGGCTCAGGCGCTCGCTGGCCGCTGTGGCTGTTAGCTTCTTCAGGTAATCCAGCTCAAACAGAAAACGGGCATTGTCCGGCTCGATGTCAACGGCCCGCTGCAGTCTGACCATCGCAGCTGTCGCGTCGTGCTGCTTATTCCAGGCATAGATCCCCAACAGACGGTGCGCAGGCGCATAGTCCGGCAGGCGCACTAAAGTATCCTGCCAACAGGAAACGGCCTCGTCATACCGGCGTTTGCTATACCAGAAACAGCCCAGCAGATAACCTGCAAACGGATCATCTTTGAGAGTCTGCAGCATCTGAACTTCATCGAGCGTATTGGGGAAACGAACATGCCGGGCGTGGCAGTTCTGCGCCGCATCCAGTAAGCGCTCACGCACCTCTCGTTTTTGGCTCAGTGATGCCTGCCACAGCAACGGAATTGTCTCCTGGCAGTCCAGCAGCATCAGCACCTTCTCTGCCGCATCTGTGCGTCCCAGAGAAACCAGCCACCCGGAGAGCATACTGGCGTTAATCCCGCGCCGCCCGGTGACCTGCAACAACATCGCCTGTGATTCCGGGTCCTGAGCGAGCAGCCAACGCGCACAGTGAAGCGGATAGCTCAGCGGATACTGCGTCAGACTTTGACTGATAAAGTCCAGTGCCTCGTCCTGGTGCCCGCAATCAAATAGCGCCAGTGCTTTCAGCCCCATTGCCAGATGGTTTGCCCCGTTTACCTGCAGGCTAACAGTGACTTTTTCGAGGGCGTCTTTCGCATCGCCACGCTTCATCGCCAGACGTGCCAGTGCCCAAAATGCCGCATCCCGACAGTTGCCGCTCCACGATGCTTTGAAGTAGTTATCCCATGCCCCTGTGATATCCCCCTGTCGCTCGAGTGCCGTTGCCAACAGCATGCTGGCCTCTCCATCGCGGGGGTTTTTATTCAACCGATGGGCACGCGTGAGTGCGGCGCGGGCACAGCGTTCCGCCAGTACCCAGTCAGCGGAGTTAAGTGCAAGCGTGCCCAGGGCAACGTTGTTACGATAATCATATGGGTCGAGTTCAATCGCCCGGCGGTAATAATCAGCCGCAAAGCGGCTGGCATGGTTGTACTGTTCCAGATGCTGACCAATAAAATAGAGCTCATCAGCGTTAGTGATGTTTTCTGGCATTGCAGGGGCGCGGGCAGGATCGGGTAACGATGTCTCCTGTGCCTGATGTTCCTGATAGTGAAGTAGCGTCTGGCCCTGTGCCGACTTAACCGTCATGGTTAAGCGCTGCGGGTAATTATCCGGCAATGTTTGTTGCCAGCTTTCTCCCGGCGCTAACGTCAGATGGGTTTCAAAAATCGGCTTCTGGTCGGCACTCAGTTCGACGAGGATGTTATCCAGCGGGGCAATGGCGTAGATCCCAGTCTGCAGCAGCGGCGACTCTCTGACCAATTTCATCGCCATCTGAGTGCTGGCATTTTGCACCATCCCCAGCTCGCTATAGGGCAGGAAGTTCTGAACGAAGATCTTCTCTTCAAACGGTGCGAGCCACGTGAAGTCTGGTTGGTTGTCGGTGAACACTCCGGTCATCAGTTCGATATAGGGGCCATTTTCATCAGTCAGATTACGGTCCCAGGCCTGGCCAAAATCATCGTAACCCCAGCTCCACTGTTTTTTACCCGGCGAGACATGGTGATCGGCAACGTGCAGCAGGCCACCTCGTTCATCGTGATGGTAAGCCCCGACAAAATCGTAATCTGATTTTTCAGCCATGTAGGAGGTTGGTACTGGTACATTTCGGTAGCGGGAGATATCCACTCCCGCCGAATAGTCCACTTTGTAGTAAGTACCCGTGGCGATAGGGAAAGCCGAGACATCACGCTTACCGTGATCAAAAACGGCGGTGACATCCGGTGGGAAGACACTCTGGTGCGCATCGCCACCTTTGACAGCCGGGTTCGCCCACCACAGGAAATGGCGCGGTGTCACATTACCGTTAAAGACTTTGCCAGTGATTTCGATCAACGCGCGGTCAGGATAGAGAGTAAATCCCGTCATCACCTGCAGGCCACGCATCGGCTCCACTTCCCCCATCCAGACGGTTTGCTCGCCGTTTTCACCAGCCTGCCGGGTGAAATCAACCGGCATAAAGGTTGTTGGGCGGTGATGCTGCGGCCAGTTGAACTCGATACCACCGGAGATCCACGGCCCCAACAACCCCACCAGCGCAGGTTTAACCACTTCGTTGTAGTAGACGAAATCACGCTGCTTTACTTTGTCGTAAGCACGATGGATACGTCCGCCAAGTTCAGGCAGTAGCATCACACGAATGAAATCATTCTCCAGCCAAACCGCCTGGTAGTCGCGCATTTCGCGTTCCCCGGTCAGCGTATCAATGACGCCGTAGGGATAGACCGCGCCTGAGGAGCCCTGATAGACGCGTTTTTCCAGAAACATGGGGTTGGGATCTTCAGCCCCTGTCGTCCACGTAGGAAGGGTAATGGTTTCCTGCCATACCTTAACTGAACCGTGCATTCTGCTCTCCACTAAATGAAATAAAGTAAAAAATGGAATACATTGAGTTTATAGTGTGTATTCGCTGCTAAAATGCGCAGCGTTCACGCAATACAGTTAAGGGAGTTAAGTATATGTTGCGAGCGGGTTTGAATAATGCGCGGGTTCGTCAGGCCAACAAGGTGATATTTTTGTCGCATTTATGGCGTGAAAAACAGCTGAGTAAATCGCGTCTGGCGCAGCTGACGGGGCTGTCAATTCCGGCGGTGAGCAACATTCTTGAAGAACTGCTTGATGAGGGGCGAATCAGCCATTCGGCAGAAAAAATGAGTGCCCGCGGGCTCAATAGTGGTAGCTATCAAATCCCCCATCATGGAGCATGGACGCTATGCATGACGGTCTCACCCACCAGCATTGAGTGTCAGCTTGCGGATGCCCGCCTGCTGGCAGTGGGCGATCTTCAGCACATCACCATCAATGCGCCCGATCCACAGACCCTTCTCGGCGCGATAGCAAACTGCTGGCGGCAGTATCACAAACGTTACCCTGAACAGCGAATCAATCTTGCGTTGGGCGTGCATGGGCAGGTCGACCCGGTCACAGGGGTATCGCAAACGATGCCACAAGCGCAGTGGAAAGCACCGCTCGAGATGAAATATCTGCTTGAGGAACAGCTGGGGATCCACGTCAGGATAGATAATGACTGCGTGATGCTGGCTCTGGCGGAAAAATGGCAAAACCCTGGGGCGGATCAAGATTTTTGCGTCATAAACGTCGATTACGGAATTGGTTCATCCTTTGTAATAAACGATCAGATTTATCGCGGCAACCTCTACGGAAGTGGACAGATCGGGCACACTATTGTGGATCCAGACGGCAACGCCTGTGACTGCGGCCGCTACGGTTGCCTTGAAACGATCGCCTCGTTGAGCGCTCTGAAGAAGCAGGCCCGCGTCTGGTTAAAAACCCAGCCTGGAGCAGAATTCTCACCGGAACAACTCACGACCAGCGCACTGATCCACGCCTGGCAGCAAGGAGACGTACGGGTTCAGGCGTGGGTAGAAAACGCGGCCAACGCTATTGGTCTGAGCCTGTATAATTTTCTCAATATCCTGAATATTAACCAGATATGGCTTTACGGGCGTAGCTGCGCGTTTGGAGAGAGCTGGCTCAATGCCATCACTCACCAAACAGGATTTAATCCTTTTGATAAAAATGATGGGCCGGGAATTAAAGCAACGCATATCAGTTTTGGCCGGCTCAGCCGCACGCAGCAAATTCTGGGGATTGGTTATTTATATGTGGAATCGCAGTTAGGTGAATAATAGCGATACCCATTTTTTAAATCACCCTGATACCTGATTTATGAAGAAAAGCTGAATGGCAGAGTATTGATTTGTGTATTAGTTTTAAAACAGGTCCCCTCAAAAACGAGCCTGCTATGAACACTCTACGCTATTTTGATTTCGGTCAGTCACGCCACCTGTTGCTGTTGATTGCCCGTATCGCACTTGCTGTGCTGTTTATCATCTTTGGCTATCCGAAACTCATAGGGTTTAGCGGAACCGTACAATATATGACCTCACTGGGCGCACCGATGCCGATGCTGGCAGCGATTATTGCGGTGGTGATGGAGATCCCCGCTGCAATTCTGATCGTGCTCGGCTTTTTCACCCGCCCTGTCGCCGTGCTCTTTATTTTCTACACGCTGGGTACGGCAATTATTGGCCACCGTTACTGGGATATGACCGGTGATGCGGTTGTGCCAAACATGATTAACTTCTACAAGAATATCAGTATTGCTGGTGCATTTATTTTGCTGGCTATCGTGGGGCCGGGGGCAATATCCCTTGACCGGCGCTAAACCATAAAAAAAGGCCGCAAACGCGGCCTTTTTTATTTCTGCAAAGCAGAGGAATTATGCGTATACCGGGAAGCGTGCGCAGATATCCAGAACTTTACCTTTGACGCGCTCGATTACCGCTTCGTCATTGATGTTGTCCAGAACGTCACACATCCAGCCAGCCAGCTCTTTCACTTCTGCTTCTTTAAAGCCACGGCGAGTGACAGCCGGAGAACCGATACGGATACCGGAAGTCACGAACGGGCTCTTCGGATCGTTAGGCACGCTGTTTTTGTTCACGGTGATGTTGGCACGGCCGAGGGCAGCGTCAGCTTCTTTACCGGTCAGGTTTTTATCAACCAGATCCAGCAGGAACAGGTGGTTTTCAGTACCGCCAGACACCACTTTGTAGCCACGGTTCAGGAACACTTCTACCATCGCTTTGGCGTTTTTCGCAACCTGCTGCTGGTAAACTTTAAACTCTGGCTCCATCGCTTCTTTCAGCGCAACCGCTTTACCCGCAATAACGTGCATCAGCGGGCCACCCTGCGCGCTTGGGAAGACGGCAGAGTTCAGTTTCTTATACAGCTCTTCGCTACCGCCTTTCGCCAGGATCAGGCCACCGCGTGGACCTGCCAGGGTTTTATGGGTAGTGGTAGTCACAACGTGAGCATGTGGAACCGGGTTCGGGTAAACGTCTGCGGCAATAAGACCTGCAACGTGCGCCATATCAACGAACAGGTAAGCACCGATGCTGTCTGCGATTTCACGCATTTTTGCCCAGTCAACGATACCGGAGTAAGCAGAGAAACCACCGATGATCATTTTCGGCTTGTGCTCTTTAGCCTGCTTCGCCATGTCTTCGTAGTCAATTTTACCGGACTCATCAATACCGTAAGGGATGATGTTGTACAGTTTGCCGGAGAAGTTAACCGGGGAGCCGTGAGTCAGGTGACCGCCTTGTGCCAGGTTCATACCCAGAACGGTATCGCCCGGCTGCAGCAGAGCGGTGTAGACCGCGAAGTTAGCCTGAGAGCCTGAGTGCGGCTGCACGTTAGCGTAGTCAGCACCGAACAGTTCTTTTGCACGATCAATCGCCAGTTGCTCAACGATATCAACGTACTCGCAACCGCCGTAGTAGCGCTTGCCCGGGTAACCTTCAGCATATTTGTTGGTCAGCTGAGAACCCTGCGCCTGCATAACGCGCGGGCTGGTGTAGTTTTCGGAGGCGATCAGTTCGATGTGCTCTTCCTGACGTACTTTTTCCTGCTCCATAGCCTGCCACAGTTCGGCATCATAATCGGCAATGTTCATTTCACGCTTTAACATCCGCATCTCCTGACTCAGCTAACAATAAAATTTTGGCCTGAAAAGGCAGTCCAGTTGGACAACGCGCAACAGTATAACTGATTAGTTCTGCGATAACAGGTCTTGACAAACGATTTTACGCAAACGTTTTCCTTCACGCCACGCAAGGGTTTGAGGAATAAAGCCCTCGCCATTATCAATGGATTTCTTTTCAGGTTTGTGATGCATATTTTTCATGATGCAAAGAACCATTTACAACGCAGGGGTATTTTTTATAAGATGCATTCAAAATACATCATTAAAGTCACATCTGAAGGAAGCTGCTATGCTCGACGCTCAAACCATCGCTACCGTTAAAGCCACTATCCCCCTGCTGGTTGAAACGGGTCCTAAACTCACCGCCCATTTCTACGATCGCATGTTCACGCATAACCCGGAGCTCAAAGAGATTTTCAACATGAGCAACCAGCGTAACGGCGATCAGCGTGAAGCCCTGTTTAACGCCATCGCGGCCTATGCCAGCAATATCGAAAACCTGGCGGCGCTGCTGCCTGCGGTAGAGAAAATTGCGCAGAAACATACCAGCTTCCAGATCAAACCAGAGCAGTACAACATTGTCGGCGGCCACCTGCTGGCGACGCTGGATGAGATGTTCAGCCCGGGTCAGGACGTTCTGGACGCATGGGGTAAAGCCTACGGCGTGCTGGCAAACGTGTTTATCAACCGTGAAGCACAGATCTACAGCGAGAACGCCAATAAAAACGGCGGCTGGGAAGGTACACGTGCATTCCGCATCGTCGGGAAAACACCACGCAGTGCATTGATTACCAGCTTTGAGTTCGAGCCGGTTGATGGCCAGCCGGTCGCTGATTATCAGCCAGGCCAGTATCTGGGCGTCTGGCTGAAGCCTGAAGGCTTCCCGCACCAGGAGATCCGTCAATACTCCCTGACCCGCAAACCCGACGGTAAAGGTTATCGCATTGCCGTGAAACGCGAAGACGGTGGTCAGGTTTCTACCTGGCTGCATAATGAAGCGAATGTGGGCGATGTGGTTCAGCTGGCGGCACCTGCCGGCGACTTCTTTATGACCGTTGAAGCGAATACGCCTGTAACGCTGATCTCCGCGGGCGTGGGTCAAACGCCAATGCTGGCGATGCTGGATACGCTGGCGAAGTCTCATCACAATGCACAGGTGAACTGGTTCCACGCCGCCGAGAACGGCGATGTACACGCATTTGCGGATGAAGTGAAAACGCTGGCGACTGGCCTGCCACGCTTTAACGCACACACCTGGTATCGTCTGCCGACGGAGGCCGACCGCGCCGCTGCCCGTTTCGACAGCGAAGGTCTGATCGATTTAAGCCAGCATGAGGGAGCGTTCAGCACACCAGAGATGCAGTTCTACGTCTGTGGGCCAGTGGCGTTTATGCAGTATGCCGCGAAGCAGCTGGTAGAACTGAACGTGAAGCCAGAAAACATTCATTACGAGTGTTTTGGCCCACATAAGGTACTGTAAACTCCACATTTCCCCCCGGGTGCCGCGTCCTGCGGTGCCCGTTTTGTTATTTTCATCCCCGGTACTGACTCATGTTGCTTATCAATAATGGGTAAGTCATTTGTGTTATGATTGGTCCTTCCCCTTTTCCGCTTTAGGGCGCTTTTTTTATGCAACAACCTGTTGTGCGCGTTGGCGATTGGCTGGTTACCCCGTCCGTAAATCAAATTAGCCGTCAGGGCCGTCAGCTAACGCTTGAACCACGTTTAATTGACCTTTTGATGTATTTCGCCAGACACCCCGATGAAGTACTGAGCCGGGATGAGCTTATTGATAACATCTGGATGCGCAACATTGTCACCAGTCATGTAGTGACCCAGAGCATTTCTGAACTTCGTAAGTCGCTGAAGGATGGTAACGAACAAAGCCCTGAATATATCGCCACGGTGCCAAAGCGCGGCTACAAGCTTACCGCCACTGCCGTCTGGTGTACGGAAGAAGAGCCAGATATCACTCCCCCTTCTCTCGCCACACCACCCGCAGTGCTTCCCATCAGGGTAACAGAAACACAGCCTCAGACGATGACCTCGTCAACTTTACCGTCACCCTCATTTCGTCTGGCACGGGACAAAGTCGATCGGCGCAAGCGCATCGCAACGTTCTGGACCTGGCTACTGTTTTTGTCTTCACTCGGCGCGCTGATTGCGCTGGTATTAATGTCGCTTGTCAACTCCCATCCCCCGGTCACCAGTACGCGCCTGCTGCTCAATCCGCGAGATATTGACGTGCGCTTTGAGCCCGGTAACTCCTGTAATAGCTGGACGTCTCAACAGTCCTATGCGATTGGCCTTGGCAATCTGATCACCACGTCGCTGAATACCTTCTCCACCTTTATGGTGCATGACAAGACCAACTATAACGTGACAGAGCCCAGCAGTTCAGGGAAAACGCTCACCATCAAATTCGTAAATCAGCGCCACTACCGGGCACAGCAGTGCTTTATGTCGGTATTGCTGGTCGATAACGCCGACAGCTCCATCATGCTGGACAAGCGTTATTTTATTACCGACAACACGCTGCTATCAGTGCAGGAGGATCTCCTCCATAGCCTTTCCTCGGTGTTGACGCAGCCCTGGCCGCCGCGCATGCAGGCACTGCTTGAGCAATTCCGCCATTCGAAAAGTATGCCGCTGGCGCAATACTACCAGGCAAACCAGCTGATTGTAGAAGGTGATGTTGCATCATTAAATAAAGCCAGTGAAATACTTGAGATGGTCACGAAAGACGCACCAGACTTTACTTTCGCCTTATCGGGAAAAATTCTGGTTGATGTATTACGTCATTCGCAGCAGCAATTTGATAAAACACAGCTGCAAGGGCTCAATAATGAGCTGGACAAAATAGCACAACGACCAGGCGTTCAGGACACTGCGCCGTGGTATCAAATACAAACCATCGATGCGCTAACTAAAGGCGATATTGATGACGCATACACTGACATTAATAAAAGCATTGATCTTGAAATGTCATGGTTAAATTATGTGCTGTTAGGAAAAGTATACGAAATGAAGGGCGAAAATCGTCTGGCTGCCGACGCCTATATTACAGCGTTTAATTTACGCCCAGGGGATAACACGCTCTACTGGATTGAGAATGGTGTTTTTCATACCTCAATCAAAAAAATCGTTCCGTACTTACAAACCTTTCTGAAAAATGAACAGTGAAAAATAGCGCAGCATCATTACCGCGTTAAATAACACTCTTATTAAAGTAGTTAAATTGTTGCCATGGTGTATTGATTGTTACCTCATGGCAACATAAACACCCCGCCAGATTACATCACCAACAGACTATAAAATAACAATATTTATCTTTTCCTGACCTAAACTTTTTATCCTGATGTGTTAATAAAAAAACCTCATGGTGTCATTTTTTTGAAGTTGTTTTTTATTTCATTTTATCTTTAGGATTTTTCCTTCCCGCATCCGTAATCTTGTCGCCAGTCGGTCGGATCGCTGAGTGACATCAGATAACGACCCGCACCTCAAAAAATAAAGCTCAGGAGAAATGAACATGAGTTCAGCCAAAAAGATCGGGCTATTTGCCTGTACCGGCGTCGTCGCCGGAAATATGATGGGTAGCGGTATTGCTTTATTACCGGCGAACCTTGCCAGTATCGGCGGTATTGCTATCTGGGGTTGGGTGATTTCTATTATCGGTGCGATGTCTCTGGCCTATGTTTATGCACGACTGGCGACCAAAAACCCACAACAGGGTGGTCCGATTGCTTACGCGGGAGAATTATCCCCAGCTTTCGGTTTCCAGACCGGCGTGCTTTATTATCATGCAAACTGGATTGGTAACCTGGCTATCGGTATTACCGCCGTATCTTATCTCTCCACGTTCTTCCCGGCATTAAATAACCCTATACCGGCAGGTCTCGCCTGTATTGCGATTGTCTGGATCTTCACCTTCGTGAATATGCTGGGTGGTACCTGGGTTAGCCGTCTGACCACCATCGGCCTGGTGCTGGTATTGATCCCGGTGGTTGTTACTGCTATCGCGGGCTGGCACTGGTTTGACGCCGCTATCTATCAGGCAAACTGGAACACCTCAACCACAACCGATCCACATGCGGTGGTCAAAAGTATCCTGCTGTGCCTGTGGGCATTCGTTGGCGTTGAATCCGCAGCGGTCAGCACCGGCATGGTGAAAAACCCGAAACGCACCGTACCGCTGGCAACCATGCTGGGTACTGCACTGGCAGGTATCGTCTATATTGCCGCGACTCAGGTTATTTCCGGTATGTATCCGGCTTCAGAGATGGCCGCGTCCGGTGCGCCGTTCGCTATCAGCGCATCAACCATCATGGGCAGCTGGGCCGCGCCAATTGTTTCCGCCTTCACCGCATTCGCCTGCCTGACCTCTCTGGGTTCCTGGATGATGCTGGTAGGTCAGGCCGGGGTTCGTGCCGCCACTGACGGTAACTTCCCGGCAGTGTATGGCGAAGTCGACAGCAACGGTATTCCGAAAAAAGGTCTGCTGCTGGCCGCCGTCAAAATGACCGTGCTGATGGTACTCATCACCGTGATGAACTCCAGCGGTGGTAAAGCCTCCGACCTGTTCGGCGAACTGACCGGTATTGCCGTCCTGCTGACCATGCTGCCGTACTTCTACTCTTGTGTTGACCTGATTCGCTTTGAAGGCGTTAACGTCCGCAATCTGACAAGCCTCATCTGTTCCGTACTCGGCTGTGCATTCTGCTTCATCGCGCTGATGGGTGCTAACTCGTTCGAACTGTCCGGTACCTTTATCGTCAGCCTCATCATCCTGATGTTCTACGGCCGCAAAATGTACCAGCGCCAGAACAACATTGATGCTGAAAGTCGTGTCGCCGACGCGCGTTAATCACTAACCCCCCTTTCTCTGAGCTCCTCCTGACACCTGTCACACCGTGACGGGAGGGGCCTTTTACACCTGGAGATACGACTATGAACGTTATCGCAATTATGAATCACATGGGCGTCTACTTTAAAGAAGAGCCTATTCGTGAACTACATCGCGCCCTTGAGCGCCTGGATTTCCGCATTGTTTACCCTAACGACCGCGAAGATTTACTGAAACTGATTGAGAACAATTCGCGACTGTGCGGCGTGATTTTCGACTGGGACAAATACAATCTCGAACTGTGCGAAGAGATCAGCAAAATGAACGAGTACATGCCTCTGTACGCGTTCGCGAACACTTACTCAACGCTTGATGTCAGCCTGAACGATCTGCGCATGAAAGTGCGTTTCTTTGAATATGCCCTCGGCGCTGCTGACGATATCGCTGCCAAGATCAAACAGAACACCGATGAATACATCGACACTATTTTGCCACCGCTGACCAAAGCGCTGTTTAAATATGTGCGTGAAGGGAAATACACTTTCTGTACGCCAGGCCATATGGGCGGCACCGCGTTCCAGAAAAGCCCGGTCGGCAGCATTTTCTACGACTTCTTTGGCCCGAACACGATGAAGTCGGATATCTCGATTTCCGTCTCTGAACTCGGTTCGCTGCTCGACCATAGCGGCCCGCATAAAGAAGCCGAAGAGTACATCGCCCGCGCATTCAACGCCGAACGCAGCTATATGGTGACAAACGGGACATCCACCGCGAATAAAATCGTTGGTATGTACTCCGCGCCTGCTGGCAGCACCGTACTGATTGACCGTAACTGCCACAAATCGCTGACCCATCTGATGATGATGAGTGACATTACGCCGCTCTACTTCCGTCCGACCCGTAACGCGTACGGCATTCTCGGTGGTATTCCGCAGAGCGAATTCCAGCATACGACCATCGCCAAACGCGTGAAAGAGACGCCGAACGCGACCTGGCCTGTGCATGCAGTTATCACCAACTCAACGTATGATGGCTTGCTCTACAACACCGATTACATCAAGAAAACGCTGGATGTAAAATCCATCCACTTTGACTCTGCATGGGTGCCTTACACCAACTTCTCACCGATTTACGCGGGTAAATGCGGGATGAGCGGCGATCGTGTGGAAGGTAAAGTGATTTATGAAACCCAGTCCACACACAAGCTGCTGGCAGCGTTCTCTCAGGCTTCCATGATCCACGTGAAGGGTGATGTAAACGAAGAGACGTTCAACGAAGCCTACATGATGCACACCACGACGTCTCCGCACTACGGTATCGTCGCCTCCATCGAAACCGCGGCAGCGATGATGAAAGGGAATTCGGGTAAACGTCTGATCGACGGTTCTATCCAGCGTGCCATCCGCTTCCGTAAAGAGATCAAACGTCTGAACGGCGAGTCTGACGGCTGGTTCTTTGACGTGTGGCAGCCAGAACATATTGATGAGCCTGAATGCTGGGCACTGCGTTCCGATAGCGCATGGCACGGCTTCAAAAACATCGATAACGAGCACATGTACCTCGACCCGATTAAAGTCACCATTTTGACGCCGGGGATGAAGAAAGACGGCACCATGAGCGATTTCGGTATTCCGGCCAGCATCGTGGCGAAATACCTCGATGAGCAAGGTATCGTGGTAGAGAAAACCGGTCCGTACAACCTGCTGTTCTTGTTCAGCATCGGTATCGATAAAACTAAAGCGCTGAGCCTGCTGCGCGCGCTCACCGATTTCAAACGCGCCTTTGACCTGAACCTGCGCGTGAAAAACATGCTGCCTTCGCTCTATCGCGAGAACCCTGAATTCTACGAAGACATGCGTATTCAGGATCTGGCGCAAAACATTCACAAGCTGGTTGAACACCACAACCTGCCTGACCTGATGTTCCGCGCGTTTGAAGTGCTGCCGACAATGGTTATGACCCCGTACACCGCGTTCCAGAAAGAGCTGCATGGCGAGACGGAAGAAGTTTATCTCGATGAAATGGTGGGCCGCGTTAACGCCAACATGATCCTGCCGTATCCTCCGGGAGTACCACTGGTTATGCCAGGCGAGATGATCGCTGAAGAGAGCCGTCCGGTGCTGGAATTCCTGCAGATGCTGTGTGAAATCGGCGCTCATTATCCGGGCTTTGAAACCGATATCCACGGTGCATACCGCCAGGCGGATGGTCGCTACACCGTTAAAGTGCTGAAAGAAAACACTAAATAAGTAGAAGTATCAAAGGGAAGTGGTCTGCCGCTTCCCTTTTTTCACGCCGTTCAGGAGATGACATGCAAACACCCTCACAACCGCGCGCGATTTATTACATCGTAGCGATCCAGATCTGGGAATATTTCAGCTTTTATGGCATGCGTGCCCTCCTCATCCTCTACCTCACCCACCAGCTTGGCTTTGATGACAGCCATGCCATTACGCTCTTCAGCGCCTACGCGTCTCTGGTTTACGTTACCCCTATTCTCGGCGGCTGGCTGGCCGACCGCCTGCTCGGCAACCGTGCGGCGGTCATTGCCGGCGCGCTGCTGATGACGCTTGGACATGTTGTACTGGGCATGGGATCCCATTCAACATGGAGTCTGTATGTCGCGCTGGCGATCATTATCTGCGGCTATGGTCTGTTTAAATCCAATATCAGTTGCCTGCTGGGAGAACTTTACGCCCACGACGATCCACGTCGCGATGGCGGCTTTTCCCTGCTTTATGCCGCAGGAAACGTGGGATCTATCGCGGCACCGATTGCCTGTGGGCTGGCAGCACAGTGGTACGGCTGGCATGTTGGCTTTGCTCTGGCGGGTATTGGCATGTTTATTGGTTTGCTCATCTTCCTCAGCGGTCATCGCCATTTCCGCCATACGCGCGGCATCGACAAACGGGCGCTCAGCACCGTGAAGTGTGCGCTTCCTGTCTGGGGCTGGCTGCTGGTGATGCTGTGCGTCGCACCGGTATTCTTCACCCTGCTGCTGGAAAACAACGGGTCAGGCTATCTGCTGGCGGTGGTGTGCGTCTTTGCCATTGTGGTGGTCACACGCATTATGCTCGCCTTCCCCGAACATCGCCGCGCACTGTGGCAAATCGTGCTGTTGATGATGGCGGGGACGCTGTTCTGGGTACTGGCGCAGCAAGGCGGCAGCTCTATTAGCCTGTTTATCGATCACTTTGTTAACCGCCACCTGCTCAGTTTTGAAGTACCGACAGCGCTGTTTCAGTCGGTAAACGCCGTTGCGGTTATGGCTGCAGGTATTGCATTAACCTGGCTTGCGCGCCCTGAAAGCAACATCCGCTCCACAATACGCGTGTGGCTGAAGTTCGCGCTTGGACTGCTGTTAATGGGTGGCGGCTTTATGCTGCTGGCGCTCAATGCGCGCCGTGGCGGGCTTCACGGTCAGGCTTCGATGGGGATGATGATCGCCGGTCTGGCGCTGATGGGATTTGCCGAACTGTTTATTGACCCGGTGGCGATGGCGCAAATCACCCGCCTGAATTTGCCTGGCGTAATGGGTGTATTGACGGGGATTTACATGCTGGCAACCGGTGCGGTCGCCAACTGGCTGGCGGGGCTGGTGGCGCAACAAACCACAGAATCGCAAATCAGCGACGCGGCAATTGCTGCCTACGAACACTTTTTCTCTCAGATGGGCGAGTGGACGCTGGGCTGCGTGGTGTTGATCGTGGCGATCGTCTGCATAAGAAGGCGCTTTAACCACACGCCGCTCACCTTACCGGAAACGGAGCGCAATTAACCTCACCTTCGCCGCCAGGGAGTGGCAGCGAAGGGCCACACTTAAATCGCCGCGTCGTCTTCTTCACCGGTACGAATACGGATCACACGCGCCACGTCAAAGACGAAGATTTTACCGTCGCCAATTTTACCCGTCTGCGCCGTGCGGATAATAGTATCCACGCAGGTATCCACGATATCGTCGCTCACCACGATTTCAATTTTCACTTTCGGCAGAAAGTCCACCATGTACTCTGCGCCACGGTAAAGCTCGGTGTGGCCCTTCTGGCGACCAAAACCTTTCACTTCTGTCACTGTCATCCCGGTGATGCCAACTTCTGCCAGCGCTTCACGTACATCATCCAGTTTGAAAGGTTTAATAATCGCATCAATCTTTTTCATGGTGGGTCCTTAAACTCTTGCCTGTAAGCTGCCTCGTAATCGATTGCCCACAGTACCATACGGCATTACTCTTTAAAATCGTTTGCTTCCAGCTCATGGCGGGACAGCAGCTTGTAGAACTCGGTGCGGTTGCGCCCGGCCATACGCGCCGCGTGGGTCACGTTGCCTTTGGTGATCTGCAGCAGTTTGCGCAGATAGTTAAGCTCAAACTGGTTGCGCGCTTCCGCAAAGGTTGGCAGCGCCGTGTTTTCCCCCTCCAGCGCCTGCTCTACCAGCGCATCGCTGATGACCGGCGATGACGTCAGCGCCACGCACTGCTCAATAACGTTCACCAGCTGGCGCACGTTGCCCGGCCAGCTTGCGGTCATCAGCCGTTTCATCGCATCAGTGGAAAACGCGCGCACAAAAGGTTTGTGACGATCGGCAGACTGGCGCAGCAGATGGTTCGCCAGCAGCGGGATATCTTCCGCACGCTCGGCCAGGGCGGGAATTTTCAGGTTCACTACGTTCAGGCGGTAGTAGAGATCTTCACGGAACTCATTGCGCGCCATCACTTTCGGTAAATCGCGGTGCGTGGCGGAAATAATACGCACGTTAATATCGATATCGCGATTGCTGCCAAGCGGACGAACTTTTCGCTCCTGCAACACCCGCAGCAGTTTGACCTGCAACGGCGCTGGCATATCGCCAATTTCGTCGAGGAACAGCGTACCGCCTTCAGCCGCCTGGAACAGCCCTTCCCGGCTGCTCACCGCGCCGGTGAAGGCTCCACGGGCATGACCAAACAGTTCAGACTCAAGCAGTTGCTCCGGCAACGCGCCACAGTTAATGGCGATAAAGGCATTTTTACTGCGCGGGCTGGCGTTGTGGATAGCCTGCGCCAGGATCTCTTTCCCGGTTCCGCTCTGGCCGTTAATCAGCACGCTGACGTCAGATTGCGCCACCATCCGCGCCTGCTCAAGCAGACGCAGCATAATGGGGCTACGCGTGACAATCGACTCCCGCCATGCTTCATCATTCGATGGAGCCGTGTGTTCAAGCGCACTGTCGATAGCTTTATAGAGCGCGTCTTTATCCACCGGCTTGGTCAGGAAGCTGAACACGCCCTGCTGTGTCGCGGCAACGGCATCCGGGATCGACCCGTGCGCAGTCAGGATAATCACCGGCATGCCTGGCTGCTGCTTCTGGATCTCCGCGAACAGCTGCATGCCGTCCATTTCGTCCATCCGCAGGTCGCTTATCACCAGATCAACTTTCTCGCGGCCAAGCACTTTCAGCCCCTCCTGCCCGCTTTCCGCAGTCACCACGCTGTAGCCTTCACTGACCAGGCGCATCCCCAACAGCTTTAACAGCCCCGGGTCGTCATCCACCAGCAACAGATGGGCAGGTTTACGGCTTGTCATGGCTTCACATCCTCTTGTTTCTGCGTATCGTTGTCCGGTGTCGTGGCAGAATTGCCTTTCGACCCGTCAGGCAGGTAGTTGCCCGCAGGTTTACGCGTCGAAAGTTGTCTTTCGATATCGGTCAGATTTTCAAGCTTGCGCGTCGTGGTATCCAGCTGTGTACGTAAAAATTGCTGTTGCTGGCGGAGTGTATCGAGTTCGGCATCAGACGATTGCTGCAGTTTGCTATAGCGAGAACGCTCCTCAGAGAGCTGCAGTTGTAATGCCTGCCCGTCACGCCACAGCTGGTAAACCGGGCGAACCTGCGCGGGAATATTTGCGCTGACGGCATCCAGACGTGCGGTATTGGCGCGGCGTTCGACAGGCGTGATTTTGGCATCAGCCAGTAAAATCGCGCGTTTGAAATTTTCCTGCCAGGTTTCATTGCCCCACAGCGCTGCCTGAGCACGGGCAGCGGCTGGAGCAAGGCGCTGGGAACAATCTATCCCGCGTAACCAGTACAGCGGGTTCGAGTCAACCTCATGCCCGGACAAATTCCAGAGATCGTCACAACGGGTGGTCAGGAAATCCGCCAGCTGATTCTCCGGCCATTTATCGTTTTGTTTATCGCTGATAGCACTTTTAGGTGCATGGGAAACGCATCCCGCAAGAAGCAAACAGGAGACGCTCAGACGCATTGTTTTGCTGGAAAATACCGCGCGCACTGCGCGGGAAAAGACGTGTGACATACTCACCAGATATAGACTCATTTCATTGTTTTTTCCGGCTCAAGAGGCAGTTCAATACGAAAACACACATCCGAGCGATCGTCACTGACGATCTTAAGCTCACCCTGCATGCGTTGTATGCAGTCGCGGGCAATGCTGAGCCCCAGACCACTTCCTTTTACCGCACCTTTTCGCTGATGACTCCCCTGGAAAAAGGGCTCGAAGATCATCGTTTTTTCGTCATCCGGAATGGGGGTACCCGTATTCGCTACATCGATAAACACCCGGGAACCCCTGGTATAACTTCGGATGTAAATGGTACCGGATTCAGTACCATAGTGCACCGCATTGGAATAAAGATTATCCAGAACGCTCATCAACAGCATGGGTTCAGCCAGGCAGGCAGACTCATTGAGATCCACCTCCGTATGCATCATTTTAGCTCTTGCTGGCAGGCTGTGGGCGGAGATCACCATGTCCACCAGTGGCTCAATCTCGACTTTTTCCAGCACCACCACCCCATCAGCCAGCTTACGGTTGTAGTCCAGCAGTTGTTCAATCAGCTTTTGCAGATTACGGCTACTGGCATCCAGGATCTCGACAATCTCTTTTTGCTCAGAGGTTAGCGGCCCCGCCACTTCGTCCGCCAGCAGTTCCGTCCCTTCGCGCATACTGGCGAGTGGTGTTTTGAGCTCATGAGAAAGATGACGCAAGAACTGGTGACGCTGCGACTCCAGCCATGCCAGACGCTCAGAAAGCCAGATAATTCGCTGACCGACGGAGCGTAACTCACGCGGACCTTTAAAGGCCACCGTGTCCCCGAGGGATTTCCCCTCCCCCAGACGGTTAATCATCCGCTGGATACCTTTCACCGGGCCGATGATCATGCGGGTAAACAGCAAAACCAGCCCCAGACTGACCAGGAACAGCACCAGCGCCTGCCAGCCAAAGAACTGACCGCGCTCGGCAATCTCCTGTTGCAGTTGCTGCCCGCGCGAGTACACCACCGTGCGCGTGGCCTGCACCATCTCGGTATTGGCCGCAGCAAACGCTTCAAGACGCGCAGCGGCATCGGTATCTGGCCCGCTGTTTTTACACTGTAGTTGAGCAAGGCTGTTTAGATCCTGACGCAACGCCTGATACAGCTTATCGTCCGGCAACACACCGGCGTGGGCATCCAGCATGTCACTGTAGCGTTTACGCTGGTTCTGATAGACCTTTTCCAGGGTGCGATCGTCCAGCACGCAATACTGCCGGTAGCTGCGCTCCATCTCCAGCGCTGCATTGGTCATGGCTTCACTGCGCCGGGCGTCAATCAACGTCGTGCGGTTAGTCAATGCCGCCTGGGCACTTAGCGCATTCAGACTTTGCCATGCCTGCCATGCCAGTATCAGCAGGGGCAACAGGATCAGCAAGAATGCCATCATGACAAGCTGTCGCAGGGAGCGAGGGAAAACAGGCCAGCGTTTCAACGCATTACTCTCTTAATATGGGGGTGAGGAGAGCGTAACTGAGTCTGCCCTTCAGATACAACAAAGCCGGGTAAAAACCCGGCTTTGTTATGAAATGAGGCGGTGCCTAACTCGACGTTTCGCCCTGGCCTGATAAAGCATCGCTATAATCAGTAGTTGGACGGCAGGCACCTTTTTGTGCGTCATTCTAAGTTTATGTAGCGCGTCCCGAAGGGGCTGACATAAGAGGGTGAATGAGCCACTGGCTGTTATTATGCAACAGCCGTGCCAGAATGCAAACAAATAACTTATATCATTGATAATAATGACTTTAAGTGATTCTTTAAATTCATTAATCCGTGAATGATTTTCGAGCTAAGTGTCGTTAATTAGCAACACCTTAACGGGAACATTATCAGATGCATATAAATCAACAAGTTAAGTGTCGCCTTTTGGAGACGGTTGTATTATCGGGTTGTCGCAGTATTGCGACAAAAAAAAGCCCGGTGGCGCTACGCCTACCGGGCCTGTGAGGGCACTCGTTTTAAAACTTAACCCAACTGCTTACGCGCATTGCGGAAGATACGCATCCACGGGCTGTCCTCGCCCCAGTTTTCCGGGTGCCAGGAGTTGCTCACGGTACGGAACACGCGTTCCGGGTGCGGCATCATAATGGTTGCACGACCACTTTCACTGGTCACCGCGGTGATACCGTTTGCCGAGCCGTTCGGGTTAGCCGGATAAGTTTGCGTGACCTTGCCGAAGTTATCGACAAAGCGCAGCGCCACCAGGCCTTTGCTTTCAAGCTGAGCCAGATGTGCTGCATCACGCACTTCAACCTGACCTTCACCGTGAGAAACGGCAATTGGCATCTGTGAACCGACCATACCCTGCAGCAGCAGAGACGGGCTTTGCGTCACTTCGACCAGGCTGAAACGCGCTTCAAAGCGGTCAGACTGGTTACGTACAAAGCGCGGCCAGGCTTCACTGCCCGGGATCAGCTCACGCAGGTTAGACATCATCTGGCAGCCGTTACACACGCCCAGAGCCAGCGTCTGCGGACGGTGGAAGAAGGTTTCGAACTCGTCACGCACGCGGCTGTTGAACAGGATGGACTTTGCCCAGCCTTCACCCGCACCCAGCACGTCACCGTAAGAGAAGCCGCCGCACGCGACCAGCGCCTGGAAATCTTCCAGACCGGTACGCCCTGCCAGCAGGTCACTCATGTGAACGTCGATGGCATCAAAGCCCGCACGGTGGAAGGCAGCCGCCATCTCAACGTGGGAGTTGACACCCTGCTCGCGCAGCACGGCCACTTTCGGACGCGCGCCAGTCGCAATGTACGGTGCGGCGATATCTTCGTTGATATCAAAGGAGAGTTTCACGTTCAGGCCCGGATCGTTGTCGTTGGCCTTCGCGTCATGTTCCTGATCGGCACACTCCGGGTTGTCGCGCAGACGCTGCATCTGCCAGGTGGTTTCTGCCCACCACATACGCAGCGTAGTGCGGCTTTCGCTGAATACCGCGTGGCCGTCTGCTTCAATCACGAAGCGGTCGCCCTCTACGGCTTTACCCAGATAGTGTACGCAGTCTGCCAGGCCATGCTGAGCCAGAACAGCTTCAACCGCATTGCGATCTGCCGCACGCACCTGAATGACTGCGCCCAGTTCTTCATTAAACAGCGCCGCCAGACGATCGTCACCCAGAGAAGCAATGTTCGCCTCAACGCCACAGTGGCCGGTGAAGGCCATCTCAGCCAGGGTCACCAGCAGACCACCATCGGAGCGGTCGTGGTAGGCCAGCAGTTTACGTTGTGCCACCAGCGCCTGAATGGCGTCGTAGAAGCCTTTTAACTGCGCCACGTCACGCACGTCAGCGGGCTTATCACCCAGCTGGCGATAAACCTGTGCCAGTGCAGTCGCCCCCAGGGCGTTATTGCCTTTACCAAGATCAATCAGCAGCAGGGCGTTGTCTTCGGTCACCAGTTGCGGGGTGATGGTATGACGCACGTCTTCCACACGCGCAAACGCGGTGATCACCAGCGACAGCGGAGAGGTCATCTCGCGCTGCTCATTACCTTCCTGCCAGCGGGTTTTCATCGACATGGAATCTTTACCCACCGGAATGGTCAGGCCAAGTGCAGGACACAGCTCCTCACCAACCGCTTTTACCGCTTCATACAGACCAGCATCTTCGCCAGGGTGACCCGCTGCGGCCATCCAGTTTGCAGACAGTTTGATGCGTTTGATATCACCAATCTGCGTCGCGGCGATGTTGGTCAGCGCTTCACCGACAGCCAGACGGGCAGAAGCAGCGAAGTCCAGCAGCGCCACCGGGGTACGTTCACCCAGCGACATTGCTTCACCGTAGTAGCTGTCGAGGCTCGCGGTGGTCACGGCGCAGTTCGCCACCGGGATCTGCCACGGGCCGACCATCTGGTCGCGCGACACCATACCGGTCACGGTACGGTCGCCGATGGTCACGAGGAAGGTTTTCTCTGCCACGGCTGGCAGGTGCAGTACGCGATTGACCGCTTCAGCAACGGTGATGCCCTGGCGATCCAGTGCTTTACCCGCCGCTTTACGGGTCTGCACGTCGCGGGTCATCTTCGGCGTTTTACCCAGCAGGACGTCCAGCGGCAGATCGATCGGCTGGTTGTCGAAGTGGGTATCGCTTAAGGAGAGGTGCTGCTCTTCGGTGGCTTCACCGATAACGGCATACGGAGCGCGCTCACGGCGGCACAGCTCGTCAAACAGCGGCAACTGGTCGGCGGCAACCGCCAGCACGTAGCGTTCCTGAGATTCGTTACACCAGATTTCCAGCGGGCTCATGCCCGGCTCATCGCTCAGAATGTCGCGCAGGTTGAAACGACCACCGCGACCACCATCGCTCACCAGCTCTGGCATGGCGTTAGATAAACCACCCGCGCCCACGTCGTGAATAAAGAGGATGGGGTTGGCATCGCCCAGCTGCCAGCAACGGTCGATCACTTCCTGGCAACGACGTTCCATTTCCGGGTTGTCGCGCTGTACGGAAGCAAAGTCGAGGTCTGCATCAGACTGGCCGGAGGCCATAGACGAAGCCGCCCCGCCGCCCAGACCGATGTTCATCGCCGGGCCACCGAGTACGATAAGCTTCGCACCGACGACGATCTCGCCTTTCTGCACGTGATCGGCACGAATGTTGCCGATCCCGCCCGCCAGCATGATCGGTTTGTGGTAACCGCGCAGCTCTTCGCCGTTGTGGCTCTCCACTTTCTCTTCATAGGTACGGAAATAACCGTTCAGTGCCGGACGACCAAATTCGTTGTTGAACGCAGCGCCACCCAGCGGGCCTTCGGTCATGATATCCAGCGCGGTAACAATACGTTCCGGCTTGCCGAAATCTTCTTCCCACGGCTGTTCGAAGCCCGGGATACGCAGGTTGGAAACAGAGAAACCGACCAGACCCGCTTTCGGTTTAGCGCCACGCCCCGTTGCGCCTTCATCACGGATTTCACCGCCGGAACCGGTCGCGGCACCTGGCCACGGAGAGATCGCCGTCGGGTGGTTGTGAGTTTCGACTTTCATCAGGATATGCGCAGGCTCCTGATGGAAGTCATAGCGCCCGGCTTCGCGATCGGCGAAGAAGCGGCCTACTTCGGAACCTTCCATCACCGCTGCGTTGTCTTTATAGGCAGACAGCACGTGGTCAGGGGTTTGTTCGAAGGTGTTTTTAATCATTTTGAACAGCGACTTCGGCTGCTGTTCACCGTCGATAATCCAGTCGGCGTTGAAAATCTTGTGGCGGCAGTGCTCAGAGTTGGCCTGCGCAAACATATAGAGTTCGATGTCGTTCGGGTTGCGGTTCAGCTTAACAAACGCATCCTGCAGGTAGTCAATTTCGTCTTCTGCCAGCGCCAGACCGAGACGCAGGTTGGCGTCAATCAGCGCCTGACGGCCCTGCCCCAGCAAATCCACGCTCTGTACTGGCGCAGGCTGGTGATGGGAGAAGAGCTTCTGCGCGTCGTTCAGAGAGGTAAACACGCTCTCCATCATGCGATCGTGCAGCTCAGCGGCAACGGCCTGCCACTGCTCTTCGCTCAGGGTAGAGGCTTCCACATAGTACGCCACACCGCGTTCCAGACGGTTAATCTGGCTCAGACCGCAGTTGTGGGCGATGTCGGTGGCTTTGGAAGACCAGGGGGAGATGGTACCAGGACGAGGCGTCGCAAGGATAAGTTTGCCGGTTGGCGTATGGCTGCTCAGACTTGGGCCATACTTGAGCAGGCGTTCCAGCTGTACGCGCTCCTCTGCATTCAGGGGTGCATTCAGGTCAGCAAAATGGACATACTCAGCGTAAATATTGCTTACCGGAAGGTCGGCTGCCTGAAAACGTGCCAGCAATTTGTTAATACGGAAGGCAGACAGTGCAGGCGAACCACGCAGAATTTCCATCATAAGTCTCTCGTCTTCGAAGCGCCGGGGCGCTTACAGTGTGCGCAAGGGGGGAAAACGGGCGTCATTATAGAGAATCCTGAGCGCAGACGAAACCGTTTGCGTCGAAATAAAATCAACGTTTACGTTTAACGATAGATGTGACCTGTCTCTCTAATTTGTTGCCAAGTGGCGTAACTTTGCGCAAAATGCCGCTCATTCAATGACAAACCTTATTCTTAACATGGCTACAGCATACTGAGGCAACCGGCGTCGCAGAGAATTAACTAATTGAAAAAATTAAAGATTAATTATCTGCTCATCGGCATTGTTACCTTGCTGCTGGCAGTGGCCCTCTGGCCTTCTATCCCCTGGTTCGGCAAAGCCGAAAACCGTATCGCTGCGATTAAGGCGCGGGGGGAGTTGCGCGTCAGTACCCTGAGCTCACCGCTGATTTACGGCGACATCAACGGCAAAACGATCGGTCTGGATTATGAACTGGCTCAGCAGTTCGCCAGCTACCTGGGAGTGAAGCTCAAAATTACCGTACGCCAGAACATCAGCCAGCTGTTTGATGACCTGGATAACGACGATGCCGATATCCTCGCCGCCGGGCTGGTGTACAACAGCGAGCGCAGCAAGAACTATCAGCCAGGCCCAACCTACTACTCCGTTTCACAGCAGCTGGTTTACCGCGTCGGCAATCAGCGTCCGCGAACGCTGGCCGCCATTAACGATCAGCAATTAATCATCGCCCCCGGACATGTGGTGATTGACGATTTACGTGGGCTTAAAGAGAAGAAATACCCGGCACTCAGTTGGACGGTTGACCCTAAACTTGGCACGACTGAACTGCTTGAGCAGGTGAAAGACAAGAAGCTGGACTACACCATTGCCGATTCTGTAGCGATTAGCCTTTTCCAGCGCGTTCATCCTGAAATCGCCGTGGCACTTGATGTCACTGACGAACAGCCAGTGACCTGGTTCACACAGCGGGATGACGATCAGACCGTTCCGGCAGCGATGCTCGATTTCTTCAACTCCATCAATGAGGATGGCACGCTGGCGCGCCTGGAAGAGAAGTATCTTGGGCATGGCGAAGACTTTGATTACGTCGATACCCGCACCTTCCTGCGCGCAGTGGATAGCGTACTGCCGGATCTGCAACCGCTATTCGAAAAGTACGCGCAGGAGATCGACTGGCGGTTGCTGGCAGCCATCTCCTACCAGGAATCGCACTGGGATACCCAGGCCACCTCCCCCACCGGGGTCCGCGGCTTAATGATGCTGACCAAAAATACTGCGCAGAGCCTCGGCCTGAGCGACCGTACCGATGCAGAACAGAGTATCAGCGGCGGTGCGCGCTATTTGCAGGATATGATGACCAAAGTCCCGGACACGGTGCCGGAAGAGGAACGTATCTGGTTTGCGCTGGCAGCCTACAACATGGGCTACGCACATATGCTGGATGCACGCACGCTGACGGCCAAAACGAAAGGCAACCCGGATAGCTGGTCTGACGTAAAACAGCGTCTGCCGCTGCTGAGCCAGAAGCCGTGGTACAACAAGCTGACCTACGGTTATGCGCGCGGGCATGAAGCCTACGCCTATGTGGAGAATATTCGTAAGTATCAGATTAGCCTGGTAGGTTATCTGCTGGAGAAGGAAAAAGAGGCGGTAGAGACCAAACAGCTGGCACAAAGCTATCCGGTCGTGGCTCCGGACGAAATTAATCGTCCGACAACTTCAATTCTGCCTTTTGTTGCTTTTTCTGCTGACGCCGCATTCGAAAGAAATCACTTAATAGCTCCGAACACTCTGGTGCAAGTACCCCGCCGATAGTCTTCACCTGGTGGTTCATCCCCGGGTGTCCAAGCACGTCCAGCAGCGAACCGGCCGCGCCGGTTTTTTCATCCCGCGCACCAAAGACCAGAGTACCGATACGACTGTGTACCATAGCGCCGGAACACATCACGCACGGTTCAAGGGTGACATACAGCGTGGTGTCGAGCAGGCGATAGTTTTGCAGCACCAGCCCGCCCTGACGAAGCGCCATGATTTCAGCGTGAGCGGTGGGGTCATGGCGGCCAATAGGGCGGTTCCACCCTTCCCCAATCACCTGGTTGTTATGAACCAGCACCGCACCCACGGGCACTTCGCCTTCATCCCACGCGCGTTGAGCCAGCATCAGCGCGTGGCGCATCCAGTATTCATGATCAAGCTCGGGGTTGGACAACGGTTGATACTCCAGTCTAAAAGCGGGCGGCATTATACACACCCGCTATGGATAAGACTATTCGAGTTGCTGAGATCTTGCTTTGACCGGGTAGAACTCACTCTTCGGGATCGTTGAATCCTAACAGCCAGGTAAACAGGAACCCGGCGATCACCGCGACCAGAAAACCTGCCAGATAGAGCATCACTTTTCCGGTGACGATCGTGAGCGCCAGAGGTAAACCGGAGATCCCAAAGGTGATCACCGTCGCCACCTTCCAGTAGCTGATCAGCGCCCCGCCCACCGCACCGCCAAGACAGGCTCCCAGGAAAGGTTTGCCTAACGGCAGCGTGACACCGAAAATTAGCGGTTCACCAATCCCCAGCAAGCCAACCGGCAGCGCCCCTTTAATCACTTTTTTCAGTCGCGTATTACGGGTTTTCATCAGCACGGCAATCGAAGCCCCCACCTGCCCGACCCCGGCCATCGCCAGTATCGGGAACAGTGCGTTATAACCATGCGCCTGAACCAGTTCAACGTGGATCGGCACCAGCCCCTGATGCAGCCCCGTCAGCACCAACGGCAGGAAAGTCCCGGCCAGCACCGCACCGACGAGGAACCCACCGCGATCGATAGCCCAGGATGCCCCATGCGCAATGGATTCGGAGATCCAGCCGCCCAGTGGCTGTAGCGCAATGATAGCAATGCTGCCCGTAACCAGCGTGGTCAGCAGCGGATTGAGGATCAGCTCCAGAGAACCCGGCAGAATGTTCCGCAGCCGCTTCTCTATCCAGCACATCAGCGCGACCACCAGCAGCACGGCGATAACACCGCCGCGCCCCGGCTGTAACGCCTCACCAAAGAGCGTAATCTGAGCCAGCTGTGGGCTGGAAAGAATGCCCGCCATCACGCCGCCCATTGCCAGCGAGCCGCCAAACACCTTCGCGGTGTTGACCCCCACCAGAATGTTCATGATGGCAAACACGGCGCTGCCGAAGATCCCCAGAATGCCCAGTAAATTTGGATAGTGGGTCGCAAAGTCCCCCACGATATCCGGGCGCTTGAGGATATTGATGATCCCGGTGATCAACCCGGAGGCAATAAACGCCGGGATCAGCGGAATAAAGACGTTTGCCAGCTGTCGCAGCGCATCGCTCATCGGGGCTTTGTATTTGGCCTTAACCTGCGTTTTGGTGCGTTCGGCATCGTCAAACGACGCCTCTACCTCCCCGCCCATCAGCGTACGCATCTTATCCACGACCTGCGCCGCCTTACCCGGCCCGACAATCAGCTGATGCTGTTGCCCCTGTTTGACGTATCCGCTCACGCCGGGGAGTTGCTTAAGACGCGCGATATCCAGCTGGTCATCGTCATGCACTTCGACGCGCACGCGCGTCATGCAGTTTTCCAGACGCTGAATATTTTTTTCCCCGCCGATACCCTGCAAAATCCCGCTGGCGAGCGCTGCTGTTTTTTCCATACACGCCTCTTTTTAGTTTTCTAATGCCGCCCGTAAGAATCCATGATGCACATTGAGCTTCGCTCTCGCAGCAGCAGCATCCAGCCCACTCAGGATCATCAGAATGGCGGGCTTCACGTCGTAGTCCGTCTGTTTGAGTACCGCTTCAGCCTCTTCACGGCTTGCCCCTGTCGCTTCCACCACCATACGGCAGGCTCTGTCCACCAGCTTAATATTGGTGGCTTTCATATCCACCATCAGGTTCTGGTAGACCTTACCGAACTTCACCATTGCTCCCGTGGAAATCATATTGAGCACCAGCTTTTGTGCCGTTCCTGATTTCAGACGCGTGGAGCCGGTAAGCGCTTCTGGCCCGACAACCGGGGAGATTGCAATGGCAGCAACCTGCGCAATCGGCGAACCTGGGTTACAGGAGATAGCCACCGTGGTGCAGCCGGTCTGTCTGGCGTATTCCAGCCCCCCAATGACATAAGGTGTACGTCCGGATGCTGCCAGCCCGACAACCAGATCCTGCGCGGTCAGGTTCAGTGCCTTCAGATCGTCCTCGCCCAACTGTTTGCTGTCTTCCGCCCCTTCGACGGCTTTCAGTAATGCACCTGGCCCACCGGCAATCAGCCCGACAACCAGACCGTGTGGGACGCCAAAGGTCGGCGGACATTCGGATGCATCCAGTACCCCAAGACGCCCGCTGGTGCCCGCTCCCATATAAATAATGCGACCGCCGGCTTTCAGCGCCGCCGCCGCCGCATCGACCGCCTTCGCGACCTCCGGCAATGTCTCTTTCACTGCCAGCGCGACCAGCGTATCCTGTTGATTGAAACGGTTAACCAACTCCAGGGTGGAGAGTGCATCCAGATCCAGCGTTTGCGGGTTACGCGCTTCAGAAACAAGTGAGCCAAGATTCATCTTTGTACCTCGAGAATTTTTAATTCATAATAATCACACTATAATGGAATATAAAATTCATTCAGGCGAGCAAAATTCTTATTTGCGCAGACAATCACATTTTCGCCAGGAGAACCTATGAACTGTTTAATTCGCATTCGCCAGCGTTATGCGGGCTTTGCTCAAAGCGACAAAAAGCTGGCGGATTTTTTACTTTCTCAGCCCGATCACGCGCGCCATCTCAGCTCGCAACAGCTGGCGAGTGAGGCCGGTGTAAGTCAGTCCAGCGTGGTGAAGTTTGCCCAGAAGATTGGCTTTAAAGGCTTCCCGGCACTGAAGCTGGCGATTAGCGAAGCACTGGTGAATAACCCTAATCCGCAGTCGATGCCGGTGCATAATCAGATCCGTGGCGATGACCCGATGCGTCTGGTGGGCGAAAAGCTCATCAAAGAGAATGTGGCGGCCATGCACGCCACCCTTGACGTGAATACTGAAGAGAAGTTGCTGGAAAGCGTAGCGATGCTGCGCACTGCCCGGCGTATCATTTTGACCGGAATTGGTGCCTCCGGCTTAGTGGCGCGTAATTTTGGCTGGAAGCTGACAAAAATCGGCTATAACGCCATTGTCGAACAGGATATGCATGCCCTTCTGGCCACCGTGCAGGCGATGGATCCTGGCGATCTACTGCTGGCTATTTCCTATTCCGGCGAGCGTCGCGAGATCAACATGGCCACCGATGAGGCCCTGCGTGTCGGCGGTAAAATTCTGGCAATCACCGGTTTTACCCCCAATTCACTACAACAGCGGGCAACGCGCTGTCTGTATACCATTGCGGAGGAGCAGGCCACACGCAGCGCCGCTATCTCGTCCACCAGCGCGCAAATGATGCTGACCGATCTGCTGTTTATGGCGCTGGTTCAGCAAGATCTGGAGCATGCCCCGAAACGTATCCGTCACAGTGAAGAGCTGGTAAAAAAATTGGTTTGAGCAGGGAATGCGCATATAATGCCCGCCCTGTTTGTGTTGTTTCTGAGAATTTCCTGATGGCGCTGTTAATCACCAAAAAATGCATCAATTGCGATATGTGCGAACCCGAATGCCCAAACCAGGCAATTTCAATGGGTGACCGCATTTATGAGATTAACAGCGACCGTTGCACTGAATGCATCGGCCACTATGAAACGCCGACCTGCCAGAAAGTGTGCCCTATCCCCAATACTATCCTCAAAGATCCGGCACACGTCGAAAGCGAAGAACAACTGTGGGACAAGTTTGTCCTGATGCATCACGCGGACAAACTTTAACTTTCAATAATCACCGTGGCACAGGCGTAGCGGCGTTCATCGGCAAGCGTCACATGCATGTGTGCCACGCCAAGTTTTTCCGCCAGTTTTTGCGCCTCGCCCCACAGACGCAGACACGGTTTACCCAGCTCATCGTTGAACACTTCAAACTGGTTAAATGCCAGGCCGTTGCGAATGCCTGTACCAAAGGCTTTCGCTGCCGCCTCTTTCACCGCAAAACGCTTTGCCAGAAAGCGCACAGGCTGTTGATGCGCTTCCCAGATAACCCATTCATTGTCGCTCAGCACGCGTCTGGCCAGGCGATCGCCGCTACGGGCGATCACCTCTTCAATACGGGCTATTTCAACAATGTCCGTGCCTAAGCCCAGAATGGCCATTACTGGCGTGCTTCCAGCATCAGGCGTTTCATTTCTGAGACCGCCTCTTTCAGACCACTCATCACCGCCCGGCCAATAATGGCGTGACCAATGTTCAGTTCGTGCATTTCTGGCAGTGCAGCAATCGCTTTCACGTTGTGGTAGGTCAGGCCGTGACCGGCGTTAACCTTCAGTCCCAGGCTTGCCGCATAGGTGGCCGCTTTGGCGATACGCTCCAGCTCTTTGAGTTGTGTAGCATCGTCTTTAGCGTCGGCATAGCAACCCGTGTGGATTTCGATATACGGCGCGCCCACCTCAGCCGCGGCTTTGATCTGTTCGACATCCGCATCAATAAACAGAGAAACCAGAATGCCCGCATCCGCCAGACGTTTGCAGGCATCACGCATTTTGTCGCGTTGACCGGCCACATCCAGGCCGCCTTCGGTGGTGACTTCCTGACGTTTTTCCGGTACCAGGCAGCAGAAGTGCGGTTTGGTGTCGCAGGCAATCGTCAGCATCTCTTCGGTAACGGCCATCTCCAGATTCATGCGGGTATCCAGCGTCTGACGCAGGATACGCACATCACGGTCGGTAATGTGGCGGCGATCTTCACGAAGGTGAACGGTAATGCCGTCAGCGCCAGCCTGCTCGGCGATAAATGCCGCCTGAACCGGATCAGGATAAGCCGTGCCGCGCGCATTACGCAGCGTAGCGATGTGATCAATGTTGACGCCTAACAGTAATTCAGCCATGACAATCCTCGATTTTCTTTTAATACAGTAATCTAACGCTTAGGCATAAATTGCCTGAATAATTCGCGGCTCTTTAAGGGCTTGCCACCAAGATACGGCTTGAGCGCAATTCGGGTAAAGCGTTTTGCGGCGCGCAGGGTATCCTGATCCGGGAACTCTCGTTCAAACAGCGCCCTGAGCTGACGACCAGTGAAGGTACTGTTATCGATGACGACGCTGGCAATAAAGCCTTTTTCCTCGCGATAACGGTAGGTCATTGTATCTTCGACCTGTTCACCGCTGCCGGCACAGTGCAAAAAATCGACGCCGTATCCCAGATGCCCCAGCAACGCCAGTTCAAACCGGCGCAATGCGGGTTCAGGCGTACCGGTTGCGCCAGCCAGCGCCTGGATACAGTGCAGGTAATCAAAGAAAAGTTCAGAGAAGCGGGTCTCATGTTCAAGAACGCGTGAGATGAGTTCATTGATATACAGACCGCTGTACAGCGTGATGCCAGAAAGGGGAAGCGCCAGGGAAACGGCTTCAGCGCTGCGCAGGGTTTTGACTTCCCCTCGCCCACCAAAGCGAACCAGCAGCGGTGTGAAAGGCTGTAATGCACCTTTCAGATTAGAACGTTTGGAACGTGCGCCTTTCGCAACAAGGCGCACGCGGCCCGACTCTTCCGTGAAGACGTCCAGCATGAGGCTGGTTTCGCTCCAGGGACGACTATGCAATACAAAGGCGCGCTGCCATCCTTCCATCATACTCGTCGTCTTTCAAGTTGCAGGTGCGTTGGCTGCGCCCGTTCACCCCAGTCACTTACTGAAGTAAGCTCCCGGGGATTCGCGGTCTTGCCGCCTTCCTGCACCTCGAAAGCCATAGAGTATGAAAACTACTGGTCTTCGCCGTAACCGAGACTGCGCAGAGCACGCTCATCATCGGCCCAGCCAGATTTCACTTTCACCCACAGTTCCAGGTGAACCGGTGCTTCAAACATGTCCTGCATGTCTTTACGGGCTTCGATGCCAATGGTTTTGATCTTGGCACCTTTGTTGCCAATCACCATCTTCTTCTGCCCTTCACGCTCAACGAGGATCAGGCCGTTGATGTCATAACCACCACGCTCGTTGCTCTGGAAACGTTCGATCTCAACCGTCACTGAATACGGCAGCTCTGCGCCCAGGAAACGCATCAGTTTTTCACGGATGATTTCAGAGGCCATAAAACGCTGGGAGCGATCGGTAACGTACTCTTCCGGGAAGTGATGAATGGCTTCCGGCAAATGCTTACGCACGATACCCGCGATGGTATCGACGTTCAGGCCAGTCTCAGCAGACAGCGGAACGATATCGAGGAAGTTCATCTGGCTGCCCAGCCACTGCAGGTGCGGCAGCAGATCGGCTTTTTCCTGCACGTTGTCCACTTTGTTGACAGCCAGGATCACCGGCGTTTTGCCATCACGCAGCTTGTTCAGCACCATTTCGTCGTCTGGCGTCCAGCGGGTGCCTTCCACAACGAAAATTACCAGCTCTACGTCGCCAATCGAGCTACTCGCCGCCTTGTTCATCAGGCGGTTAATGGCACGTTTCTCTTCCATATGCAGGCCAGGAGTATCGACATAAATCGCCTGATACGCGCCTTCAGTATGAATACCGACGATGCGGTGGCGCGTGGTCTGCGCCTTACGAGAGGTGATAGAAATCTTCTGCCCGAGCAGATTATTCAACAGGGTGGATTTGCCGACGTTCGGACGTCCGACGATGGCAATAAATCCGCAATAGGTTTTTTCTTCGCTCATTCCAGCTCCAGCATTTTTAACGCCTGTTCGGCGGCAGCTTGTTCCGCCTTACGACGGCTAGAACCTGTGCCAACCACCGGTTCACTCAGGCCACTGACCTGGCAATGGATGGTAAATTCCTGATCGTGCGCTTCACCACGCACCTGCACCACCAGATAAGATGGCAGCGGGAGGTGACGACCCTGCAAATATTCCTGCAAACGCGTTTTAGGATCTTTTTGTTTATCGCCCGGACTGATTTCGTCCAGACGGGTCTGATACCAGTTCAGGATCAGCTTTTCTACGGTCTGGATATCGCTGTCCAGGAACACGCCACCGATTAATGCCTCGACCGTATCGGCAAGAATAGATTCACGACGGAAGCCGCCGCTTTTCAGTTCACCCGGCCCAAGACGCAGACATTCACCCAGTTCAAATTCGCGTGCGATTTCCGCAAGGGTGTTACCCCGTACCAGCGTGGCGCGCATGCGGCTCATATCACCTTCGTCCACACGCGGGAAACGATGATAAAGCGCATTGGCAATCACGAAACTTAAAATAGAGTCGCCTAAAAACTCGAGACGCTCATTATGTTTGCTGCTGGCACTTCGATGGGTTAATGCCTGTTGCAACAACTCCTGATGATGAAAAGTGTAGCCCAGCTTACGTTGAAGCCGATTAATTACGATGGGGTTCATGCGATACCAATAAATGAATGCGTCAAAAATGCAGCACACGAAACCGACCTGAGAAAACCAACGCGGTTTCGTGTGCCGTGGCACCCTTACAGGGCCAACCTTAAACTTCGGGGGAATATTCTATACACAACGACAGGGGATGTCGTTAGTTCAAACAGATTTATCGCTTAAATAATTCACGTAGCCGCGAATAACCACGGCTACGTGTTCAATTAATGAGAATTAATGGATGCCGCCAATACGATTCAGACGGACACCGGTCGGCCATTCGCCTTCCTGTTTCTCAAAACTCATCCAGATTGCGGTCGCTTTACCAACCAGATTCGCTTCCGGCACAAAGCCCCAGTAACGGCTGTCCGCAGAGTTATCGCGGTTATCACCCATCATGAAGTAATGTCCCGGCGGTACGATCCAGCTGGCAAGCTGCTGACCTGGTTGCTGGTAGTACATACCCAGTTGATCCTGCGCAATAGGTACGGTCAGGATACGGTGCGTAACATCACCCAGCGTCTCTTTGCGTTCGACCAGACGGATCCCGTTCTCTTTGGTTTCGCCTTTTGGTACCTGGAAGAAACCGCTGGTTGCCTCGCCACCATTGCGACGAGCAAAGGTCTGCACAAAATCACTTGGCTCAACGTTCGAGTAAGTGATTGGTAGCGCGTTTTCACATGCAGTACCGGAGCTGCAGCCTGGCTGTACGGTCACTTCTTTGGCTACCGGATCGTAGGTCACTTTATCACCCGGCAAACCTACAGCACGTTTGATGTAGTCCAGACGCGGATCTTCCGGGTATTTAAATACCACAATGTCGCCACGTTTAGGATGACCGGTTTCGATCAGCGTCTTCTGGTAAATAGGATCTTTAATGCCGTAGGCAAACTTCTCGACCAGAATAAAATCGCCAATCAACAGCGTTGGCATCATTGAACCTGATGGGATCTGGAATGGCTCGTAAATAAACGAACGCACGACCAGAACGATCGCCAGCACCGGGAATACCGATGCACCCGTTTCCAGCCAGCCCGGTTTCGGGCCGACTTTCTTCAGGGTTTTCGCATCCAGCTGTTCGCCAGTGGCTGCCTGCGCGGCAGCCTGACGTTCACGGCGTTTCGGGGCGAAAATAAACTTATCCAGGCACCACAACAGACCCGTCACCAGGGTAGCGATGACCAGGATCAGGGCAAACATGTTCGCCATGCCAACTCCTTAAAGTTATTTGCTGTCTTTACCAACATGAAGAATGGCAAGGAATGCTTCCTGCGGCAGTTCAACGTTACCGACCTGCTTCATACGCTTCTTACCTTCTTTCTGCTTCTGCAGCAGCTTTTTCTTACGGCTGACGTCACCGCCATAGCATTTAGCCAGAACGTTTTTACGCAGCTGTTTCACGGTAGAACGGGCGATAATATGGTTGCCAATAGCCGCCTGAATCGCGATGTCGAACTGCTGACGTGGGATCAGCTCTTTCATCTTCTCAACCAGCTCACGGCCACGGTACGGCGCGTTATCGTTGTGGGTGATCAGCGCCAGCGCATCAACACGCTCGCCGTTGATCAGCACGTCCACACGCACCATGTTAGAGGCCTGGAAGCGTTTGAAGTTGTAATCCAGTGACGCATAGCCACGAGAGGTCGACTTCAGACGGTCGAAGAAATCGAGTACTACTTCCGCCATCGGGATTTCGTAGGTCAGTGCCACCTGGTTACCGTGGTAAACCATGTTGGTCTGTACGCCACGTTTCTCAATACACAGCGTGATCACGTTGCCCAGGAATTCCTGCGGCAGCAGCATGTGACACTCTGCAATAGGCTCACGCAGCTCATGAATATTGTTCAGCGGCGGGAGTTTGGACGGGCTATCGACGTAGATAACCTCTTTCGACGTGGTCTCTACTTCATACACTACGGTGGGTGCGGTAGTGATCAGATCCAGATCGTATTCACGTTCCAGACGTTCCTGAATGATCTCCATGTGCAGCAGGCCGAGGAAGCCGCAGCGGAAGCCGAAGCCCAGCGCCGTTGAACTTTCTGGCTCGTAGAACAGGGAAGCATCGTTCAGGCTCAGTTTGCCAAGCGCGTCACGGAAGTTCTCATAATCGTCGGAGCTGACCGGGAACAGACCGGCATAGACCTGCGGCTTCACTTTTTTGAAGCCAGGCAGTGCTTTATCTGCCGGATTACGCGCCAGCGTCAGCGTATCGCCAACCGGTGCACCGAGGATGTCTTTAATTGCACACACCAGCCAACCCACCTCGCCGCATTTCAGCTCAGTACGGTCAACCTGTTTTGGCGTGAATATCCCCAGACGGTCTGCGTTATAGACCTGGCCGGTACTCATCACCTTGATTTTGTCGCCTTTACGCATGGTGCCGTTTTTAATACGTACCAGCGAGACAACGCCCAGGTAGTTATCGAACCAGGAGTCGATGATCAGCGCCTGCAGTGGCGCATCCGGGTCACCTTCTGGCGGTGGAATATCACGCACCAGACGTTCCAGCACGTCAGGAACACCCACGCCGGTTTTCGCCGAGCAGCGCACAGCATCGGTCGCATCAATACCGACAATATCTTCAATCTCTTCCGCTACGCGCTCTGGATCGGCTGCCGGCAGGTCAATTTTGTTGAGAACCGGTACAACCTCAAGATCCATTTCCATCGCGGTGTAGCAGTTTGCCAGGGTCTGAGCTTCTACGCCCTGCCCGGCATCCACCACCAGCAGCGCGCCTTCACAGGCCGCCAGCGAGCGTGAAACTTCATAGGAGAAGTCAACGTGGCCTGGGGTGTCGATAAAGTTCAGTTGATAGGTTTCACCATCAGCCGCCTTGTAATCGAGCGTAACGCTCTGCGCTTTAATGGTGATACCACGTTCGCGTTCCAGGTCCATGGAGTCCAGAACCTGGGCTTCCATTTCACGATCAGACAGGCCACCGCAAATCTGGATAATACGGTCAGACAGCGTCGACTTACCGTGGTCAATGTGAGCAATGATCGAAAAGTTACGTATGTTCTTCATATAGTTAAATAATTATGCCTTACGAATTCCTGGAGGCCGCTGTTCTTAGCCTGACGTTTTTCAGTGCGAAAACGCAGCATTCTACACTACATACCTGTAACCTGGAAATGCACTTAGAGCCAGGTATAGCGTGAAGAAACGTCGTTTTCATTTTTGAGATGTAAATAATGATAAAGCCCGGTGGATCACCGGGCCTCAGAAGAGAGCGTTTCGACACGAAGTTGGTCTGGAGCCAGCGCAACGCTAAGAATGACGGGTTGCCACTCTTCACGAGCGGCAAGCTTAGGGGAGAAACCTTTGGCAAGCCAAAATCCGCCAACGCCCCCCAACGCAGCACCGCACATAGCGGCTACATCGGTGCCAAACAGCATCTGGAAGATCCCCCCCATCACGAACAACCCCACCAGTGGGGAGAGGTAAACCAGCATGGCGGAACTGAGCAGACTACCTTCAGCAATACCCAGTTCCACTTTTTGCCCTGCCACCAGCGGCTGTTCGCTCGACACAGAGAGCGTGTGCGAAGTCTGCGGTCCAAGTTTATTCAGCACGCGACTTCCACAGCCGGCTCTGGACGCACAGCTATTGCATGAAGCTTTTACATCACAGCTCACCAGCGCAACGCCGTCCTGCCACGATACGACCGTGGCCCACTCTTTAATCATTGTCCGGCCCTGAATTTAATGCTGTCAGAAATGCGCTTCGCGGTTTGCGGCGGTAATTCGCCGACAATGGTGATTTCTGCATTATCGCGTACCGTCGTGCTAACCGTCCGACGCCCGGTACGGAGAATTTGTTCAGTGCTGTTTGCCGTTGCGCGGTTGATGTTCACCGAGAAGCTGAACAAACCATCGGAATAGAGGCGCGATTCAACCGGTGTTTCAATGGTCGGTAACTGGCGACGGCTGCTGGAGATTTCGCTAAACCCTTGTGGGATCCAGGATGGTACCCAGTTGAAATTAATGGAATCTCCCGCAGGCACGGACAAAAGCGGCGGTAAGCTGGCTTTCGCCAGATTCTGCATGCTGCTCCCCACCTGATTGTTAATGGTAAAGGAGATCACCCGGAACTGTTCCAGCGTTTCACCATCACGATCAAGCAGGTCAACGCGCATTGGCAGCTTCGTCTCGGCATCAATCCAGACGATATAGCTGTAGCGCGTACCGTCACGCGCGACAACGCGAATGACTTCACACAGTCTGTCCGCAATGCGCGTACGCCCTACCGAGATAAAATCGTAGTAAGGGGCAAGACGTTTAAAATCGGTGTAGATGAGTGATGGCAGAGAATCGACAATATAGTCGCCATTCAGCGTGAAAGGTTCCAGGCCTGGCTCGAAATAGCTGATTTCTTTGCCACGCTGGACAACTTCCCGGCGCGGGCCATCCATCTGTAAAAGCTGGGCGAGAGGCTGGTTATCAAGGCGGGCATGCCGATAGCGTAACGACTCGACACCCTGCTTATTGATGCTGATAAATGCCAACTCGTAATTGAGTGACTGGCTGGCCAGATTCATTTGCTGCAACAACGCCCCGGATGAAACATCAGCCGAGGCGTTGGCAGAGAAGAACAGGCTACCCGCCATCAGAGACATGGCGAACCAAAGTTGCTTCATTACTGCGATTGCGTTCCTAAAGTTTGGTTTCCTGGCACCTGCACAGCGGCCTGCTGGGTTTGTGCCTGCTCAAACTGAAGCTGTTCAGAGTGCAGACGACGCTGCAACTCGTAATCCTGCAACATCGCATTAATGCGACGGCGTTGCTCCTGAACCTGCTGTTGCTGACCACCACTGGCGGAGGCATCAGCCGGAACACCCAGGCTTACCGGGCTGGCTTTGCCCATCATCGGCAGTGTATTAAACACTGGCGCTTCTGGCTGCTGGTTAGTTTCAGACTGAGTATTATAGTGCTGGACGCCAACGATAACTGCAAGCGATACGCATGCAGCCACACCCATTTGGGTAAGTTGACTGGCCCACGGACGCACCTTTTGCCAGAACGGCATTTTCTGCCACTGGTGAGGCGCAGGCTGAGCTTCAGGGATCAGCGGTGTGGTTTGATGAACAGGCTCGTTCTCAATAGCCGCCATTACGCGGGCTGAGATATCGAAATGGAGAACCTCGCCAGTGTCACCGCGCAGTGTGTCACGGATGAGATGATAGCTCTCCCAGGTCTCTTGCATCTCGGGAGAATGGGACAGCTCGTTGAGCAGCTCACTATCCAGCGTTTCACCATCCATTAAAGCGGAAAGTTTTTCTTTCTGCATGCCTAATACCTTTTCCAGTATCCCGCTATCGTCAACGCCTGATAAGCGGTTGAACTTTATTATCAATAGCTTCTCGCGCACGGAATATTCGTGAACGTACCGTGCCGACCGGACAATCCATGATAGCGGCTATCTCTTCATAGCTCAGACCATCCAGCTCCCGCAACGTAATTGCCATGCGTAAATCTTCCGGGAGCGACTCGATCGTGCGAAAAACGATTTGTCTCAGTTCTTCTGACAACATTAAGTTCTCAGGGTTCGAAATTTCTTTCAATGCACCGCCACTTTCAAAGTTCTCGGCGTCGATGGCGTCCACATCACTTGACGGTGGACGACGGCCCTGAGCGACCAGATAATTCTTTGCTGTATTCACCGCAATACGGTACAGCCAGGTATAAAAAGCACTATCTCCCCGGAACGAATCCAGCGCACGATAGGCCTTAATAAAAGACTCTTGCACAACATCAGGCACATCACCTGACGGCACATAGCGGGAAACCAGGCTCGCCACTTTATGCTGGTAGCGCACTACCAGTAAGTTAAAGGCTTTCTGATCTCCCTTCTGGACCCGTTCAACCAGGACCTGGTCCGTTAACTGCTCGCTCATCCGAGGTAATGTCTCCCCAAACCTAAATTCCACGCGTTATCGAAACGCCACTCTAAAAATACCGCACTTTGAGCAAGCACCGAGTTAGAGTGTCTGTTCTTCAATAAGTTCCGTCACGCCTTTGTTTTTGTTCATCGCGCCGCAGACCATTCATTTTCTCTCATTATAAGTCTGTTCACGATACGTACCCACTTTCTGACAAGAAACATCAAATTTCCCGCCGAAAGAGTAACGCAACACGGGCTTTATTTCACCACAAAATCTGAAGCTAACGATCTGCTTCGCAAAATATTTTCGTTCTTTTACCTCTTTTTAATCCCCCTGCAACAAGTTTAGCCATTACAACAAAAATCAAAAAAAACGTGCGATATCTCGCATTCAGGTGCTATTCTGACCAAACAATGTTTAGTAAATTAAACAAACATAATGAACACAACACCCGAACTTCATTGCGATGTACTGATCATCGGCAGCGGTGCTGCCGGTCTCTCACTGGCGCTGCGTCTGGCCGAGCATCAGAGCGTTATCGTTCTGAGCAAAGGGCCAATGAGCGAAGGCTCCACTTTTTACGCCCAGGGCGGTATTGCTGCCGTGTTTGATGAAACAGACAGCATTGCGTCACACGTAGAAGATACGCTGATCGCCGGAGCCGGGATCGTGGACGAACATGCCGCCGAGTTTGTCGCCAGCAACGCCCGCCACTGCGTGCAGTGGCTTATCGACCAGGGGGTATTGTTCGATACCCAGGTTCAGCCAAACGGTGAAGAGAGCTATCACCTTACCCGTGAAGGTGGGCATAGCCACCGTCGTATCCTGCACGCTGCAGATGCCACAGGGAAAGAGGTTGAAACCACGCTGGTCAGTAAAGCGCTTAGCCATCCTAATATTCAGGTTCTGGAGCGGAGTAATGCCGTTGACCTGATCATTTCCGACAAGATTGGTCTGCCCGGCACGCGTCGTGTGGTGGGAGCCTGGGTCTGGAATCGCAATAAAGAGAAGGTCGAAACCTGTCAGGCAAAAGCCGTTGTGCTGGCCACTGGCGGGGCCTCCAAAGTGTATCAATACACCACCAACCCGGATATTGCCTCCGGTGACGGTATCGCAATGGCCTGGCGCGCCGGTTGCCGCGTGGCGAACCTGGAGTTCAACCAGTTCCACCCGACGGCACTCTTCCATCCGCAGGCTCGCAATTTCTTACTGACGGAAGCCCTGCGTGGCGAAGGGGCTTATCTGAAACGCCCGGATGGTTCCCGCTTTATGCCGGACTTTGACGCCCGGGGCGAACTTGCACCGCGTGATATCGTTGCCCGCGCTATCGACCACGAGATGAAACGTCTTGGCGTGGATTGTATGTATCTGGACATCAGCCATAAACCGGCCGAGTTCATCCGCCAGCACTTCCCGATGATTTACGAAAAACTGCTGGGTCTGGGTATTGATCTGACTCGCGATCCCGTTCCCATCGTTCCCGCAGCTCACTATACCTGTGGTGGTGTGATGGTTGACGATCACGGTCGTACCGACGTGGATGGTCTGTATGCCATTGGTGAGGTAAGCTACACCGGGCTGCATGGTGCAAACCGTATGGCATCAAACTCGCTGCTGGAATGTCTGGTTTATGGATGGTCTGCATCGGAAGATATTGCCAAACGCATTCCATATACCCGCCAGACTTCGCGTTTACCCGCCTGGGATGAAAGCCGTGTAGAGAACCCGGATGAGCTGGTCGTGATTCAGCATAACTGGCACGAGCTGAGGTTGTTTATGTGGGACTACGTTGGCATCGTACGCACCACTAAACGTCTTGAACGCGCATTACGCCGCATCACAATGCTACAGCAAGAAATTGATGAATATTACGCCAACTTCCGTGTATCCAATAATCTGCTGGAGCTGCGCAACCTGGTGCAGGTAGCCGAGCTGATTGTTCGCTGCGCGATGATGCGTAAAGAGAGCCGCGGCCTACACTATACCCTGGACTACCCCGACCAACTGGCGGGATCCGGTCCGTCGATTTTGTCCCCGCAGGTTCACATAAACAGATAAAACGCCTGGGTCAGAGCAGTGTAATCTTCGGAGTAACGCTGGTCTGGCCCACGGATCACCATCCTGTCGTTAAAGCACTCCCCTTCTTGTGGTGAAAGTGCCAGCAGCACGCGGTGAGGTAAGCGTCCTTCGGTGTCCGAAATATCGGTTCGTAAACGTAAGTTCCAGCCGATCTCCCGCGCAATCCCAATAAACGTGTTACCGGTATTTTCTGGCAGAACCACGCAGAAAAATCCCTCTTCGGAGATCAACTCTGCCGCACTGGTTAACAGCGCCTTATGATCGAGCGAACCGGTATAGCGCGCCTGCTCGCGTTCCGGCGAACCGCACTCGACACCTGGCTCATAGTATGGCGGGTTACTGACGATAAGATCGTAACGGGCTGTTTGTTCTGGTGCCCAGACCAGCACATCCGCGCACTCAACCTTAATCCGGGCGGCCCACGGCGATTCATCCGCATTTTCGCTCGCCTGCCCTGCGGCCTGTACATCCAGCTCAACGGCATCAATAGTAACGTGTTCTTCCGTGCGCTGCGCCAGCATTAAGGCCAACAGGCCGCTGCCGGTGCCGATATCCAGGATACGTTTAACACCTGCGACAGGTGCCCATGCTCCCAGTAAAATACCATCTGTGCCGACTTTCATCGCACAGCGATCGTGAGCCACAAAAAATTGTTTAAACGTAAAACCATCGCGGCGCAACTGCGCTTTGAGTTGAGACATGTCAGGGCAACCTTCTAAGTGAAACTGGAGTAGCATAGGGGAAAGCGAAGTGGTCGCAAAGCGATATCCATACAAACAGATGAAGATTACAGCCGTAACGTCTATAATCAGCGCCCCACACAGAGGTAGAACATGACTGTAACGACTTTTTCCGAACTTGAACTCGATGAAAGCCTGCTCAATGCTCTTGAGAGCAAAGGCTTTACACGCCCGACCGCCATTCAGGCAGCGGCCATTCCGCCTGCGCTTGAGGGCCGCGATGTGCTCGGTTCTGCGCCAACCGGCACGGGGAAAACAGCAGCCTACTTGCTGCCTGTCTTGCAGCATTTGCTCGATTTCCCTCGCAAAAAATCAGGCCCACCGCGCATTTTGATCCTGACGCCTACTCGTGAACTGGCAATGCAGGTTGCCGAACACGCGCGTGAACTGGCTGCGAATACCCATCTTGATATCGCCACCATTACCGGCGGTGTTGCGTATATGAACCACGCTGAAGTGTTCAGTGAGAACCAGGACATCGTCGTGGCGACGACTGGCCGTCTGCTGCAGTACATTAAAGAAGAGAACTTCGACTGCCGCGCGGTTGAAACGCTGATCCTCGACGAAGCCGACCGTATGCTGGACATGGGCTTTGCCCAGGATATCGAACACATCGCGGGTGAAACGCGCTGGCGTAACCAGACAATGCTGTTCTCTGCCACCCTGGAAGGGGAAGCGATTAAAGATTTCGCAGAGCGCCTGTTGGAAGATCCGGTGGAGGTATCTGCAACCCCTTCCACTCGTGAGCGCAAGAAGATCCACCAGTGGTACTACCGCGCGGATGATCTGGAACACAAAGTTGAGCTGCTCAAGCATTTGCTGAAGCAAGAAGACGCGACTCGCACCATCGTATTCGTGCGTAAGCGCGAGCGTGTGCACGAACTGGCTGAAATGCTACGTAATGCAGGGATCAACAACTGCTACCTTGAAGGCGAGATGGCGCAGGTTAAGCGTACCGAAGGCATCAAGCGTCTGACCGATGGTCGCGTAAACGTGCTGGTCGCCACCGACGTTGCTGCTCGCGGGATCGATATTCCGGATGTCAGCCATGTGATTAACTTCGATATGCCGCGCAGCGGTGACACCTATCTGCACCGCATTGGCCGTACCGGTCGTGCAGGCCGCAAAGGTATCGCTATTTCTCTGGTCGAAGCACATGATTTCCTGCTGCTGCAGAAAATTGGCCGCTATGTTGATGAGCCGCTGAAGGCCCGCGTTATCAGTGAGCTTCGTCCGACCACACGTGCCCCGAGCGAAAAAATGACGGGTAAACCGTCCAAGAAAGCGCTCGCCAAACGTGCTGAGAAGAAAGAGAAAGAAAAAGAGAAGCCGCGCGTTAAACAACGCCACCGCGATACCAAGAACATTGGTAAGCGCCGTAAGCCAAGTGCTGCTGCACCAGAGACGAAAACAGAAGAGTAAAAAAAAAGCCGGGAAATTCCCGGCTTTTTTATTTCGCCCCCGTGGCTGAAACCTTACAGGCTTTCAGTAAAGGTACGCGCGATAACATCGCGCTGCTGTTCCGGGGTCAGAGAGTTGAAACGTACCGCATAACCAGAAACACGGATAGTCAGCTGCGGATATTTTTCTGGGTGCTCAACGGCATCCATCAGGGTTTCGCGGCGCAGAACGTTAACGTTCAGGTGCTGACCACCTTCTACGCGCACTTCCGGTTTCACTTCCATTGGGATTTCACGGTATTCAATTTCGCCCAGTTTGCTGACTGGCACAATTTCATCTTCCGCAAAACCTGCTTTTGCTACTACACAGCGTGCTTCACCTTTCTCGCTGTCCAGCAGCCAGAAAGAGTTGAGCAGATCGTCGTTTGCAGCTTTAGTAATCTGGATACCTGTAATCATGTGATGCCTCCCTTAGGCTACAGTAACGGGTGTCGGCCTCTCGCGGCCAATTGGTAAAACCATTGTTGCTTGTGTGTATATATATCATTCAGGCATGGGTGATTTATTGATTTAAATCAACAAAAACACCAACCACATAAAGAGTGTGGTTTGAATTTATTGCTTCAGATCAATTTAGACACTTTACCAATTCAACTTATTTTGTATATTTTCAAAATGAATTTAGTCACTTAGACGCATTTTCAGCGTGGAATTTTGCGCACCGGGTTTTAACGGGTAAGCTAAGCGCAGATTGAGATTCGCAGGAGAGCGAGATGACAACACCTTTAACATGGCACGACGTGCTGGCAGCAGAGAAACAGCAGCCCTATTTTATCAATACCCTCAGTACCGTTGCCGCTGAACGGCAATCTGGCCAGACAATTTACCCGCCACAAAAAGATGTTTTTAACGCCTTTCGCTATACCGAACTGAGTGATGTGAAGGTGGTTATCCTCGGACAGGATCCTTATCACGGGCCGGGACAAGCGCATGGTCTGGCGTTTTCCGTACGTCCGGGCATTGCCATTCCGCCTTCACTTCTGAATATGTATAAAGAGCTTGAAGGCACCCTGCCCGGGTTTACCCGGCCAAATCATGGTTATCTGGAAAGCTGGGCGCACCAGGGTGTGCTGTTATTGAACACCGTATTAACCGTCCGTGCAGGTCAGGCCCATTCCCACGCCAGTCTGGGCTGGGAAACCTTTACCGATAAAGTCATCAGCCTGATCAATGAACATCGTGAAGGGGTAGTATTTTTACTCTGGGGTTCTCACGCGCAGAAAAAAGGGGCGATTATCGACCGACAGCGTCACCATGTGCTGAAAGCACCACACCCATCACCGCTGTCAGCGCATCGCGGTTTCTTTGGCAGTAATCACTTTGTACTGGCGAATGAATGGCTGGAAAAACGTGGCGAAACGCCGATTGACTGGATGCCTGTGCTACCGGCTGAAAGCGAGTAATTTGTTTTGTATGCCCGGAGAGCCGGGCATACAAAAAGCACAAATGCTTATGCTTTATTCTGACGCCACCATTCAGCCAGCAGTACGCCAGTTGCCACGGAAACGTTCAGACTTTCCACATTGCCAGTTCCGTCGATAGAGACGCTCAGGTCCGCACTGGACAGCGCAGCATCAGACAGACCATCGCGCTCCTGACCTAACACCAGCACCATTTTACGCGGCAGCGTTGCTTTAAACAGCGGCGTACCGGCATGGCTGGAAGTGGTTACGATGGAGTAACCCGCTTTACGGAACTGCTCAATGGCATCCAGTACGCTGTCACCGGTGATCGGTTGTACGTGCTCAGCACCACCTTCGGCAGTACGGATCGCCGCACCAGATTCCAGCAGTGCAGCATCCTGTAGCAGTACACCTTTCACGCCAAAGTGTGCACAGCTACGCATCATCGCGCCCAGGTTATGCGGGTTGCCCACATCTTCCAGCGCCAGTACGCAGTCATCGGCATCCGCCTGGCTGACCCACTGCTGAACGGTGGTACCGTTACGTTTTTTGATCAGGAAGCACACGCCACCGTGGTGTTCAGTGCCGGACGCTTTGGTCAGTTCGGCATCGTCAACCACATGGTAGGCTTTACGGTTGGCCGCCATCCAGCGCAGCGCTTCTTTAAAGCGCGGGGTTACGCTCTGGATAAACCAGGCACGGACGATGCATTCAGGACGGCTCTGGAACAGGGCCTGACAGGCGTTTTCGCCGTACACACGGGTCTCTTCCGCACGCTGACGACGCAGCACTTCCGGGTCGATAAAGCTCTTACCGCTGATACCGCCGTGATCGGCTTTTTCTGGCGTTTCATCGCCAGGGGCGCGAGAAACGGTACGCCACGGGGATGAGTTATCACGTGAGAAGTCATCACGTGGACGGTCATCGCGTTTGCGATCGTCACGCTTACGGTCATCACGTTTGCGGTCATCACCGCGGTTATTTCTGTCATCGCGGGCGGGGCGACGGCCACCGTCTGCACGAGAAGACGCCGGACGCCCGCCACCTTTTCCGGTACGCGGATTTTGGGTGCGTTTATCAGAGTCATCATCACTGCGGACATACATCACTTTGACCTTGCCGCTTTTGTTTTTCATTTCGTCGTTCATGCTTTTCTCCACCAGCGCTGCGCGAAGCGCGCAGATTACCCGATGTGTCAGCGCATAGCCATAATTTCGTACAAAAGCCTGCGACTATTGTTCTCATTGAATAAAACGCATTGTCGTTTCACACGGGCTCATTGATAATATGTAACATATTAGAAACATTATCGGCGTTCTGCCGCTGTCCCACGGCTCTATCAGAGGTTAGTTATGAATACCGTATGTGCCAACTGTCAGGCTCTTAATCGCATTCCGGACGATCGGATTGATGATGGTGCGAAATGCGGGCGTTGTGGCCATGAATTGTTTGATGGTGATGTCATTAACGCTACGGGTGCTACGCTGGACAAACTCCTCAAGGACGATCTTCCTGTGGTTATCGATTTCTGGGCTCCGTGGTGTGGCCCATGTCGTAGCTTTGCGCCCATCTTTGAAGATGTCGCCGAAGAGCGTAGCGGAAAGATGCGTTTCGTTAAAGTGAACACCGAGGCGGAACGCGAGCTCAGCGCGCGTTTTGGCATTCGCAGCATCCCGACCATTATGATTTTCAAGAATGGTGAAGTCATCGATATGCTTAACGGTGCAGTACCGAAGGCCCCTTTTGAAAGCTGGTTAAACGAATCGCTGTAACATTCGCGGGGCACATCTTGTGCCCCGTTCCTGCCTCTGCGAAAATGGGGTTTTCCCCCTGTATTTCGCTCATGACTGATAACGCTGTCCTTCAACTACGTGCCGAACGCCTTGCGCGCGCCACTCGCCCTTTCCTTGCCCGTGGCAACCGTATTCGCCGCTGCCAGCGCTGCCTGCTGCCGCTTAAAGTTTGTTTATGCGAGACGTTGGCCCCGAGCTCGGCGGAGAGCCGTTTTTGTCTGGTCATGTTCGATACCGAACCGATGAAACCCAGCAATACGGGTCGTCTTATCGCCGATATTCTGCCAGATACCGCCGCATTTCAGTGGTCACGCACGGAGCCGCCTCAGGCGCTGCTCGATTTGGTCGCCAGCCCGGACTATCAGCCGATGGTTGTTTTTCCGGCCTCCTATGCCGGAGAACAGCGTCAGGTGCTTTCCACTCCGCCATCAGGTAAACCCCCGCTGTTTATTATGCTGGACGGCACCTGGACCGAAGCACGCAAAATGTTCCGTAAAAGCCCGTATCTTGATGCGCTACCAGTGATCTCAGTGGATCTGTCTCGGGTCTCGACCTATCGCTTACGTGAAGCCCATGCTGACGGTCAATATTGCACGGCTGAAGTGGCGATTGCGCTTCTGGATCTGGCTGGGGACACCACCGCAGCCAGCGCACTGGGCAACCATTTCTCCTGTTTCCGTGAGCGCTATCTGGCGGGAAAAACCGTTCATAAGGGCAGCATCACAGCAACGGAGACGGAAAACGTTTAAAATCATCAGGCCGCTTGCATTCACAGGAGAGTTGCATGAGCCAGCGAGGGTTAGAAGCGCTATTACGTCCTAAATCCATTGCCGTTATTGGTGCATCAATGAAACCAGACCGCGCAGGTTATCTGATGATGCGCAACCTGCTGGCGGGTGGATTTAATGGCCCCGTCATGCCCGTTACGCCCACGTATAAAGCCGTTCAGGGTGTACTGGCATGGCCAGATGTACAAAGCCTGCCTTTTGTACCCGACCTTGCCGTTCTGTGTACGCACGCGAAACGTAATCCGGAGCTGCTGGAATCGCTTGGCAAGAAAGGATGTAAAACCTGTATTATCCTTTCGTCTCCTCCTGAACAACAACCTGAGCTGTTGGCATGTGCCAGCCGCTACCAGATGCGCATTCTTGGCCCCAACAGTCTGGGTCTGCTCGCGCCCTGGCAGGGACTGAATGCCAGTTTCTCCCCGGTACCCATCAGCAAAGGTAAACTCGCCTTTATTTCCCAGTCGGCCGCCGTATCAAACACGATCCTCGACTGGGCACAACAGAGGGAGATGGGGTTTTCCTATTTCATCGCACTGGGTGACAGCCTGGATATCGATGTCGATGAACTGCTGGATTTTCTGGCACGTGATAGCAAGACCAGCGCCATTCTTCTCTATCTTGAGCACCTCAGTGATACCCGCCGTTTTGTGTCTGCATCACGTAGCGCGTCCCGCAATAAGCCAATCCTGGTTATCAAAAGCGGCCGTAGCCCGGCCGCCCAACGGCTTCTGCACTCACATTCAGGCATGGATCCTGCGTGGGATGCCGCCATTCAGCGTGCAGGTTTGCTGCGTGTTCAGGATACGCATGAGCTTTTTTCCGCAGTTGAAACGCTGAGCCATATGCGCCCGTTACGCGGCGAAAAACTCATGATAGTCAGCAATGGTGCAGCCCCGGCAGCACTGGCCCTGGATGAGCTATGGCTGCGCAATGGCAAGCTGGCAACACTGGGGGAAGAGACGCTGCAGCGCCTGAGTGAGGCTTTACCGGCAAGCGTTTCGCCCGGCAACCCACTCGATTTGCGAGATGATGCCAGCAGCGAACGCTATATCAAGGCCATATCCATTTTACTGGATAGCCAGGACTTTGATGCGCTGATGATTATCCATTCACCCAGCGCAGTAGCACCAGGCAGTGAAAGTGCGCGTGCGCTGATTGAGGCAGTACGGAACCATCCTCGCGGTAAATACGTCACCCTGTTGACCAACTGGTGCGGCGAATTTTCCTCTCAGGAGGCACGACGTCTGTTCAGTGAAGCCGGGCTACCAACATATCGCACGCCGGAAGGCACCATTACCGCATTTATGCATATGGTGGAGTACCGCCGGAACCAGAAGCAACTGCGTGAAACGCCTGCATTACCCGGTAACCTGATGGCGAATTCCGTCGATGTCCACAGGCTGTTACAGCAGGCTATCGAAGAAGGCGCTACGTCGCTTGATACTCACGAGGTGCAACCTATTCTTGGCAGCTATGGGATGCAAACGCTGCCAACGTGGATTGCCAGCGACAGTGCCGAAGCGGTTCATATTGCCGAGCAGATTGGCTACCCGGTCGCCCTGAAGCTCCGCTCGCCCGATATCCCGCATAAGTCGGATATTCAGGGGGTGATGTTGTACCTGCGCACGGCGGCGGAAGTGCAGCAGGCGGCAGAGGCCATTATCGATCGCGCTAAGATGGCCTGGCCACAGGCGAGGATCCACGGGCTACTGGTGCAGAGCATGGCCAACCGTGCGGGTGCTCAGGAGCTGCGGGTGGTGGTTGAGCACGATCCCGTATTTGGTCCGCTCATCATGCTGGGAGAAGGCGGCGTTGACTGGCGTCCAGAGGAACAGGCGGTGGTCGCTTTACCGCCGCTCAATATGAACCTGGCGCGATACCTGGTTATTCAGGCGATAAAAAGCAAGAAAATCCGTGGCCGAAGTGCCCTGCGTCCACTCGATATTGCCGGGTTAAGCCAGTTTCTGGTACAGGTTTCTAACCTGATTGTCGATTGCGCAGAGATCCAACGGCTGGACATTCATCCGCTGCTCGCCTCCGGCAATGAGTTTACGGCGCTGGACGTCACGCTGGATATTGCGCCTTTCGAAGGAGACAGAGAAAGTCGTCTCGCGATCCGTCCGTATCCTTTGCAACTTGAAGAGTGGGTAGAGATGAAAAACGGAGAGCGTGCGCTCTTTCGTCCCATCCTGCCGGAAGACGAACCGCAATTGCGGGTGTTTATCTCTCAGGTCACCAAAGAGGATCTTTACTATCGCTACTTTAGCGAAATCAATGAATTTACCCATGACGATTTAGCCAATATGACCCAGATCGACTACGATCGAGAAATGGCGTTTGTGGCCGTTCGTCGTACCGATCAGGGAGATGAGATCCTCGGCGTGACGCGCGCTATTTCCGACCCGGATAATGTCGATGCGGAATTTGCCGTGCTGGTACGTTCTGATTTAAAAGGTCTGGGTCTGGGACGGCGGCTGCTGGAAAAACTCATCAGTTATACGCGCGATCACGGATTGTTACGCCTGAATGGCATTACTATGCCTAACAATCGCGGTATGGTGACCCTGGCGCGAAAACTTGGATTTGACGTTGATATTCAACTGGACGAAGGGATTGTTGCCCTGTCGCTCAGGCTGACATCAGCGGACAAACAAGAGTAAGCTACTGGAAATGTTAACCACTTTGGACGGTACTGGTGGTATCATTGTCTGCTTATGTTGTTTGCATGGTACAGACAACCCTTCAATGAACAGAGAAGAAACGCACTGTGATGTTGTCAAAATTTAAGCGTAATAAACATCAACAACACCTTGCTCAACTACCGAAGATTTCTCAGTCAGTTGATGATGTAGAGTTCTTTTACGCTCCCGCTCATTTTCGGGAGATGCTTCTGGAAAAGATAGCCAGTGCGACGCGACGTATCTGCGTTGTCGCGCTGTATCTTGAACAAGATGAAGGTGGGCGCGGGATCCTGAATGCGCTCTATGAGGCCAAACGTCAGCGTCCGGAACTGGATGTACGCGTTCTGGTTGACTGGCACCGCGCGCAGCGTGGCCGTATTGGCGCTGTCGCTTCAAATACAAATGCTGACTGGTATTGCCGTACGGCTCAGGAGAACCCTGGCGTCGATGTTCCGGTCTATGGCGTCCCCGTGAATACCCGTGAGGCGCTCGGCGTACTGCATTTCAAAGGATTTATCATCGATGATAGCGTCCTCTATAGCGGCGCGAGCCTGAATGATGTTTACCTCCATCAGCTCGATAAATACCGTTATGACCGTTATCATCTGATCCGCAATCCGCAAATGGCCGATATCATGTTTAACTGGGTTGATAAAAACCTGGTTCATGGTCGCGGCGTAAATCGTCTTGATGATCCCCATCGCCCCAAGAGCCCGGAAATCAAAAACGATGTTCGCTCGTTCCGACAGGAGCTTCGTGACGCGGTTTATTACTTCCAGGGTGATGCAAATAACGAAGAGTTATCCGTTACGCCACTGGTGGGGTTAGGTAAATCGAGCCTGCTGAACAAAACGATCTTCCATTTAATGCCGTGCGCTGAGCAAAAACTCACCATCTGCACGCCATACTTTAACCTTCCAGCCGTTCTGGTACGCAACATCATTCAGCTGCTGCGTGATGGTAAGAAGGTAGAGATCATCGTCGGTGATAAAACGGCAAATGACTTCTTTATCCCGGAAGATCAACCGTTCAAAATCATCGGTGCACTGCCCTATCTCTATGAGATTAACCTTCGTCGTTTCCTGAGTCGTTTACAGTATTATGTGAACACCGACCAGTTGGTTGTTCGTTTGTGGAAAGATGATGACAACACCTATCATCTCAAAGGAATGTGGGTCGATGATGAATGGATGTTATTGACCGGGAATAACCTGAACCCTCGCGCCTGGCGTCTGGATCTGGAAAATGCCATTCTTATCCACGATCCAAAACATGAATTAGCCGCTAAGCGTGAACGTGAGCTGGAACTTATTCGCACTCATACGACTACGGTTCGTCATTACCGCGATCTACAGAGCATCGCCGATTATCCGGTGAAAGTCCGTAAACTGATTCGTCGTTTACGGCGGATCCGTATCGACCGCCTTATCAGCCGTATTCTGTAATGCTCAGGCCCTGTCATCGACAGGGCTTTTTTATGGAGCCTGTTAATGCGAACCACTCTCCTGCTAGCCACCTTTTATCTGACCGGATGCAGCCATATGGCTAACGATAGCTGGTCTGGTCAGGATAAAGCGCAACACTTTATCGCTTCTGCTATGTTGTCCGCTGCAGGTAATGAGTACGCGCAACACCAGGGTTATAGCCGGGATCGTAGCGCAGCCATCGGCCTGATGTTCTCAATCAGCCTGGGGGCGTCTAAAGAAATTTGGGATAGCCGCCCTGCAGGGAGCGGCTGGAGCTGGAAAGATTTTGCCTGGGATGTCGCCGGCGCAACCACCGGCTATACCGTGTGGCAGATGGCACATTACTAAAGGCGGATACCTTTACCCTTGCGATGAAGCATCAGGGATACAATGAAAGCCAACGCCCCCATCGCCGTAACGTACCAGAAGAATGTCGTTTCGCTTCCCCATGATTTAAGCGACAGAGCAACATACTCAGCCGACCCGCCAAACAGTGCGTTCGCCACTGCATAAGAAAGCCCTACACCCAGAGCACGAACCTGTGCCGGGAACATCTCCGCTTTCAGTATCCCGCTGATTGAGGTGTAGAAACTGACAATCATCATTGCCAGCATGACCAGGGCAAATGCTGCATACGGTGAGGAGACATGCTGAAGCGCAGACAAAATAGGTACGGTACATAAGGTGGACAGTCCACCAAAAATTAGCATCGACGTGCGACGGCCTATTTTATCGGAAAGTGCGCCGATAATTGGCTGTATGAGCATAAAGACAAACAGCGCAGCAGTCATCACTACGCTTGCGACGTTAGCGTGCATTCCCGTGGTGTTCACCAGATACTTTTGCATATAGGTGGTGAAAGTGTAAAAACTGAGCGAGCCTCCAGCGGTGAAACCGAGAACCAGCAGGAACGCTTTGCGGTTACGCCATAGCCCTTTGAGCGATCCAGCTTCCTTCAGCGTCCTGACCTCTTTTTGCGAGGTTTCATCTAACTGGCGACGCAGCCAAAGCGCAACAACCGCCAGCACCGCCCCCATTGCGAAAGGAATTCGCCATCCCCATTCATGAAGCTGGCTGTCGGTCAGGATTTGCTGGAGGATCACCACAACAAGGATGGCCAGAAGTTGTCCACCGATGAGCGTGACGTACTGGAAAGAGGCGTAAAAACCTTTACGACCTTCGATTGCAATTTCACTCATGTAAGTAGCACTGGTCCCATATTCTCCCCCAACGGACAGTCCCTGGAATAAACGAGCCAGTAACAGCAATGCTGGAGCCCACGTACCAATGGCATCATAACCGGGCAAACAGGCTATCACCAGCGATCCCAGACACATCATACAGACCGAGATCAGCATCGATGTTTTACGTCCACGACGATCGGCAATACGACCGAATAACCAGCCGCCAATTGGGCGCATTAAGAACCCTGCGGCAAAAACTCCAGCGGTCTGAAGTAGCTGAGTCGTTGTGTTCCCGGACGGGAAGAAAATGTGGGCGAAGTAGAGTGAACAAAATGAGTAGACGTAGAAGTCGAACCATTCAACCAGGTTCCCGGATGAAGCGCTAATAATAGCCCATACCCTTCGTCGGGTATCACTGTTAACCAGCGTCCCGCGCGATGTAATGCTTTCTGACATTGTGATTATACTCCTGCCATAAACAGTGGCGTACTGAGACCCGTATTGACTCGATTGTTTCGTAAATGAAATGTTATTATTTTGTTATAAACAACAACGAGACGATGATCACATATTTTATTAGCAGGATAATGGATTAGGAGAAAGGTGAGAAAGCTTCAGGGAGGGGGATCGCGAAAATCCAGAGCAAAAAACCCCGCACCTTCCGGTACGGGGTTCTTCTTAATTGATGCCTGGCAGTTCCCTACTCTCACATGGGGAGACCCCACACTACCATCGGCGCTACGGCGTTTCACTTCTGAGTTCGGCATGGGGTCAGGTGGGACCACCGCGCTAAAGCCGCCAGGCAAATT